>NZ_JBVIRA010000003.1:0-433730 GCF_055576575.1 Streptomyces sp. NPDC033270
CCCCCCCCCCCCCCCCCCCCCCCCCCCCCCCCCCCCCCCCCCCCCCCCCCCCCCCCCCCCCCCCCCCCCCCCCCCCCCCCCCCCCCCCCCCGCCGTGCTGTGCGCCCCCTTTTACCTGCCTTTTCTCGCCTTCTTGGCGGAAGGGGCGCATGGGGCGCACCCCCGAGGCACGATTGTCAGTGGTTCCCGGTAGCGTTTCGGTAGAAACGAGGAGCGGGCGGGCATCGGCGGACAAGGGACCATGTGCGGTCAGCTGCCGCGGCGCGCCCCGTAAAGGCCGTATCCGCCATGGGTCTGGCGAGTCGGCATGAGGCGCTGAAGAAAAGGAAGGACGGCGAACTGCCGTGTATCGCTGGGAGATCACCCGGGCCGCACTGGCGCAGCGAGTTTTCGCCATCGTCCGCAGCACGACGTACGACGAGGCGAGCGCCACGGCCGACACCCTGCTGTCCGCCGGCATCACGAGCCTGGAGATATCCCTCACCACCCCCTTCGCGCTGGAGGCGGTCACGACGCTGACCCGCGAGCTGGGTGATGACGCGGTCATCGGCGCGGGCACGGTCCTTGACGGGGTGTCGGCCCGGATGGCGGTCGACGCAGGCGCCCGCTACCTGGTCTCACCGAGCCTGGACGCCGAGGTCATCCGCACCGGCCACCGCTACGGCGTCCCGGTCTTCCCCGGAGTGTCGACGCCGACCGAGATGGTCCGCGCACTCGAACTGGGCGCGGACGCCGTCAAGCTGTTCCCCGCCTCGGCGCACGACCCGTCCTGGCTCAGGGACGTCCGCGCCGCCCTGCCGCAGGTGCCGCTGCTGCCGACGGGCGGGGTGACGCTCGACAGCGCACCGGAGTGGATCGCTGCCGGCGCCGTCGCCGTCGGCATGGGCTCGGCGCTCTCCGAAGGCGACCGCGACACCGTCGCCAAGCGCGCCGCCGAACTCCTCACTCGCCTCGCCGAGGCCACTCCGGATCAGGAGTCAGGCCCCGCCGTGGGCCTCTACGACGACTGACGGCCCCGAGGCTTCCGCGGCGGTCCCCTCCCACCGGCCGGTCGAGGGGTTCACCGCGGCCAACGGCTCTGCCACGCTGAGCGCTTCGGCCATGTGATCATGCCGCCCTGCGCGCCGTTTCCTGCCCGGCGCGCACCGCGGCCGAGCGCGTGACCGCCCGACCAGGAGCCACAGGAGCCACAGGAGCCCATATGAAGCGCGCCGCCACCCTGTCCGCCCTCGCCTGTCTGCTCGCCGTCACCGCCGCCGCCCCGGCCGCCTCCCAAGCCCCCGCCGCGCCCGGGGGAGCCGTATCGGCGGCCGGCAAGAAGGCCACGGCCCTCGACACCGTCCCCCGGCGCGGCGTGCTGCGCGTCTGCACCACCGGTGACTACCGCCCCTTCAGCCACCTCGACCCCGCGACCGGCAGGTACCGCGGAGTGGACATCGAGATGGCTCAGGACCTCGCCAAGAGCCTGGACGCCAGGCCCCGTTATGTCGCCACGACCTGGGCCCGGCTCGTCGCCGACCTGTCGGCCGGCCGCTGCGACATCGCCATGGGCGGGGTGTCCATCACCCTCCCGCGCGCCCGCTCCGTCTCCTTCAGCGAGCCGACCCGCACGGACGGCAAGACGCCCATCGCGCGCTGCACGGACCAGGACAGGTACCAGACCCTGGAGCAGATCGACCGGCCGGGCACGACCGTCATCGTCAACCCCGGCGGCACCAACGAGGAGTTCGCCCGCGCCCACATCAAGCGAGCCACCCTCAAGGTCCATCCCGACAACACCACGATCTTCGACGAGATCGTCGCGGGCCGCGCCGACGTGATGATGACGGACGCCAGCGAGACCCGCTACCAGGCCAAAATCCACCCCGAACTCTGCCCGGTCCACCCGGACAAGCCCTTCACGTTCTCCGAGAAGGCCTACGCCCTGCCCCGCGGCGACACCGAGTTCACGGCCTATGTGAACCAGTGGGTCCATCTGGCCACCCACGACGGGACGTACCACGGGTACGAGGAGGAGTGGATGAAGTAGCGGGAGGGCTCAGGTGGCCGTGCCGCGCTCCGCCGCATGCCCGAGCACATTCACGACCCGGCCGTTGGGGTCCTTGGTGAAGAAGCGGCGTACGCCCCACTCCTCGTTCTGGAGGGGGTGGACGATCTCGGCGCCGGCGGCCAGCAGGGTGGCGTACACCGCGTCCACGTCGTCGACCTCGATGCTCATGTCGGGGGTGACGGGGGCGGTCCGGTCCTCGGTCATGAAGATGAGCTGTGCGGTGGGGTTGGCGGGGGAGGCGAGGGTCATGACCCAGCCCAGGTTCATGACCTCCTCGAAGCCCAGCAGGCCGTAGAATGTGCGGTTCTCCTCCAGGGCGTCGGAGTGGATGTCGGGGACGACACGGCGTACGGACACGGGGCTTCCTCGGTCGGGGTCTCACTGGCTATCAGAAAAGGCCACGCGTGCGCAGGGACTCGGCGCGGGCGCGGCCTGCCCTGGCCGATCAGCCGATCACAGGCCCTCGGGTGGTAGTCCTTGTCCGGACAATGTGACCTCTGGACTTCCCGTCATCTGCCGGGGCGGATACGCTCGCCAGCGTGGGGAAACGCGATACAGAAGATGCCCTGGGCGCCGAGAGCCCCGTCCAGTTCAGCGTGGACCGGAGCAGCCCGGTCCCGCTGTACTTCCAGTTGTCCCAACAGCTGGAGGCGGCGATCGAGAACGGCAGGCTCGCCCCCGGCAGTCTGCTCGGCAACGAGATCGAGCTGGCCGGCCGGCTCGGGCTGTCCCGGCCGACCGTGCGGCAGGCGATCCAGTCGCTGGTCGACAAGGGGCTGCTGGTGCGCCGCCGCGGCATCGGCACCCAGGTCGTGCACAGCCAGGTCAAGCGCCCCCTGGAGCTGAGCAGCCTCTACGACGACCTGGAGGCGGCCGGGCAGAAGCCGGCCACCCGCGTGCTGCTCAACACCACCACCGAGGCCGACGCCGAGGTCGCCGCCGCGCTGGGCATCGCCGAGGGCGCGGAGGTCGCGCTGGTCGAGCGGCTGCGGCTGACGCACGGTGAGCCCGTGGCCCATCTGCGCAACCACCTGCCCGCCGGGCTGCTCAGGCTGGAGACCGCCGAGCTGGAGGAGACCGGCCTGTACCGGCTCATGCGGTCGGCCGGGATCACCCTGCACAGCGCCCGTCAGGCCGTCGGCGCCCGGGCCGCGACGGCCGAGGAGGGGCAGCGGCTCGACGAGCCCGAGGGTGCCCCGCTGCTCACGATGCAGCGGACGACGTTCGACGACACCGGGCGCGCGGTCGAGTTCGGCTCGCACGTCTACCGCGCCTCGCGCTACGCCTTCGAATTCCAGCTGCTGGTCCGCCCCTGAGCGCTTCGGGAGGGGCGCGTCGGTATGTCGTCTTCGGGGTCGCCGGAAAGTCCGGCGGCCCCTTCGTTGTGCCGTGGTTGTGTCTTCGCCGTGATTTCGTGATGTTTTCTGTGGGTGTTTGCGTGGGTGTTTTGCGTGGGGTTTTCGGCGGGGATTGTCGGGCGGGTGATCCTCTTTCGGAGTCCGGCCGGCGCCTGCCCTGGGCCCGTAGGGAGGGGTGATGCGAGTGGCTATGTCCGGATATGGTGCAGGCCCGCGTCAGAATGTTCGGACAAAGTATTGACGTGGCTCCGTGGGCGCCTTAGAACTCTTCCAGCCGCATTCAGGCGGCCGGGAGAAAGGCGGTCCCACGATGATCGGCGTGCGAAACGTACGTATGGCTCGACCCGTCAATGTCCTCAGCGCGGCGGCCCTGGTGGCGGCCCTCGCGCTGGTCACCGGATGCAGCAGCTCCGGGGGAAAGGGCTCCGAAAGCAAGCCCGGGGCGTCCGGCAGCGGCGGCAAGACCGCCGGTACGCCCCGGCTGACCATCGGCATGGTCAGCCACTCCGGTGAGGGCGACACCTTCTGGGACATCGTCCAGAACGGCGCCAAGGCGGCCGCCGCCAAGGACAACGTGAAGTTCCTCTACGCCAGCGACAAAGAGGGTTCCAAGCAGGCCCAGCTGATCCAGTCCTACATCGACGCGAAGGTCGACGGGCTGATCGTCACCCTCGCCAAGCCGGAGGCCGTCAAGACCGCCGTCCGCAAGGCCGTCGCGGCGGGCATCCCGGTCGTCACGATCAACTCCGGCGGCGAGTTCTCCAAGGCGTACGGCGCGCTGACGCATATCGGCCAGGACGAGTCGGTGGCCGGCGAGGCCGTCGGCGAGGAGCTCGCCGGCCGGCACGCCAAGAAGGTCCTGTGCGTCATCCACGAGCAGGGCAACGTATCGCTGGAGGACCGCTGCGCGGGCGTCCGCAAGGGCTTCGACGGCAAGGTCGAGAACCTCAACGTCGACGGCACCAACGCCCCGGCCTCGCAGTCCTCGGTCGAGGCCAAGCTGCAGTCCGACACGTCCATCGACTCGATCGTCACGCTCGGTGCCCCGATGGCGGCGATCTCCGTCAAGGCCAAGGAGGAGGCGGGCAGCGACGCCCAGGTCGCGACGTTCGACCTGAACCCCGCCGTGGTCAAGCTCCTCAAGGCCAAGGACGTCGCCTTCGCCGTCGACCAGCAGCCCTACCTCCAGGGCTACGAGGCGGTGGACCTGCTCTGGCTGAACAAGACCAACGCCGATGTGCTCGGTGGCGGAAAGCCGGTGCTCACCGGCCCGGCCCTGGTCGGCCAGGAGGACGTGCCGACGTTGGAGGAGTACACCGGGCGCGGGACCCGGTGAAGCCGTAACGGAAGGCGGGACCCGATGAACCGGTACAGATCGCCGGTAACGGATACTTGGGCGGTTGGAGCCGGCCGCCCGGTAGCGGCGTGCGACACCGTGAAGGCGCAGCCAGGACGGCCCGGAGGGGCCGGAAGGGCGAGACAGCCAGGACGGCCGGAGCAGCCAACACGGCCTATACAGCCAACACAGCGTGACATCAGCGGGAAGGGCAAGTCCTCGTGGCAAGGGTTCGAAGAAGGGGACGCGTCGTGAGCGCCGTGGTGGCGGCGACGCTCGGCGCCTCGCTGGCGGGATGCAGCGCCACCGGCGGCAAGCGGGCCGAGGAGGAACGCGCTGCCCAGGCCGCCGGCGGCAAGGCCGCGGTGAACACCCCCAGGTGGACGTTCGCGATGGTCACCCACTCGGGAGACGGCGACACGTTCTGGGACATCGTGCAGAACGGCGCCGAGCAGGCCGCCACCAAGGACAACATCAAGTTCGTCTACGGGCACGACAAGGAAGCCAGCCGGCAGAGCCAGCTCGTGCAGTCCTACATCGACCAGAAGGTCGACGGGCTGATCGTTTCGCTGGCCAAGCCGGACGCCATGAAGGACGTCGTCCGCAAGGCCGAGAAGGCCGGTATACCGGTGATCACGGTGAATTCCGGGGCCGAGGAGTCCAAGGCGTTCGGCGCGCTGACGCATATCGGCCAGGACGAGACGGTGGCCGGCGAGGCCGTCGGCGAGGAACTGAACAAGCGCGGTAAGAAGAAGGCGCTCTGCGTCCTGCACGAGCAGGGCAACGTCGGCCATGAGCAGCGTTGCGACGGTGCCGGGAAGACGTTCAAGGGCGATCTTCAAAAGCTCTACGTCGAGGGCACGAACATGCCCGACGTGCAGTCCTCGATCGAGTCCAAGCTCCAGTCGGACCGTGGCATCGACTCCGTGGTCACCCTCGGCGCGCCGTTCGCCGCCACCGCGGTCAAGGCCAAGGAGCAGGCCGGCAGTGAGGCCGAGATCGACACCTTCGACCTCAACGCGCAGGTCGCGGACGGCCTCAAGAACGACTCGCTGGGCTTCGCGGTCGACCAGCAGCCCTATCTGCAGGGCTACGAGGCGGTCGATCTGCTCTGGCTCTACAAGTACAACTCCGACGTTCTCGGCGGCGGCAAGCCGGTGCTCACCGGCCCCCAGGTGATCACCAAGAAGGACGCCGCCGCGCTGCAGGAATACACGAAGCGGGGAACACGATGAGCGCCACCGACGCACCACCTCTGCAGCCCGCGGGCCCGCCTGCCAAGCACGCCGACGAACGCCTGCTGCACCGCTCCCTGGCGCGCCGCCTGATGGGCCGCCCCGAGCTCGGCTCGGTCGTCGGCGCGGCCGCCGTCTTCCTCTTCTTCTCCTTCGTCGCCGAACCCTTTCTGCAGGCCTCCAGCCTCTCCACCGTGCTGTACGCCTCGTCGACGATCGGCATCATGGCCGTGCCCGTGGCGCTGCTGATGATCGGCGGCGAGTTCGATCTCTCGGCCGGTGTCATGGTCGTCAGCTCGGCGCTGATCTCGTCCATGTTCAGCTACCAGATGACGGCCAACACCTGGGTCGGCATCGGGGTGTCGTTGCTGGTCACCCTGGGCATCGGGGTCTTCAACGGATTCCTGCTGACCCGTACGAAGCTCCCGAGCTTCATCATCACGCTCGGCACGTTCTTCATGCTGACGGGCCTCAATCTCGGCTTCACCAAGCTGATCAGCGGCACCGTCTCCACGAAGTCGATCTCCGACATGGAGGGCTTCGAGTCGGCACGGGCGGTCTTCGCCTCGCATCTGACGATCGGCAGCGTCGACGTCCAGATCACCATCCTGTGGTGGATCGTGCTGGTCGCGGTGGCCACCTGGATCCTGCTGCGCACCCGCGTCGGCAACTGGATCTTCGCGGTGGGCGGCAACTCCGACGCCGCACGGGCGGTGGGCGTCCCGGTCACCAAGACCAAGATCGGCCTCTATATGGGCGTCGCCTTCGCCGCCTGGGTCTCCGGACAGCACCTGCTGTTCTCGTACGACGCGATCCAGTCCGGCGACGGGGTGGGCAACGAGTTTCTCTACATCATCGCCGCGGCGGTCGGCGGCTGTCTGATGACCGGCGGCTTCGGCTCGGCGATCGGTGCCGCGGTCGGTGCCTTCATCTTCGGCATGACCAGCAAGGGCATCGTCTACGCCCAGTGGAACCCGGACTGGTACAAGTTCTTCCTCGGCGCGATGTTGCTCCTCGCCACACTCCTGAACGCATGGGTCCGCAAGCGGGCGGAGGAGAAGTCATGACAGACCTGGACAAGAAGACCGCCGAGGGCGACGGCGAGGGTGAGGGCGGGAAGACGGCCCTGGTCGAGCTGACGGATGTCAGCAAGTTCTACGGCAACATCAAGGCCCTGGAGGGTGTGTCCCTGGAGGTGCACGCGGGGGAGATCTCCTGTGTGCTCGGCGACAACGGCGCCGGCAAGTCCACCCTCATCAAGATCATCGCGGGCCTGCACCAGCACGACGCCGGCACCTTCACCATCGAGGGCGAGGAGACCACCCTCTCCTCCCCGCGCGAGGCCCTGGACCGCGGTATCGCCACCGTCTACCAGGACCTGGCCGTGGTCCCCCTGATGCCGGTGTGGCGCAACTTCTTCCTCGGCTCCGAGCCGACCACCGGTGTGGGCCCCTTCAAGCGGCTCGACGTCCGAACGATGCGCGAGACCACCCGCAGCGAACTGCTGCGGATGGGCATCGACCTGCGCGACGTCGACCAGCCGATCGGGACCCTCTCGGGCGGTGAACGGCAGTGCGTCGCCATCGCCCGGGCCGTCTACTTCGGCGCCAAGGTCCTCGTACTGGACGAGCCGACGGCGGCGCTCGGCGTCAAGCAGTCCGGCGTCGTGCTCAAGTACGTCGCGGCCGCCCGGGACGCCGGGCTCGGCGTGGTGTTGATCACCCACAACCCGCACCACGCCTACCTCGTCGGCGACCGTTTCGTCCTCCTCAAGCGCGGCACGATGGCCGGCAGCCACGCCAAGTCGGAGATCGCCCTGGAGGAGCTGACCCGCCAAATGGCGGGCGGCAGCGAACTGGAACAGCTCAGCCACGAGCTGGCCCGCACCGCGACACCGGAATTCCCCGGCGGCCACCGCCCCGACTGATCACCGGCACATGCTTCCGCGCCCCGCGACGCACCGCGGGGCGCGGAAGCATGTGCGCGATGCGCCGCACTGCCCTGGTGATGCACAATCGCAGCGAACCAGCACATCGAGGCCCCGGCCTCCCGAGACCCGCAGGGACGAGACGACTCTTGCGCGCACGCAGCAGCCGCACGGGGGCACCACCCACGCCCTTCAGGCAGTGGGGGAGCAACGGCGAAGAGGTGGGTCGATGAGCATGTACCGGGACCGGGTGCACCGGGGATCCGCCAGAGCCACCGTGCTGCGCACGGTCGGCACCCGCGAGCGGCGCTCGCATCTGACCGCGCCCCGCGTGCCCACCGTCGGCATCGACATCGGCGGCACCAAGGTCATGGCGGGCGTGGTCGACGCCGACGGAACCATCCTGGAGAAGGTCCGCACCGAGACGCCGGACAAGTCCAAGAGCCCCAAGGTCGTCGAGGACACCATCACCGAGCTGGTGCTCGACCTCTCCGACCGGCACGACGTCCACGCGGTGGGCATCGGCGCGGCCGGCTGGGTCGACGCCGACCGTTCCAATGTGCTCTTCGCCCCCCATCTGAACTGGCGCAACGAGCCGCTGCGCGACCGGCTCGCCGGCCGCCTGGCCGTCCCCGTCATGGTCGACAACGACGCCAACACCGCCGCCTGGGCGGAGTGGCGGTTCGGCGCCGGCCGCGGCGAGGACCACCTCGTGATGATCACCCTCGGTACGGGCATCGGCGGCGCCATCCTGGAGGACGGCGCGGTCAAGCGCGGCAAATACGGTGTGGCGGGCGAATTCGGCCATATGCAGGTCGTCCCCGGGGGCCACCGCTGCCCGTGCGGAAACCGCGGCTGCTGGGAGCAGTACAGCTCCGGCAACGCCCTCGTACGGGAGGCCCGGGAGCTGGCCGCCGCCGACTCCCCGGTCGCGTACAACATCATCGAGCGGGTCGGCGGCCGTATCGGCGACATCACCGGGCCACTGATCACCGAGCTGGCCCGGGAGGGCGACGCGATGTGCGTCGAGCTCCTCCAGGACATCGGCCAGTGGCTCGGCGTCGGCATCGCCAACCTCGCCGCCGCCCTCGACCCGTCCTGCTTCGTCATCGGCGGTGGTGTCAGCGCCGCCGACGACCTGCTGATCGCCCCGGCCAGGGACGCCTTCCGGCGCCACCTCACCGGCCGCGGCTACCGCCCCGAAGCCACGATCGCCAAGGCCCAGCTGGGCCCGGAGGCCGGAATGGTCGGCGCCGCCGACCTCGCCCGCCTGGTGGCCCGCCGTTTCCGCCGCGCCAACCGCCGGCGCGTGGAGCGCTACGAACGCTACGAACGGGCCGGCCGCCGATGACCGAAACCGAGTCGCCCACCATGCACGACGACCACCACCCCGCCCCGCCGCCCCGCGTCAAGCGCCGCCGCCCCCTGCTGACGGCGCTGATCGTCTTCCTGCTGATCGCGATCCCGGCCGGCTACATCGTCATCTCCGCCGAGCAGAGCCGCGACAGCGGCGA
The DNA here is from genome assembly GCF_055576575.1 of Streptomyces sp. NPDC033270. NCBI lineage: Bacteria > Bacillati > Actinomycetota > Actinomycetes > Kitasatosporales > Streptomycetaceae > Streptomyces > Streptomyces sp. NPDC033270. The sequence goes on from NZ_JBVIRA010000003.1 coordinate 9,421, forward strand.
GGGCAAGGAGCAGGAGGCCGCCGCCACCGGCCTGACCAACGCCTTCCCCTCCAAGGTCCAGCAGCGGATCTACAACGTGCCGGTCCCGATCGGCTCCACCCCGGTCTGGTACTACGAGACCAACTCCTGGCAGACCAGCTCGCTCTTCGTCCAGTTCCGGACCAACGACTGGGGCCTGGAGCACTACCTCGAGGCCGTCGGCACCAGCACCGCAGCCCTCAAGAAGGACCGGCAGACGATCCCGCCCGCACAGGCGGCGAAGGTCGGCTGGGACTTCGGCGTCGACTGGCCCTGGGCGGGCACGACAACCACGAGCAAGGCACCGCACCCCTACCAGCGGATCATGGTCAGCTACGACGAACCGGGGCACCCGGTCGTCTACACCGTCTCGACCGTGAGGTTCTGACCTGCGCGGACCCCGCTCCGGACGGGGGCGGCGGGGCGCTGCGGGCCCGTGACGGGTCAGGGTGGCCGCCTCCCTATGGCAGGCAGCTCCGCGCTGCGCTCCGCGGCCGCCGGCTTTCGCCGTGGAGCGCCGTGCGACAGGCGGCCGGGGGGAGGCTTGCGTAGCGCCATGGCAGCACCACCTCCTCCTGTCTCCCATGGCGCCTTCCAGGCGCGAAGATCGCACGCGGGCGGTTTGACCCGCGCTTCGGGCAAGGGCCCACCAAACAGGTCGCATGCATCGGCGAGGGACTCCGCAGCCTCTTCGCTGTACATCGAGCGGCCAGCCGGTAAAGCGACTCACTGAGCGGCATCTGTTCCTGCATCCGGTGCAATCTCCGCCGGCTTGGCGACATCCGCCGCCTGGCGGGGAACTCGTCCTCCGTGGCGCACCGATGACCAGCGCGTCACGGAGGACGGAAGGCGGGGCGGAGGGTGAAGCACGACAGGGACGTCATCGAGGAACTGACCCATGACCACCGGGAGGTGGACGAGCTCTTCGAGCAGCTCGACGAACGGCCCCCCGGATGCCTTGAGCGCAGGATGCTGCTGGACGCGCTGACCATCGAGCTTGTTCGGCACTCGGTCGCCGAGGAACAGCACCTCTACCCCGCCGTGCGCGAACACCTCGAAAACGGAGACCTGCTGGCCGACAACGAGATCGCCGACCACAGCCGCTTCGAAGAGCTGCTCAAGGACCTCGAAGGACGCCCGGCCGACGACCGGGACTTCGACCGCCTCGTCCGCGAGCTGCGCACCGTCGTCAGCGCCCACGTGGAGGACGAGGAACGCAGCCTCTTTCCCCAGCTGCGCGCTGGTGTCCACCCCTTCGTCCTGGAGAGCCTCGGCAGGAAGATCCGCGACGCGAAGAAGACCGCCCCCACGCGCCCCCACCCCAAGGCACCCACGACCCCGCCCGCCAACAGACTCCTGACCCCCGGCCTCGGGCTGGTCGACCGCATCCGCGACTACGTCACCGGCCGGGGCCAATAGCGCGCTATCGCTCAGCGGACCAGGGCGGCGAGTTCGCTCAGGTGGGGCGGAGGGCGGCGGGCGGCGCGGAGGTGATCGGCGCGTGATGGGGCGACGAGGCCCACGTTGCCGCCCGCCACCAACTTGCCTGGCAAACGACGCCTCTCGGGAGGGCGACGCAAGCGGTTGCGGGCAGGGGCGACGGTGGGGAGGGAAACGAACTCGTTTGGCCTTGTCGTCCTGCCCATACGCCTGTATTCGGCGGCAAGCCGTTACGGGTCGGCAGCTGGGGGAAACCGTTCCCTGGAGGAGTGCCAGGAACGGGCTGCGCCCGCACCGAGGGAAGGCGAGATGGGGCATGGAACACAGCCCGGATGTCATTGCGGAGCTGACTGCCGATCATCGCGAGATGGATGAGCTGTTCACGCGGATCGAGGAGAGCATGCCGGGGTCGGCGGAGCGCAAGCAACTGGTCGACCAGTTGACCATCTTGCTGGTGCGGCATGCGGTGGCCGAGGAGCAGTATCTCTACCCCGCGGTGCGTGAGCATCTGGAGGACGGCGATGCGCTGGCGGACAGGGAGATCGCCGACCACGGCCGGGTGGAGCAGCTGCTCAAGGACCTGGAGGGCCTGGACGCCGAGCACCTCGATTTCACTCGCCTTCTGGTCAATCTGAAGATGGAGGTCTTCGCTCACGTCAGGGACGAGGAGGCCGACCTCTTCGCACAGCTGAGCAAGGGGTGCCACCCCTTCGTCCTGGAAGCCCTCGGGGAGAAGGTCCGGCTGGCGAAGAAGACCGCCCCCACGCGTCCCCATCCCGCAGCCCCTACTACTCCGCCGGCCATCAAGCTCCTGGCACCCGGTGTGGGATTGGTCGACCGCGTCCGGGACTTTGTCACCGGCCGCGGTAAGTAGGTCGACGGACTCGACGGACCCGCTCATGGTGGCGCACCCGAGGACCGTGGCAGGCGACATCATGTCGCGCAGTATCGAATGCGTCGACGCTGAGGACGGCATCGTGGACGGCGCCCTCGTACCCTGCTCGCCCTCCACACCGGACCGGAAGACTGCTCGCGCGGCGCCTGGGTGTTGAAGGACCCCGCCCACCCGGCCTGACCGACCACAAACGAAGGCGTGACCGACGCCGCCGCCCGCGGCTTTCTGCGGCAGCTGCTGCGCTGGATGCGTAACTCTCCTCACGAGCGGCCTCGGTGGCCCGCTTTACCAGTGTGCCGGTGGGTTCGGGTGGGGCGGCCCCGTCATGGGGAGAGGGAGGGTCTGGGTGACGCGCAACAGGCGGCGAGGAAGGTCGCCCTGTCGCCGGTGTGGCGGACGGTGTAGATACGACGGCGCCGGGCTTCGGCCGGGGCGGTCATCGGCCCGCCGCCGGACTGTGGGTCAGGCTGTTCTCGTAGCGGCGGAAGCCGTCTTCGATCCCGAGGTGTATCTCGTCCAGCGCCAGGTAGCCCTGGGCGATGAGCGCAGAGTCGCGCAGGGCTTCGATGAGGAAGTAGTAGGCCCGTAGGTCTTCCGTCTCCAGCAGCACGAAGTCGGAGAACCGTGTGTGGAATGCCTCGGCGTCGAAGAAGCGCGCCGAGACGCGGTCCGCGTACCGGGCGAAGACCGGCTCGATGTGGGATGCCCGCATCGTGTTGCGCTCCTCGCGGGAGAGCGCCAGCCACTTCGGGGCGAAGGCGTAGGTCAGGATGATTGCGTACTTCATGGCAGAGCTCTCCCTTTGCAGGTCAGGGGTCAGGTCCTGGGTGTGTCTGGTTCCTGGGCGTTCGGCGGCCGGTCCGTGGGCGGGCAGGCCGAGTTGCCGTCGTGGCGGACCACCACGACCGACACCCGAGCGGAGTAAACACCGTTAACTCTCGGCGCTCAGCTAAAGTGAAAGGTGTTAACTCTGTCAAGCCGCAGTCATCGGCACCCGCCGGACCAGGCGCCGCCGACGACTGGAGAGGCCACCGCCCCATGACCAGCCAGCGCCACAGCGAGCCCAAACGCCGCCTGCGAGTGCGCGAAGAAGCGATGGCGGAAATCCTGCGCACCGCCCGCCGCCTCCTCGTCGAGCAGGGCCTGGCCGCCGTCTCCCTGCGTGCCATCGCCCGCGAGATGGGTATGACCGCGCCCGGCCTGTACCGCTACTACGGCAACCACCACGACCTGATCCAGGCCCTGGCTTCCCATCTCTACGACGAACTGGCCGGCGAACTGACAGCCGCCCGCGACCAGTGCCCCGACCCCGAACCGGGCCCACGCCTCGAAGCCGTCTTCCGTCGCCTGCGCCAATGGGCACTGGCCCACAAACGCGAATTCGGCGTGCTGTTCGCCAAGCCCATCAGCGACGCCGACTCCGCCCCCGGCAACCCCTCCCACGACCCCGGCTGGCGCTTCGGCGGGATCTTCCTCGGCCTGATGGTGGAACTCTGGGAGCGGGGAGCCCTCCGGTTGCCCGACGAGGGCCGGCTGGACCCCGTATGGCTTCGCCAGCTGGAAGAAGTACGTGAACACCTGGCCGGTGAGCCGGTACCACTGGAAGCCCTCTACGTCTTCGTCCACGCCTGGGCACGGCTGTACGGCGTCCTCGCCGTCGAGGTCTTCGGCCACCTCGACTTCGCCCTCACCGACCCTCAGCCGCTCTTCGAGCACGTCCTACGGGACGTCATGGCCGATCTCGACAGCGCGACGGAACGCGAGTAAGCACGGGACGCCCCGGCGGAGCGACCCCGCACGAGGAGGGGCAGCGGTCCTCGCCGGCGTGTGACCGATTGCGGTGTGGCTGTGGGGTGGGTGGGGCGAAGGTGGACTACTGCGTCTAGGCCGCCCGTGGGGTGGGGGTGGAGATCCCCGTCGGGGGCGCCGTTCGCCGAACATGTCGACGCGGCGGCCTGGATGTCCTTCGTCGGCTCCGTGAAGGCCGGAGCGCTGCACGGCGCCGCCCCCTGACCGGCTCAGAGCCTCCGCCGGCGGACGGGGCTGCGCGGTCCGGTGGGTGAGCCGGACCGCGCAGAGTTGCCGTCACTGGGTGGGTGTTGTCAGTGGTTTCGGGTGGCGGAGTCGTCGTGGACGCCGCATCGGGTCGTCCTCTTGGTCTGGCTCAGGGGGAGGTCGATGCCCAGCCCGGGGTTGCCGCAGGTCTGGTTCTGGCGGCCGTTCTGAGCGGTGTTGGTTTCGGGTCCGACGACCTGCCCGCCGTCGGCCAGGGCCCGGCCGCGGCGCTCGAGGCCGTGGCCGTGGCCGTGGGAGTGGTCGACGGCGATGCACGTGGTGTGCTTGCGGATGGTGCCCAGGACGTTGACGGTCAGGGTGTCGGCGGAGTTGCCGCAGTACAGGTTCTGCTTGCCGGTCTGCGCGGCGTTGACCGCCGGTCCGATCGCGGTGCCACCCAGCGCCGAGGCGTTGCCCCGGTGGGCGTGCCCGTGGCCGTGGGCGTGCCCGTGGCCGTGGGAGTGGCCGCGGTCGACGGCGACACAGGTGGTTTCCTGGTTGAGGGTGCCTGCGACGTTGACGGTGATCAGGTCGGCGGAGTTGCCGCAGGAGAGGTTCTGCTTGCCCCTCTGGGCGATGTTGGTCTGCGGACCGAGGGTGGTGGCGCCGACGGCATGGGCGCCGCTGTGGTGGGTGGTGTGGCGGTGGGTGTGGCCGCCGAGGTCCACACAGGGCTTTTCCCGGTGCGTCGTCTCGACGAGGTTGACGCGCAGCAGGCGGGCGGAGTTGCCGCAGGAGAGGTTCTGCTTGCCGGCCTGGTCGGTCTGCTCCTGCCCACTGAGCGGGGTGAGGTCCATGTCGGCGAAGGCGCTGGTGGCGCCCGCCGATACCCAGGCGCCGGCCGAGAGCGCGACCATCACGACCCTGCGGACCTTCTGACCGCTGGCCCCGTGCGCCACGCACCGTCCCTTGTTCCCCATCGAGTGTGTCTCCCGCCGTCGCATCGTGTGTGCCGCGCCCCACCGGCGCCCTGCCGCGCACCGGTGAACCGCCGTCATGGCCAAGAACGCCAATCGTGACGAAAGGTCACGATATGCCCGTAAGGGCGAGGCCCCGCCCGGATGTCGGGCGGGGCCGATCAGGCTGGGCGCGCGGTCTACCGGTAGACGGAGCCGATGTTCTTGGAACGGTCGACGGCGACGCACTGGGTGCGGACACGGGAGCCGGCGGCCGTCACGTTCAGGTCGTTGGCGTTGCTGCAGTTGTTGTTCTGCCGGCCTTCCTGCGCGGTGTTCTGCTGGAACAGCCCCGCCAGGCTGGAGCCGCCTTCGGCCTCGGCGCCGTCGCCGATCTCCGCGGTGCGCACACGCTTGGAGCGGTCGACCGTCGCGCACTTGGCGTCCACGTCGGAGCCCGTCAAGCGGAGAGCCGTGTTGTTGACGTTGCCGCAGTTGTTGTTGTGCCGCCCTTCCTGGGCGGTGTTCTGCTGGATCCCGAAGGTCGTGACGCTGGATCCACCGTGGGAGTGGGCGCCACCGCCCTTGGTCAGCGTGCGCTGGCTACGGGAGCGGTCCAGGTTGGCGCAATGCCCCTCGGCCCGTCCCCCGGTGACGGTGATGCTCGCGGCATCGGACTTGGCGCAGTTGTTGTTCTGCCGGCCCTCCTGCGCGGTGTTTTGCTGGTACGTGGCGATGGGGGCGGTGCCGCCGGTGGTGTGTGCGCCGCCACCCTTGGTCAGCGAACGATGGTTGCGCGAGCGATCCAGGTTGACGCAATCGCCCTCGGCCCGTCCCCCGATCACGTCGAGGATCGTGCTGTTGAGGTCGGCGCAGTTGTTGTTCTGACGGCCTTCCTGCGCGGCGTTCTGCTGGAACACTTGCGCGGCGCCGGAGCCGCCGGTGGTGTGGGCACCACGGCCCTTGGTCAGCACGAGATGGTTGCGCGAGCCGTCCCGGTTGGCGCAATGCCCCTCGGCCCGGCCGCCGGCCACGGTGATGTCCGTGGTGTTGGCGTTGGCGCAGTGGTTGTTCTGCCGGCCCTCCTGCGCGGTGTTCTGCCGGAATGAGCCGAAGTTGCCGCCGGAGCCGCCGGTGGCGTGGGCGCCGCCGCCCTTGGTCAGCGTGCGGTGGTTGCGCGAGCCGTCCCGGTTGGCGCAATGCCCCTCGGCCCGGCCGCCGGTCACGGGGAGGTGGACCCAGTTGGCGTCGGCGCAGTTGTTGTTCTGCCGGCCCTCCTGCGCGGTGTTCTGATCGAACACGCCCGCGGTGGCGGAGCCGCCGGTGGCGTGGGCGCCGCGGCCCTTGGTCAGCGTGTGATGGTTGCGGGAGTGGTCCAGGTCGGCGCAATGTCCCGCGGCCCGGCCGCCGGTCACGGTGATCTCCGTGAAGTTGGCGTTGGCGCAGTTGTTGTTCTGCCGGCCCTTCTGCGCGGTGTTCTGCTGCACGGCGCTGACGCCGGAGCCACCGGTGGCGTGCGCGCCGCCGCCCTTGGTCACGACGTGCTTGTTGAGGGAGGCGTCGCCGACCACACAGCGGCCGTCCGTACGGCCTCCCGTCAGTACGGCTTCAGTAGCTCCGAAGGGCAAGCCGTTCCAGAGGGAGCAGTTGTTGTTCTGCCGGTGCCCCTGCGCGGTGTTCTGCTCGATTGCGTCCACCGCGGCGAAGCCACCGCGGGCAGTGGCTCCGCGACCGTGACCGTGATCGTGGCCCTCGGCGAAGGCGATCCCCCAACCTGTGGACGCCCAGCTGCCCACCGCCAAGACCACCAGTGCGGCCCTTCCAACCCTTCGCAAGCGCACAATTCCTCCCGGAATGAGTCGAAAACTCCTACATCCTCCCTTCAACGACCTTTCGATCGCCGATGACACGGCATCACCCCGGACCTCCCCCGGACAGCTCACCGCCTACTTGATCAGGGCGTTCGCCACGGTGATCACCAGGCCGGTCACTATGTCCATGCCTCCTGACCCGCAGGCCACCGGCCATCCCCGCCCGGCGACGCGAGCCGCCCAGGCGCCTCACTCGAACAACGCGACGGCGTTGAAGAGCAGCGACGCGCCCTCGGCCACGCTCTCGGTCCTTCACCTGGCGACCGGGCCGAGCAGCAGGCCTGTGGTGGGCAGCACGGCGACGACCAGCGGCTCCGATGGCGCCCCCTCGCGGTAGGTCCAGTCAGCACCGCCCGCCGGTGTAGAAGCCGACCTCGGATGGCGCCCCCTCGCGGTAGATACCAGTCAACTCGCTCGGTCCCGTGCCGTACTCACGCACCTGCACCTGGTTGGGGCTCCCCGGGCTGCCGCGTGCGGGTGGCCCGGCAGCGCATCTGCCGGGGCCGGGCCACCTTTCGTTCAGCGAGTGTCGGTGCGCTTTTCGAGGCGGGTGCCGTGGCGCAGGGTGATCGGCATCAGGTCGCTGGGGGCGTCCAGTTCCAGGCGGTGCCAGCGGCCGCGGGGGACGATCACGGCGTTGCCTGGCTGCAACTGCACCATGTCCTCGGTGCCGCCGGGCCTGACGGGGCGGAGGTAGAGCCGGACGCCGCCGGTCAGGCAGCACACCGCCTCCTCGGCCTCCGGGTGCATCTCCCAGTGGTCGGCGTGCACGTCGGCGTCGGTCTCCACGTGGAACGTCGCGAGCTGCCAGGCGCCGGAGTCGCCGCTCGTCATCCGTCGTTCGGCGACTCGGACGTCGCCGTCGGGGTGGATGTGCAGCGCCGAGGCGAACAGGTCGTACTCAACTGGCGCGGGCGGAGGATTTCGGGGCCACCCTGCGCGAGCGCCTCACCCAAGCCTCCACCGTTTGAACTTCCACGCTCAGGTATGTGCACGCTCTGCCCGGTGGTGAGTCGACCGGGTCAACCGACCTGCCCGGCCGCGCCGTTCGAGTTCGCGGACGGATCCGAGGGGTGGGCGAAGAGCCGGTCGAGGTGGGTGCGCAGGATGATAGCGCCGCCTATCTGCCGGGGGGAGCGTTCATCAGCCCCAAGGCCGCCCACCTGCTCTCCCTCAGCCACGGCCTGGCATCAGCGTCCTGGTCGGCCAGCGCACCGCTGATGGGGCCATGGGCGGCCGCACGCTGACGCGGCTGGCCGCTTCGGTGCTGGCCAACCTCCGGCACAGCGGTGTGTTGACCCCGTCCGAGCTGGCCGCTATCGAAGGGCTGCAGGTGCAGTCCCTGACCCGGGTGCTTAACGAGTTGGAGGAGCAGGGGCGTATCCGCCGTACGCGCAGCGAGGTGGACGCACGCCGCCAGAACATCGTGCTCACGGAGGCAGGGCGGGAAGCGCTGAGTGCGCACGTGCGGGATGACAATAAGTGGCTGGCCGCGGCGCTGCGTCAGACATTGTCGCCGGCCGAGTGCAGCGCGCTGCAGATCGCCGCCGGACGCGGAAGGGGCGGCTCCCGCGCTATGACCACTCGCCGCACCGGGAAGGGGCCCTCGCTCTTCGTGCCCCGAGCATGGGGTTCCGGTCAAGAGTGCGGCTGTTGGTGGTGCTGGCCGGGCTGAGTGCCGCCAGCCCGCTGGTCACGGACATGTACGTGCCGGGGCTTCCGGACCTGGCGCGCTCGCTGGGCACCGACGCCTCTGGCGCCCAGATGTCACTGACCGGCTTCCTGGCGGGCATCATCGTCGGGCAGCTCCTGCTGGGGCCGCTCAGTGACGCGATCGGGCGCCGCCCGGTCCTCATATGGGGGCCGTTCTGTTCGCCGCCTTCTCCGCCCTGTGCGCAGCGGCTCCCACCCTGACGGTGCTCAACACGGCACGGGCCGGGCAGGGCCTGACAGGAGCAGCAGGGACCGTGGTCGCCCGCGCGGTCGTCGCCGACCTGTTCGACGATGGTGACCTCGCCACGGTGTTCTCGCGATTAGGCGCGATCACCTCCACCGCTCCGATCCTTGCCCCACTGGCAGGGGGAGTTCTGATGCTGGTGGTGCCCTGGCGGTACGTCTTCGTGGTCCTCGCTTCCGTCGGCCTGCACCTGGCCCTCGGCGTGATGCGCTGGGTGCCGGAAGCGTCCCCTCCGCACCTCACAGCGTCAGCCGAGCCATCTCGCTGGTAGCGAGCAGCATGTCTTTCTGCCTCTCTAGCAGTGCGGCTGTTCATCATCGGCGGTGTTGGCCCCGCCGTAGGCGGTGGTTTTGGAACCCTCGATGATCAGGAAGTCGACCTTGATGGAGACCTTCATCCCGGCCGAGGCTGCACGAGCGGTTGACGCAGCTGGAACTTGCGGTCAGGGACCCCAGGGTGGGCGACCTCCGGAGACCCAGCGGCCGAGGGCGCGCCCGTCGACGAGGCGCAGAGGATGGTCGAGTTCGGCGTTGGCGCGTTGTGCGGCTGGGGTGAAGGCGCTGGTGGTGACGATGACGGCCTGGTCACAGCGGTGGTAGGCGCGGTAGGTGCCGTTCACGGCGTAGATGACAGGTGCCCCGACGCGGTTCGATGGCGCGTAGCGCTTGCACTGGATGGCAATGCGGCGGCCGTCGCTTAGGTGGAGGAGGACGTCGAGGGCTCGGTCGTTGGCGCCGCCGGAGACGGTGGCAGTGCGGACGGAGGGATCGCGGCGGGCGAGGTCGGCGATGGCGTGCTCGAACTGGGTGCCGGTCATGTGCTGGTACGCGGCGATGCTGTGGGTGAAGTCTGCCCGCGTAGCGGTAGGCAGTGTGGGCAGCTGGATGCGACCGGTGCGGACGAGGAGAAGGAGAACGGCCGCCGCTAAGGCGAGGGCGGCCAGGATGCTGCTGGTGACGGGGTATTCGCGGATTGCTGCGATCACAGTTGCCACGACGATGGCGGCGGCGACGAGGCGGCCGGTGGCGGCCTCACGCCTACGGCGCCGGACATTGCGGCGCCGGGGCCTCGTGGCGGGGCGGCGGGTACGTGTGGATCGGCGTCGTCGTGCCGGTGCGGCCATGCTTCCCCCGGGTGAGGCGCTCGATACTGGCTGTGTGATGCGGCGCGGGCTCGCCGTTAGCGGGCCCGGAGGTTGCACGATCGTCCGCCGGATTACCGCTCCGAGTTCGCTGCGCGGGCGGCTTTGGTGGCAATCGTTCGCTGAGAACGGTCAGGTGCGCGGTGGCGCTCATTGACCGGCTCGCGTGAGACCGTTCACGAGCTGGGTCAGGAAGTCGAGGATTCCGTGTCCTACTGCTGTCGGGGCGATCAGCACCCCGAGAGCTAGCACGATGATGACGGTGAGCTTCTCGTCGAACCGGCTTCTGGCCTCCGTACGGCGGCGCAGCCGCAGGATGACGATGACAGTGAGCAGTACTGCCACATTGATCGTCAGCAATCGCCCAGACCTCCCCCGACCATGGCCCTCCTCGCTTCGAGGACAGCCGACGTCCACCCAGCCTTCATGTGTAGTGGGAGCCCAGCAGCGCTGTGCCTGAGTTGCCTGTCATTGGCAATAAAGTGCTCTCCTGGCTGGATTCCGCAGGTGAGCGGCTTGGGCCGCCAGCCTGGGTGGCCTCCCAATAGCCGCTGCCTCTCAAGCCGCGCCGGCTGAGACGCAGTGCGATGACGACGGCATTCGCACCCGTCCGGCGGAGCATCGCTGCCGCGGCGCGCACACCGTCCCCTTTAGAGGCCTTGCGCCCCACGGCTGGTCGCCCGCCCCGGATCTCCGTGCCGTCGATGATGCCTGTCTTCCCGCTCACGCCGACATATTCGACGACCTCAGCCAATGTCCGCAGCCGGACGCCGGGAGTGACGGTGCACCCCGATCGGCGAGCGGGGTCCGCACGTCGCCGACGGCTTAGGTGAAGCAGGTCGGCCTGCCGACTGATTGCTGGCAGGCCGACCTGGGAATCTTCCGCAGATTAGTGTCAAGGCCCGGGTCTTGGGATGCTCAAAGCGTGCGGAGTCGGCAGAGTGGTAGCCACCTATCGTCAGCAGAACCACGGTACTTGCATGGCGAAGGCGCGCGTACGAGACCTGCTATTTGTTGAACACGTCACTCCCCGTGTCAATCGGGAGGATCGAGTTCCACGGCGGCGCGACGTCGAACATCAGGGTGTTCACTTTCCGAAATCTCCGAGTTCCGCAATCAGGCGTTCGCGTGCCGCTTCCAATTGACCGGAGTAGTTGGAGTCGAAGATCTGAGGTAGTCCGGTCTCCAGTGTCCCACTGATCGTGAGAAGCGCGGACCAGACGGCGCGGTCATCCACCAAATTCGAGAAATCCTCTCGATGCATGACACGGTCCAGCCAGTCTGACAGGACAAGGGCCTGGTCGCCCGTCAACTCAATGTTCATTCGAATCCTTCCCGTGATCCGGGCCGCACAATCGTGCCCCGACGTCATAGGATGCCGTCCCGAAGCAGGTAGGTAAGCTGGTCACCCTGAGACCGCCAGCCTCCAAGGTACTCCCCAACGTTAGGTCCGCTGGCGGCAAACGAGGCGTGCAGCCCGGTCGCGTCCACGTAATGGACCGCCGGCTGCCGTCTGAAGGTTCCCTCAATTTTTCGCGTTTCGGGGCTCTTCACCAGACGTTCAATGGCCTGGACGAACTTCGCGCCGTTCTGTCGGTTGTACGGCCCGTCTATCCCAAATTCCTTTGCGTGCGTGACTCTCTGATCATTCTTCCGCATGTAATGATGCGGCAGGCGTCCGGCGGAGATCCAGTGTGAACCACTTCCAGGCCCACTGTTGTGGACCAGTAGGGAAGTGTCGCCGGCCATCACGTAGTAGGTGTGGATGCCCTCCACGGTGAGGTTGTAGGTACGTGCTTCCTTGTCGAAAGAACGATTGGCAAGTACCCGTACGGAACTTCCGTCGTCGCTCAGGAGGCTCACGCCAGTCTTGATTTCGTATGCCTTGACCCAACGTTGCGCCGAAGAGCTCCAGAACGGATGTTCGTAAGTGGCCGTCACCTTCGTGGGGCCATTCTTTGTAGCGACTTCCAATTCGTTGAAGTGCTTGTCGTCTTCGGTGACGATTACGCGAGTCACTCTGCGGGCGGACGTCTTGCCTGTTTTGGGGTCGGTTGCCCTGACCTGCTCGCCGACCTGGATGTCCTCAATGGTGCGTGTGGTGGCGTCCCCCATGAGGACCTTGGTGCCGGCGAGGAAGCATTGTGTGCATCCTCGGTCGAGGTGGCGCAGTGCTTCGTAGGCCCTGGAGAGAAATTTGAGTTTGGTGCCGAAGGTGGCGTCCCGTGCGAGTTGGATGCAGGAGTCGAAGTCTCCGGTGTGTACGCATTCCTGGAGCATGCCGATGCCGACGAGGTCCTTCTCGAATTCCCAGATCTTCTTGAGACCGGGTTCGAGTTTTGTTCCTGCGGCGAGGATGGTGCAGTAGCCCTCGTTGCGTATGCACCAGCTGGGGAAGTTGTGGGCTGCGTCGCAGCCCATGACTCCGCACATGTACTGCTCCCGGGCGATTTTTCCGGGATCCTTGGCGGCCTTCTTCTTTGCTTCGGCCTCTGCCTTGCGCTGGGCTTCCGCCTCGGCCTTGAACTTGTCGACTGCGATGTCGAAGGCGTCGCTGGCCGCCTTGCGGGCGGCGGTGGCGTCCTTGCCGGCAGCTGTAGCGGAGGCGCGGGCGCGGCGGGCTTCGGCCCAGGCGGTGTTGGCGGAGACGTGCGCCAGTTGTGCGGATGCCGCGGCGTCGGCGGCGGAGGTCGCGGCGTTGGACGCAGCATGGTTGGCGTCGGCCTCGGCCTTGCGGCCCTTGCTCACGACATCGTTGGTGTCGGCGCCGTCCTGGCCGGCTTCGGCGGCCAGGCGCTGCGCGTCGGCCTGGAACTTCTTGAGCTCCTCGGCTGCGTTCGTCCGGTCCGCTTGCAGTTGGTCGTTGTCCGCTTTGAGGTCCTTGGCGCGCTCGATTCCCTCGTTCGTGCGCGTGAGGATCTCCGCAGCCTCGATCTCCCGCGCCAGGCCGTAGATGTCCTTCGCCTTATCGACCGCCGCACTCGCGGCGTCCGCGTTGGCGTGGGTCGCGGCCGACCGAGCGGCATCGCGCGCTTGGCCTGCGGCCGTGGCGGCCTTGCGGGCAAGGGAGGTGGCGGTGGATTCGGGGTGTTCCGTGAGCTGCGATTGACGATGCTCTCCTGGCCCTGGGCGGGGCTCGTGAGTTCCGGGAGGATTGGTGGATGCTGTCCTGCGGCAGGGTCTGACTCTTGAGATTTCTGACCGGGGTGTCCTGCTCACGCTGTGTCGACCGCTCGCGGGGGACGGTGCGTTGCTGGTACCGGGGCGGCCGGGTCTGTCTCGATAGGGGCCTGCCGACCAGCCAGGCGTTGTCACAGTTCTGACCGTCCGCGCCGGTCCGGTGCCGGCTACGCGATGCGCCGTCGCGTCGGATCCAGCGGGCGGGATGAGCTGCACGCGTGTGTATGTGTGCAAGTGAATTTGACGTCCCCGTCAGGCGCTGTCTGACGGGACGTCGTCTGGGTGGGGTGACGGCAGTAGTTGACGGTGACGGCAACGTCAGCGGATGGAAACCGCGCAGAGCGGTGGTTCGTCGCCGTCGTCGGGCACGGCGGCGATCTCGGCGTCTGAGTCCCGGTGTGGACGCCGCCGGGATGCGCGCATCGCCGCTGTTCGTCTCCCTGCTGGGAGAGGTGATCTGCCCCGCAGCCTTCCCTGCCCGTATGGTCGGCGATCGCCAACTGTCCGATTGGGCCCGGTAGTTGGGTGTGGTGTGCGCCGGGCCGGGGTGGAGAGGGCCGGCAGCTATGGTGCGGGCCTGTGCTGCTACCTGCTGGCCCAGCGCGTCGAGGTGATCGATGTGCACCGGCCCGACCGGTCGGTCCGCTGTCGGCGCGGGAAGTCGGACCCGGCCGATGCGCAAAGCGCAGCGCGGGCGGTGCCGAGTGGGCGGGCGCACGCCCGGGCCAAGTCCGGCGAGGGACCGGTTCAGATCGCCAGGATGTTCAAACTCGCCAAGGGCTCAGTGGCCAAGGCCCGCCCCCGCACTCAGGCGATCAACCAGCTCAAGGCCGTACTCGATACTGCCGACCCGGTCCTGCGGGAAGAACGGGAGAGCGGGAAGAACGGGAAGAACGGGAAGAACTGGCCAGGCTGAACAACCGGCACCGATCATGACCGTCGTCATAGGGGCAGTGTGATACCGCGTGAGAGGTGATGCCCCCCGCCGGCTTGCCGACGGGGGGTCATCAGGTGTGGGGCTACGAGTCGAGCTGGTCGAGGATCCAGGCGGCGGCGGCGCGGGCGGTGCCGGCGAGGACACTGATCAGCATCGTGCGGGCCGTGGTGAGGCGTTCGCGGGGGGTTGGACGCTTGCGGGGCATGGGACCTCCACAGGTCGTGGTCAGTGGGTGGTAGCCGGCCGGCTTGCTGTCCAGCCTGGGGCCCGCGCGAAGATCCACTCCCAGTTGCGGCGAGAGGCAAGTGGGCACCGTAATCAGGGCTGTTCAGCCCATGCGGGACGCAGGGCGGGGGCATGATGGTGCGATGAGTCGCGGCAAGGGGGGCGGTCCGGTCAAGCGGCCGCGGGCCATGGAGCGGGAGCGGGTGGGATGGCCCCGTGCTCTGCGGGAGTTGAAGGATCTGCTGTACGAGGCATACCTCGCGGCGGACACGCCGAGCGCGGATGCGATTGCCGCGGACATCGCCGAGCACCCGCACCTGCGAGGGGCGCCGAGCGGGGACAGCGTGCGTCGCTGCATCGCCGGGTCTGTGCTGGGCAAACAGGCCGATGTGCACGCCGTCGCGGTGGTGCTGGCTCGCCATGCCGTGTGGGATCAGGAGGATCTGGCCGCACGGGCGTGCAACCTGTGGGTCGCTGCCAAAACAGCCAAGGGCGTGGGGCGGCCGCTCGGCGAGTTCGACGACGGGCTCGTGCTGACCGACCTGGAGGTCCACCCGGCGCTCGATGCCGTCGCTGCTCGTGATCGGCTCGGGGCCCTGCCGCTGTACGTTCCAAGGGAGTTCGACGCACAGCTGGACGCGGTGGTCGCTGCCGCAGCGGCCGGGGGGAGCGGTATCACCGTCCTGGTCGGCGGTTCTTCGACGGGCAAGACCCGGGCGCTGTGGGAAGCGGTCAGGAAACTGCCGGACAGCTGGCGGTTGTGGCACCCCCTCGCGCCCACCCACCCTGATGCGGTGCTGGCCGGGCTGCCCGACATCGCTCCCCACACCGTGGTGTGGTTGAACGAGGCTCAGCACTACCTGGCGCCGGACACAGTGGGGGAGCAGGTCGCTGCGGGGCTGCGGGACCTGCTGCGTGATCCGGCGCGCGGGCCCGTACTGGTGCTGGCGACTTTGTGGCCGGAGCACTGGGAGACGCTGACCACGCGTACCGACGAGGACCGGCACGTCCACGCACGGGAGTTGCTGCGCGGACGCCGGATCGACGTGCCGGATGAGTTCACGGACACCGACCTTGCCGCGCTGATGGCCATGGCCGGCGCAGATCCGCGGCTCGCCGAGGCCGCCGAGTGCTCACAGGACGCTCACGTCACGCAGTATCTGGCCGGGGTGCCCGTACTGACGGACCGCTACCACGCTGCCCGGGGGGCCACCCGAGCCCTCATCCACGCCGCCATGGACGCCCGGCGCCTCGGCGCCGGCCCGCGCCTTCCGCTGGCGTGGCTGGTCGATGCTGCCCCCGGTTACCTCACCACCACCGCGAGGAAACAACTCCCCAAGAACTGGCTGTCCCAGGCCCTCGACCACGTCACCCGACAGTGCGACGGCATTCCCGGCATCCTCACCGCCATCAAGACCAGCCCTCTCCACAACGAGCGCGACCGCTACCCGAATGCCGTGAGCGGCCCGGCTGGCGGGCAGTCCGACGGGGACGCACAGGGGCCGCAGTACGAGCTGGCCGACTACCTCGACCAGTACGGTCGCCGCCACCGCGTCGACAAGATCCCTCCCATCGACTTCTGGACCGCCGCCGCGAGGCACGCCGACACGTCTGACCTGACCGTACTCGGCAATGCCGCATGGGACCGGGGTCTGTACTGGGATGCGGCCCAGCTCCACAAACTCGCGACCACCCGTGGCAATCCCCACGCCGCCAACACCCTCGTCCGCCACCTCCACGCCCTGTTCCCCACCGACCACCGCCCCGCCCAATGGGCCGTCGCTCACGTTTCCCTCGACGACCCGCGCGCGCTGGCCTTTCTGCTGGGCGGGCTGCAGGAAGCCGGGGCAGTGGAGCCGGCCGCCACCCTGGCTGCACGAGCCGCTGCTCACGTCCCTCTCGATGATCCCGCCGCGCTGGCCTCGTTGCTGTACGGGTTGCGGAAAACGGGGGCCGGTGAGCAGGTCGCCACCCTGCTGGCCCGTGATCCCGCCGCCCATGCCGCCGTCGACGACCCGGGCTCGGTTGACCTGTTGCTGGGCTTCCTGCGGTTCGGCGAGGCCGTGGAGCAGGCCGCCGCCCTGGCTGCACGAGCCGCCCCTCATGTCGCTCTCCACGACCTGCGCGCGGTGGAGAGGCTGCTGCTGAGCCTGCGGGCTGCCGGAGCAGTGGACCAGGTCACGGTTCTCGCTGGGCGGGCCGCCGCTCACGTGGCCGTCGACGATCCGGACGAGGTGGCAATGGTGCTGGACAGCCTCCGGGCAGTCCGGGCAGACGAGCATGCCTCCGCCCTCCTGGCCCGTGATCCCGCCGCCCACGTGGCCCTCCACGACCTGCGCGCGGTGGGCTTGTTGGTGGGAAGTCTGCGGGCGGCGGGGGCCGACGAGCAGGCCGACGCCCTGGCTTCGCGGGCCGCCGCCCATGTCCCCCTCGACGACGCGGGTTGGGTGGCCTTGTTGTTGCATATCCTGCGGGCGGCCGGGGCCGTGGAGCAGGCCGAGGCTCTGGCCGCGCGGGCCGCCGCCCACGTCGCCCTCGACAACCCGCGCGCCGTGGACCTGTTGCTGGGCGGGTTGCGTGCGGCCGGGGCCGACGACCATGTCGCCACTCTGCTGGCCCGTGACCTCGCCGCCCACGTCGACCTCGACCACCCCGGCAAGGTGGCCACACTGCTCGACACCCTGCGTGGGGTCGGGGCGGACGAGGATGTCACCGCTCTGCTGGCTCGTGATCTCGCCGTTCACGTCGTACTCGACGACCCGGGCGACGTGGCCAAGTTGGTGGGCAGTCTGCGGGCGGCCGGGGCCGCGAAGCAGGCCGACGCTCTGGCAGAGCGGGCCGCCGCCCACGCCGTCGACAATCCAGGCCCGGCGGCCGTGTTGCTGGACAGCCTGCGTGCGGCCGGCGCCGACGAGCGTCTCGCCGCTCTGCTGGCCCGTGACTTCGCCACTTACGTCGCCCTCGACCACCCGGGGACGGCCGGGCTGCTGAACGAGCTGCGGGCGGCCGGAGCGATGGACCGTACCTCCACCCTGAGTGCGCGCCTCGCCCTCCACGCCGGCCTCCGCAACCCGACAGTGGTGACCACCACGCTGGCCCGGCTGCGAGAGGCCGGGGCGGTCGATGAAGCCGCCGCGCTGATCGCGCGGCTTCCCGCCGCAGGGCACTTCCACCAGTTCATCGAGATGAGCGATCACCGGGAACGCTTTCGATACGGACGGGAGCCCGACGGGCGTGCCGCTCCTGCATGGACGTGGGAGAACCTGAAGTGATCCGGGCGAGAGGCAAGGGGGCAGGGCAAATCGTGGCGGTGACCGGCGGGCCGACGCCGTCCTGTACCGGATCGTGCAGACCCGCCTGCGTGCTGGAGCAGCTGCACCGCGTGCTGAACCGGCGCGACGTGTTCGCCGCCCCCTCCAACCGGTGGTCCGACCCGCGCGCGAGGCTGCTGGACGGGGCCCGGTGGGAGGCGATGAAGTCGGATGTGCTGGCGGGCCTGTCCCTGACCGAGGACGCCGACGAGCATCTGGTCCAGCTCACCCGCGGGCTGGATGCGGCGTGGCGGCAGATGGCCGGGCGGCTGGAGGAGGCCGGGGACGCCACGCCGGCCCCGGCCTGATCACCCGTATCCTGCACCAGCTCCCCACCGGCTGGGCCCTGCTCTTCGGCCGCGCCGAACTCGCTCCGGCCGCGTAAACCGCCACCCGGCCCCCGGGGCCGCAACAGGGGCCCGCCCCGCCCCGGTCGCTCTGCGGCCGGCCTCGTATGGGTGAGGTCCCCGATCCGTGCGATCGGGGACCTCACGTTTGCTACGGCCCGCAGAAGAAGATGCGAGAACGGCTGTGGGTGACCGTTCAAGGCCACCTCGGCGCAGGTCCTCTCGCGCAGAGGGCGCCCAGCTTGGTGATGTCGTCGAGTTCGACGCCGAGTTGGACCAGGGCCAGGGCGACGGCGGGGCATATGCCGACCAGGACGGGGTGGGCACCGAGCAGGTTCGCGACGGACGCGATCACGGAGAGCCTGGCGGCCGACGAAGGTGTCGACGGAATCCAGGGCCGTGACGTCGATGACGACGCCGTGGGCGGCCGTGTCGACGATTCGGGCGGACAGGTCTTCCTGGAGGGAGAGCACCGTCGTCTCGTCCAGGTCCGCCGGAACGGTCACCAGGAGGATGCCTCCGATGCTCAGAACCGCGACGTGCTCACTCATGATTTCTCGCTCTCCCCGAGGGCGCCGACGGCAGGCTGTCCGGCCGAACTCGCCGTTCGCCAGGAGAGCCACGGCGATTCACGGGCACCTGCCCCGCACCTGGTCCGATACCCCCACGCCCCACCGAGGCGCCCTGGGCCGCTATCGGGGCAGCAGGGCGCTCACTGTCTTCCCGCCGGCCGCCCAGCGGGTCACGGCGGTGGTGCGGGCGAGGTGGTTGACCAGAGGCCAGCCGAAGCCGCCGGTGCCGCCGTTCAGGTCGGGGGTGCGCATCCGCGGAGTGCGGGGGCTGCGGTCGTGCACGGCCACCTCGATGTCGTCGGGGTGCGCGGTCAGGCCCAGGGTGCAGGTGCCGCCGCCGTGTCGCAGGGCGTTGGTGACGAGCTCCGAGACGACCAGGACCACAGATTGCGCAGCCTCGCGGGTGAGGGGGCGGGTGAGGCTGTCGAGGAAGAGGCGGGTGCGCTCGCGTGCGTCGGCGGGGGAGGCTGCGGACCGGCCGGCTGCGACGTCGACGCTGATTGTGTCCATCACATCACCCTGGTCTCTGATCGCCGAAGCCCGCTCGCCCGGTTCTTCTGCCCCGCCCTGAGGTGGTTAAGCCGGGTGGAGCCCGCCGTGCGACCTTCGACGAGGGCCGATTACCTCTCCACCGGACACGCAAAAATCTGTGCTGGCTGGAGTAGACATTGGGCGGTGGACTGGTTATGGTTTCTCTCGTAGCCAGAGAGATCAAAGGGCCCGGCAGAGACGAACTGCCGGGCAGCAGTACCGGTAGTCGCAGTACGCAGGACGGTGCGGTGGCGGAGTTCCGAAGCCAGAGCGGTTGCAGGACGGCGACGGGACTGGCGACCGGACCGGGTGGCCCGCAGTCATCAGGGGCCGCCGACAGTGGTTGACGCAGTGGCAGTACCCAGCAGTGAAGTAAGCGGTACCTCGGTGAAGGCGTCGGCTGCGGGCGCGCGCACCGGGAGTTTCGGCAGTGGGGTTCCAAGCCAGAGCAGACGCAGGACGGGCGACGGGGCTGGCTGCCGAAGAGTGGCGCTCGCACAGGTCACCGGTAGGTCGCATCACCAGCAGTACAAGCAGTTCGCAGTATCAGCAGTACGCAGTCCCCCCCCCGTTTGGTAAGGCAGTTCATTCAGAGGGAAGAACGGAGGAACCAGACGCCATCAGGATCGCCCGGACGGATTGTCGAGTCCGGGTACCGCAGGACATCGATAGTGAGGTGGTCTCCGGTCAAGCAACCGCGATCCCCGCACCCCCGACAGCATCTCGGTCGGGTACGCGGAAACAGAAGTCCGGCGCAGTACCAGGGCCGGCAGATGGTGTAGCAGTTCCTTCGGGGCCCGGGCGCGGGTAAGCGCCCGGGCCCCTCGACGCGTTCCACAGAGAGGTGACATGACAGCAGACGATTCCTTCGGCCGTCTCGATGACGACGACTACCCCGCCTACACCATGGGCCGGGCCGCCGAGATGATCGGCGCGAGCCCCGGCTTCCTGCGCGCCCTCGGCGAAGCCCGCCTGATCACTCCGCTGCGCTCCGCCGGCGGCCACCGCCGCTACTCCCGCTACCAGTTGCGCATCGCCGCCCGCGCCCGCGAGCTGGTCGACCACGGCACGCCCATCGAGGCCGCCTGCCGCATCGTCATTCTCGAAGACCAGCTTGAAGAAGCCCAGCGCATCAACGCCGAATACCGCAACGCCGGAGGATCCCCGAACCCTACGACCGCCACCTGAAACGGAACGCGGGGGCGATCTGTACTGGTGTATTCCGGTTCGGGTGCGGTCGGCGGCCACGCCGAGCCGTCCTCGTGTCGGCTCTTCCTGACCCGGGTGTCAGGACCGCGTCAGCGTGTTCGGTAGCGTGGTCGGGTGAGTGAGAAGACCCTGCAGCACCGGATCGACGGCCCCGACGACGCCCCCGTACTCGTCCTCGGTGCGGCGCTGGGCACCACATGGCACAGGTTGTAGATCGCGTCTTGTGCGGTCCAGGTGGTCTAGGACAGGGGCGTTTTCGCGGCTTAGGTCCTTCTGGTCCAGGTGCGTCGACGCTGTTGGTGAGACGCATGTGATAGCAGGTGAGAGGTGAGGAACCCCCGTCGGCTGGCTTCGGCGGGGGTTTTCTGCGTTCGGGGATGGGTCTGGTGCGTGGTGTTCGACGCGGTCTTGCTGTGCTCCGGCTCGCCGTGGTGGCACAGATGTGTCCAGGGTGGTGCTTGCGCGGTGGCGTTGCTGGCCGAGCGGTTGAGGGGCGTCAGACCGCAGGTGCGAATGCGGGGCGGGGTGCTGGCAAGCGTTCGTGAAGGCATCGGCATGGAGGGATTGAGCGGGGGTCCTACTGCTGGGGTGCCTGGGTGGATGGCGGGGCCAGATCGCAGCCTTGCGGCTGTGGAAGATCAATATGCTCGGCAAGGGTTCCGAGGCGAGATCGTAATTTTATTCGAAATGGACTGCGGTGCGGGGCGGCGGGGATCTGGATCCTTCTGCGGCCTGACCTGCCGATTTCCACCTTGACGGCTGCCCGGGACGCCTGGTGGCCCGCTCTATCAACCCCCGTTGTCAGTGGTGGGCTCTACGGTTCATTTGTGGTCGGCGCGGAATGTTCGCGCACCGCTATGTGGGCGCTGGCCGCGCAGGACGTGCGTTTTCGTCGCTGGCGAGAAATGCCGTCGCACCCGCCGGGGTAGTGAGGGGCAGGATGCATGGAGTTGGACTACGACCGCCTGGTCGCATTGCGCAAGCAGAGTGCCGCGTGGCGGCTGCTGACGGCCGGCAATGCGGCGCTGATGCTGAGCTTTTTCAACAAGGTGTTTGTCGAGCAGGGGGCTCGCTCCATTGCCGGTACGGAGCTGGTCGAACGCTTGGACGACGAGTTGTTCGCGCTCAATGAGCGGCTGGGACAAGGCGCGTTTCCCAAGTCTGCCAAGGCGTATCTGGATGACTGGTCGGCGCCGGAGAACGGCTGGCTGCGCAAGTATTACCCGCCGGATTCGGATGAGCCGCACTATGACGCCACGGCTGCGGTCGAGAAGGCCATCGCGTGGGTCCGGTCGCTTGAAGAGCGTACGTTTGTCGGCACGGAGTCGCGCCTGAACACGATCTTCGATCTGTTGCGGCAGATGACGTTCGGGACCGAAACCGACCCCGAGGCGCGGCTGGCGGAGCTCACGCGGCGCCGGCACGAGATCGACCAGGAGATCGCGCGGGTCGAGGCCGGCGAGGTGGACGTCCTGGACAGTGCGGCGTTGCGGGACCGCTACCAGCAGGTGACTGCGACGGCCTATGGGCTGCTGGCCGACTTCCGCGAGGTTGAGGCGAACTTCCGGGGTCTGGACCGCGACCTGCGGAGCAAGATCGCCGCGTGGGACGGGGCCAAGGGCGAACTCCTGGACGAGGTGCTGGGCAGCCGCGAGAGCATCGCGGAGTCGGACCAGGGCCGGACCTTCCAGGCGTTCTACGACTTCCTGCTCGCTCCGAGCCGTCAGGACGAGCTCAAGGTGTTGTTGGCCGAGGTAGAGGCGATGGAGGCCATCGGAGAGCCCGACCCGAGGATGCGGCGCATGCCCCGGGACTGGCTGGAGGCCGCCGAACGCACCCAGACCACAGTGAGGCAGCTGTCGGATCAACTGCGCCGGTTCCTGGACGATCAGGTGCGCTCGGAGGATCGCCGTGTCCTGGAGCTGGTCCGTGGGATCGAGTCTCAGGCCCTGGCCCTGCGCGATGTGCCCGGCGTGGGACTGGTCGCCGAGATCGATGCGGCAGCTCCGGCCATCGCGCTGCCCATGGAGCGGCCTTTGTATGCGCCGGTGGTCAAGGCACCGATCGACAGTACCGGGATCCAGGCAGGGGACGAGGAGTTCGCCGCCGACGCTTTGTTCGAGGCGGTGTATGTGGATCCGGCCCGGCTCACGGCTGCGGTGCACCACGTCCTTGGCTCCCGCACACAGGTGTCCTTGGCCGAGACGCTGCGCGAACACCCCCTGGAGCAGGGACTTGCCGAACTGGTCGCCTACTTCGCGTTGCCGGACGACGGGTTCACCACCGTGTTCGACGACCACCGTCAAGAAGAGATCGCTTGGATCGGCGAGGACGACGTCCAGCAGGTCGCCACGGTGCCCGTGGTCACCTTTGCCCGCACCAGCCCCGGCATCGCCTGGGCGTCCAGCCTGAAGGAGGGGCGATGACCACGCCTGCCACCCCCACCCCGCAACAGCCGTACACCCTCTCGCTTCCGGTCAACCAGCTGCTCAAAGGACCGGTATTCCGCGACCAGCACGAGCGGGCCTGGGATGCCCTGCTGCACCACAGTGCCGGCGTGAAGGACTACGTCGACGTCATGGGGCTGCGCGTGGTGATCGACGAGATGGAGGGCTACGCCTTCCTCCAGTCGAAGCCCGACGACGAAAACGACGTCCGAGACCCCCGCATGGCGCCGCCGCGGCTGATGCCCCGCCGGTCGCTGTCCTACCCCGTCAGTCTGCTGATCGTGCTGCTGCGCAAGCGGCTCGCGGAATTCGACGCAGGCGCGGACGACACCCGCCTGATGATCACCCGGGACGAGATCGTCGAGCTGATCCGCACGTACCTGCCGGCTGGCAGCAATGAGGCACGACTGGTCGACCAGATCGACGGTCACATCAACAAGGTGGTGGACCTGCAGTTCCTGCGCCGGGCCCGCGGGCAGGAGCAGCTGTTCGAGGTGCAGCGGATCATCAAAGCCTTCGTCGACGGGCAGTGGCTCGCCGACTTCGAAACGAACCTGGCCCAGTACGCGGCCACCCACACCCCTCAGGAGGAGCAGCGGTGATCCCCGCCCAGCCCGGCCCCGCCGACACGGCCCCCTCCACCGACGTTGCCGCGGCCGGTTTCCGGCTGGAGCGTCTGGAGGTCTACAACTGGGGCACGTTCGACAAGCACGTGTGGTCCTTCGGCCTCGGCGGTGCCAACGCCCTGCTGACCGGGGACATCGGCTCCGGCAAGTCCACCCTGGTGGATGCGATCACCACCCTGTTCATGCCCGCCCACAAGATCGCCTACAACAAGGCTGCCGGCGCGGAGAGCCGCGAGCGCAGCCTGCGCTCCTACGTCCTGGGCCACTACAAGTCCGAACGCAACGAGACCACCGGGACGACCAAGCCGGTGGCGCTGCGCAAGCCGGGCAGCTACTCCGTCATCCTGGGCGTGTTCCACAACCCGGCGCTGGCGGCGACCGTCACGCTGGGGCAGGTGTTCTGGCTGGCCGACCCGAACGCCACCAGCCCCGAGCGGCTGTTCCTCGTCGCCGATCGGGCGCTGTCCGTCGCCGGTGACTTCGCTGATTTCGGCACCGAGGTGCGGGCCCTGAAGAAGCGCCTCGAAGCTGGCGATGTCCGCGTCCACAAGACGTTCCCGCCTTACAGCAAGGACTTCCGGCGCCGTATGGGCATCGAGTCCGAGCAGGCGCTGGAACTCTTCCACCAGACGGTGTCGATGAAGTCGGTGGGCAGCCTGGACGACTTCGTGCGCAGTCACATGCTTGAACCGTTCGATGCGGCGGCCATGACCGACAACATCGTGAGTCACTTCGACGCGCTGACCACCACCTACAACTCGGTGCAGCGGGCCCGCGCCCAGGTCGAGGCCCTCACCCCGCTGCTTGAGGACTGCGACGCCTACGAGGGCCTGGCCGCACGCATCGACGAGGCCGACGCCCAGCAGGCCGCCCTGCGGTACTTCATCGCCGAGCGCACGTCGGTTCTGCACGAAGCCCAGCGCGCCGAGTTGGAAAGGACGCTCACCCGCCTGGACAGCGAGAAGAAGACCGCGAAGGACGAGCTGCAGCGGCTGCGGCGCCAGGAACGCCGGTGGGAACTGCAGCGTGAGGGCCTGGGTGGCGGGCGCCTGGGTGAACTGGAGCGCCAGATCGAGGAGACGGAGCAGCGGCGCGCCGCTCAGGAGAAGCGCGCCCGCCAGCACGCCGCCCTGCTGGAGCAG
Organism: Streptomyces sp. NPDC033270; assembly: GCF_055576575.1. Taxonomy (NCBI): domain Bacteria; kingdom Bacillati; phylum Actinomycetota; class Actinomycetes; order Kitasatosporales; family Streptomycetaceae; genus Streptomyces; species Streptomyces sp. NPDC033270. Next base: position 34,221 of record NZ_JBVIRA010000003.1, read on the forward strand.
GCCGAGCTGACTCCGGTCACCGATCAGACCCAGTTCACCGACCGGATTGAGGAGATCGCCCGAGCCCAGCAGGACGTCGCCGCGACGACACAGGAGACGCGCACAGCGCTGGAGACCCTCGCGGTCGAGGCCGCACGGCTGAAGCAGCAGGCCGAGGACCTCAACGAAGATCTGATCAGTCTGCGCTCGCGCCGCAGCAACATCCCCCGAAAGCAGCTGGAAGTACGCACCCGCCTGAGCCGCGAACTCGGCATCGAGGAGAGTGTCCTGCCGTTCGCCGGCGAACTCATTCAGGTCCGCGACGAGGAACAGGCGTGGGCCGGAGCCGCCGAGCGGCTGCTGCGCGGCTTCGCGGTGTCCCTCCTGGTCCCCGGCGACCAGTACGCCCGTGTCTCCGACTGGATCAACGACCACCACCTGGGGACGAAGCTGGTCTACTTCCGCGTCCCGGACAAGCTCCCGCCGCGGCGCCTGCCCACAGGCGCGTCCACGGCGCTGTTCACCAAGCTCGAACTGCGCGACGACTCGCCGTTCGCCCCGTGGCTGGCCGGCGAACTCGAACGCCGCGCCTCCCACGCCTGCGTGTCGACCATGGAGGACTTCCGGCATGCCGAACTGGCCATCACCGCACAGGGATTGATCAAGGGGGCGCGGGGCCGCCACGAGAAGAACGACACCACCCGCATCGACGACCGCAGCACCTATGTGCTCGGCTGGACGAACCAGGCGAAGACCGATGCCCTCCTGGATCAGGCAGGGCGGGTCCATGGCGCCCAGCGCGAGACGGACAAGAAGAGGCGCGGGCTGGGGGCCGCCTACGAGGACGCCATCAGCCGTGACAAGGTCCTCGACCGGCTGGCGGCGATGCAGGACTACAGCGAGATCGACTGGCCGTCCGCGGTACGGCGCATCACCGAGCTGACCGGCGAGAAGCAGCGTCTGCAGGCCGACTCCAAGGATCTGGACGAACTCACCCGGCGCCTTACGGAGATCGCAGGCGAAATCACCGAAAAGGAAGCCGCTTACGAGAAGGCCAGCCAGAGCTGGGGCCGGGTCTGCGGCGAACGGGACGCCGCTGAACGCGCTCGCGACGAGGCCCGCGCCGTACTCGACGAACCGGCCGCCGTCGACGCGAAGGCCCACTTCTCGGCCCTTGAGCAGCGCCTGACCACAACCCGGTTGGCGTGCCGGACCGCGCAGGAGTGCGCCCAGACCGAAACCCGGCTGCGCGAGGAGATGACGGCGCACAAGCACCGCTGGGCCAAGGAGCAGACTCGCCTCGCCCAGACGATCGCCGCCCAGATGAGCGCCTTCCGCAACACCTATCAGGTTGAGACCAGCGAGCTCGACGCCTCCGTCGCCTCCGCCCCCGGATACCGTGCTCTGCACCGGCAGCTCGTCGCCGACGACCTGCCGCGCTTCCAGGACCAGTTCCGCACCTACCTGAAGACCAATGTGATCCGCGAAATCGCCGGATTTCACGCGCAGTTGAACATCTGGGCCGACGAGATCGGCGACCGCATCAACACCATCAACGAGTCGCTGGCCGACATCGACTACAACCCGGGCCGCTACATCATGCTCAAGCCCGAGCAGACACCCAACACCGAGATCCGCGAGTTCACTGCGGAACTGCGCGCCTGCACCGACGACGTCCTGTCCGGCGATGACTCCGACCTGTACTCCGAGGAGAAGTTCCACCAGGTCCAGCGCCTGATCGAGCGCTTCAAGGGCCGCGAAGGCTCCACGGACAGCGACCGCGGCTGGACCAAGCGTGTCACCGACGTGCGGTACTGGTTCGTCTTCAGCGCCAGTGAACGGCGCCGCGAGGACGACTCCGAGTACGAGGTGTACTCCGACTCCGGCGGCAAGTCCGGCGGCCAGAAGGAGAAACTCGCGTACACCATCCTGGCCGCCTCCCTCGCCTACCAGTTCAAGCTGGACACGACCAGCAGCAGGAGCCGTACCTTCCGCTTCGTTGTCATCGACGAAGCCTTCGGACGCGGCTCGGAGGAATCCGCCCGCTTCGCCCTGGACCTCTTCAAGCGCCTGGGCCTGCAACTCCTCATCGTCACCCCGCTGCAGAAGATCCACGTCATCGAGCCCTATGTGTCCGCCGTCGGCTTCGTCGACAACCCGACCGGACACCACTCCCGTCTGCGCACCCTGACCATCGCCCAGTACCGCCAAGAGCGCCTCGCCCACACCCTGGCCGCCCTGCAGCCCGCATCCGGGCAGGGGCGTTGACATGGCAGCCACCAACAGCTCCGACTGGACCACACCCCGCGATGTCGTCGCGCGTCTGCGTAAACGCTGGGAGCGCGGCGATTACCTTGCCGAACTCGCCAACGGCACCGACTGGGAATCCTTCAACATCCCCCTGCGCGGCCCCAAGGCCGGCGACATCACCCAGCACTACGAGGCAGCCCTGGCATGGGCCAGGTCATGGGCTCCTGAGGTACACAAGCACGTGCGCATCGAGCACCGGCGGCTCGGCGGGCGCCTGGCCGGCGTGAACGACGTGCCCGCTCGGGTATGGATCGAACGGCGCGAAGACCTGTGGAGACTCCTGGGCGTCACCAGCACGGTCCACCGCTACGAAGTTCTCCTGGCCTCCGCCCGCGAGGCCCTGCCCCGCCTCGCTACCTGGATGGCCGACCACCCGATGAAGGTCGTCCAGCGGGAAGCCGACTGGCCACGCCTGCAGGCCACCATCCGGTGGATCAACGGCTACCGCGGGCCGGCCGTCTACCTGCGCCAGCTCGACGTACCCGGTGTGGACACCAAGTTCATCGAACACCACCGCGCCATCTTGACTGCCCTGCTCGAGCACTGCCTCCCCAGCGACCGCATCGACACCGAGGCTGCGCGCACCGACTTCGCCGCCCGCTACCGCTTCCTACGCAAGCCCGCCTACTTGCGGTTCCGGCTGCTCGGTGACGAGTCACTGGCAGGCTTCAGTGAACTCACGGTCCGTGCTGACGAATTCACCTCCCCACCGCCCGGCATCACGACCGTGTACGTCGTCGAGAACGAAACCACCTACCTGGCCTTCCCGAACCAACCCCGCAGCATCGTGATCCTCGGTGGCGGCTACGCCGTCACACAACTCTCCGCCCTGCCATGGCTCCACCACGTGCGCCTGATCTACTGGGGCGACCTGGACACCCACGGATTCGCCATCCTCGACCGGCTGCGCCGAGCATTCCCGCACACCCAGTCCATCCTGATGACCAGGAACGTGCTGTTGGAGCACCGCAACCAATGGGTGAAGGAGGATTCCCCCACCCACGAGCACCTCGCCACACTCACACCGGAAGAAGCCGATCTTCACGAAAGTCTTGTGGAAGGAGAATTCGGTCACAACGTACGACTGGAACAAGAACGCGTGCGGTACCACCTGCTCGAAGGTGCCTTGGACGAGCTCCACCAAGAGTCGCGCAATCCATCTGCCGGGACTGCTTATGCCGAGCAGGGTTAGGAAGTCGGGGGGTAACCCTTGCGCGGTCGCAGGTGGAGACGGGCGCCGTTCATCCCTGACGGTCCTCCTGGGGGGAGATGGGGAAAGCACAGTTCGACCTTCGGCCCTACGTTCCCTTCCCTGTATTCCTTTCCATCCGCCGCCTGTTTACCCCCGTGCCGAGGGAGCCATGGTGCGACGAGCCGCGGTCGGCCCGGGCCGGTCGGAGGGTGCCGGTTCTGGATTCGGGCGTGCCGCGCACAAGGGACTATTCAGACCTCCTTCGACGGTCCGCAGGCTGGCCGTCCACCAGCGCGACGCGCTGGCTGACCGCTCACGCCTGCTCCTCCTGGAGCTCAGCCGGCACCCACCGGGGCGCCGCCCGCTGTGGACGCCGTGATCGGCGACGACGGCTGGACCAACGCCCTCGACCTGGACCGCCCGTTGGCGAAGGAGTAGGCCGGCCCGCGAGTGCGCTCTCGACAGTGGCCACGAGCAGCCTCCTCCTGTGCGGATCCAGCCCCGTGGATGATGACCGCTCCGCCGGTGTTGCTCCCCGTCACTCAGCAGTTCGTCAGCTCCGGCCCGAGTTCGGGGCGATCTCCCAGGGTGGGTGATCTGCGTGAACTCAGGTGCCATCGCTGCCTCGTGCGCTGTCATGACCGGCAGCCTGCCGGATTTCCGGTCGCGGATGAGCTGCGCGGATCCCGCTCGCATAGTTATTGAAAATCGTTTTCGTTTTCTGTTAGCTTGCGCGTGGTGATGTGCCGTACCGGGTGACCGGTTGGGAAGAGGAGTGACGGTGGAGGATCGGCAGATAGCGCGCAGGTCGGTGCTGCGGGGCATCGGTGGCGGTGCCGCGGCAGTAGCGATGGGCGGATCGCTGACCGCGTGCGGCGGCGGTGCCGGGGGCGGTCGGCAGCCGGCCGCGGGCGGCGGGAAGCCGCGCCGCGGCGGCCGGTTGCGCGCGGCCTTCACGGGGTCGAGTGCCGAGTCGTCGGACGTCCTGCGGGCGACCGCGACCCCTGTCGACTACGTAAGGGCGCGGGTTCTATGGGACACGATCGGCGAGATCGACGGCAGCAAGCCGGTGTGGCGGGTCGCCGAATCCGTCGAGCCCAACGGCGACGCCACGGTGTGGACGGTGCGTGTCCGTGACGGCATCACCTTCAGCGACGGCAAGGCCCTGACCGCCGCCGATGTGCTCTTCAGCCTGCGGACCTTCGCCTCGCAGCCCACGACACAGAGCGCCTTCCTGGCCGGGCTGGACACGAAGGCGTCCAAGGCTCGTGACAAGAAGACCCTGGAGCTGCGGCTGAAGAGCGCGGACGGCTTCTTCGATCTGGCCCTCGCCCAGTCGATGTTCGTCTTCCCGGACGGGACGAAGGACTTCGCGAAGGCGCCGGGCTCCGGTCCCTTCGTGCTGAAGTCGTGGTCGCGGGGCAAGAGCAGTTTGCTGACCGCCCGCAAGGATTACTGGGGTGAGGGCGGGCCGTACCTCGACGAGATCGAGCTGCTGTCCGTCACCGAAGCGGGGGCGCGGCTGAACGGGCTGAAGGCCGGGCAGTTCGACTACGCGGGCGCCCTGACCCTGCCCGCGACCCGGGCCGAGGCGAACAACTCCCGGCTGCGGATCACCACCGCCCCGCGCGAACTGTGGGGCGAGCTGGCCTTCTCCATGAACCTGTCCACCGATCCGTTCACGCACGCCCAGGCCGTCGAGGCCATGCGCCATGCGATCGACCGCGAGGCCATGGTGCGCACCGTCACCCTGGGCAAGGGCGAGGTCGCCGACGACGCGATGGGCCGTCACCAGTCCTGGTACGACGGCTCTCTGCCGCGTGTCGCGTACGACCCTGACCGGGCGCGGCGGCTGATGTCCTCCGGCGGGCTGAAGGGCGCGAATCTGTCGATCCGCACCAGCGACTACGAGTACGGTCCGCTGGAGGCCGCCACCGCCTTCGTCGAGCAGGGGAAGAAGGCGGGGCTGAAGGCCGCCGTGGACAAGGTCCCGGCCGCCGACTTCTACACCGACATGAAGTCCCTGCTGGGCGCCCCGCTGAAGACCAGCTTCTACCACCCCCTTCCGCTGCCCCTCGCGCTGAGCACCTATTACGGGCCCAAGGCGTCGTACCCGTTCACCGGCCCGTCCGACGGAACGCTGAACGGTCTGATGAGCGCCATGCACGCAGCCGTCGGCGACAAGCGCGCCCGCGCCGTGCACGACGTGCAGCAGTACCTGTACAAGCACGGCGGTGACGCGGTGTTCGTGCGCGTCCCGACCGTGGCGGGGGCGACGCCCGCTGTAGGCGGAGTGCAGGCGTACGGCTTCTTCGACTATCCGTCGCTGCGTGACGCCTACCTCGCGGCGTGACCGCGATGCAGGGGGGATTGAGGACGGGACGGATGGGCCCCGTCCTGTGGTGGTTGCGGCGCCTGGGCGTGGCGGTCGCGACGCTGCTCGCCGCCTCCGCGCTGGTCTTCGGGGCGACGCTCCTCGCACCCGGCGACGCGGCGGCGGCCCGGCTCGCGGGGCAGGGCGCGAGCCCGCAGCAGATCGCCGGGCTGCGGCACACCCTGGGGCTGGACCGTCCCGCGTGGGAGCGGTACGGGACCTGGCTGTGGCACGCGCTCCACGGTGACCTCGGCCGTTCGTACGCCAACGGGGAGACGGTCTCGGGGCTGATCGCCGAACGGGCCGGGAACTCGCTGGTGCTGGGGGTGGTCGCGGCCGTGCTGCTGGTGCCGTCGGCCATCGGGCTCGGGCTGTGGGCGGGGTTGCGTGCCGGGAGGCCAGCCGACCGGGTGGTGTCCACGGGCACGCTGGCGCTGGTGAGCCTGCCCGAGTTCGTCATCGGCACCCTGTTGATCCAGCTCTTCGCGGTCGGTGCCGGATGGCTGCCCGCCGTGTCGCTGCCGCCCGCCGGGCAGGGGCCGCTGTCCCAGCCGGAGATCCTGGTGCTGCCCGTCCTCACACTGCTGTCGGTCTGCCTGGCCCAGAACGTGCGCCTGGTCCGGGCGGGGGTGACGGAGGCGGCCGGTTCGGACGCGGTGCGGGCGGCCCGGCTCGGCGGTGTGCCCGAACACCGCGTCGTGCTGCGGTGGGTCCTGCCGGCGGCGGTCGTCCCGGCGATCCCGGTGCTCGCCCGGTATCTGGCGTATCTGCTCGGCGGGACGCTCGTGGCCGAGACGCTCTTCGGATATCCGGGCCTCGCGGCGGCCCTCGTGGGCGCCACTGCCACGCGGGACGCACCGGTCGTCCTCGGCGTCGGCATGCTCGTCGCCACCGTGACGGTGATCCTGAACCTGCTGGCGGACGTCCTCGCCGCCGCGCTCAACCCCGCTGCAAGGAGGCCGAGTTGACCCGCCCGACCCAGCTGTGGACGGTCGGCACCCGTTTCGCGTGGCTGCGCCGTCGAGCGGTCCCCGTGGCCACCGGTGCGATCCTGGCCGCCGCGGTGCTGCTGGCCTTGATCGGGCCGTGGCTCGCACCGCACCCACCGGGTGCCGTCCTCGACATGCCGTACGCGCCGGCCGGGGGAGGTGCCCCGCTCGGCACCGATCACCTCGGCTCCGACGTGCTCAGCCGCTTCCTGGCCGGCGGGCGGTCGCTGGTGCTGCTCTCCCTGGGGGCCCTCGTCGTCGCGTATGCGCTGGGCGCTGGCCTGGGCATGCTCGCGGCCCTGAGAGGCGGGGCCACCGACACGGTCGTGCTGCGCCTGGTGGACGTGCTGCTCAGTCTTCCGTCGTTCCTGCTGCTGAGCGTGGTCGTGGTGGCCGTCGGGCGGGGAACGGGATCGGTTGCGGCCGCCACTGCGGTCGTGCTGTTCCCGGAGATCGTGCGCGTGGTGCGGGCGGCGACGCTACAGGCGTTGCAGCACGACTATGTGGAGGCCGCCGTTGCGCGCGGCGAATCGACCCGGCATGTCCTCGCCCGTGAGGTGCTGCCCAACCTGCTGCCGGTGCTCGCCGCCGACGCCGGTGTGCGCTTCGTGGGCTCGGCGTTCACCGTGGCCACCGCCGCGTTCCTCGGATACGGAGCCCAACCCCCGGCCGCCGACTGGGGGTTGATGATCCTGGAGAACCGCGACGGGCTCGCGCTCCAGCCGCTCGCCGTCGCCGTTCCCGCGATGGGAATCCTGGTGCTGCTGCTGAGCGCCAGCCTGCTCGTCGACGTGGCGCTTCCGGCGGACCGGATCCCGCGGCGGAAACGCCGGAGCGCCGCAGGTAGCAGCGCATCGGACACGGACACCGGTGACATCGGTGACTGTGCGCTGCGCGTCCGGGACCTGACCGTCGAGGCCGACGGGGTGCGCGTGCTCGACGGCGTCGGCCTCGATGTGTCCCGCGGACGTATCCTCGCCCTCGTCGGACCGTCGGGATCCGGCAAGACCACGCTGGCGCTCGCCGCCTTCGGTGAACTGCGCCCCGGCCTCACGCGGACCTCCGGTGCGGTGTGGCTGGCAGGTCAGTCCGTCCTCGGGCTGCGGTCGCGGTCGTTGCGGCGGCTGCGGGCACGGCACGCCGCGTACGTACCCCAGGATCCGCGGACGTCCCTGGCGCCGACCCTGCGCGTGGGTGACCATGTCGGGGAGTTCCTGCGGGCGCGCGGCGTACCACGCGCCGAGCGGCACGATCGAGTGCGCGCAGCGCTGCGTGCCGCCCAACTCCCCGACGACCAAGACTTCCTGCGCCGTCGCCCGCATGAGCTGTCCGGTGGGCAGCGCCAGCGTGTGGCCTTGGCCGCCGCGCTGGCCCACCGCCCCGACCTGCTCGTCCTTGATGAGCCCACCAGTGCCCTCGACCCGGTCACGGCCACTGCGTTCCTCGCCGACCTGGCCCGGACCCGGGGGAGCGGCGGCCCGGCGGTCGTACTGATCGCCCACGACCTGGCACACGTGGCCGCGGTGGCTGACGACGTCGTGGTGCTGGAACGCGGCCGGGTGGTCGAACAGGGGTCGGTGGAGCAGCTCTTGAGCCAGCCGGTCAGTGAGCCCGCCCGGAGCCTGGTCGTCGCGGCACGCGCGGCCGAGGCGCCCCGGTCCGGGGCCCTCCGGACCGCGGCGACGTGGGACGGTGAGGGTGGCAGCGGCACGCTGCTGTCCCTGCGCGGTCTGTGCGCCGAGCGCGGCGGCCGGCGCGTACTGGACGGCATCGATGTGGACGTTCCGGCCGGTGGGTGCCTGTCGATCGTGGGGTCCTCGGGCGGCGGCAAGACCACGCTGCTGCGCTGTCTCGCCGGACTGCACAGCACCTGGACGGGTGAACTCAACCTGAATGGAAGGGAGTTTGCGCCAGGAATGCGTGGCCGTACCCGCGACGACCTGCGCCTGTTGCAGCTCGTGCCGCAGGATCCGTACGACTCCCTCAACCCCCGCCACACCGTGGAGCGGATCATCGCCCGGCCGCTGCATCTGTTCCGGTCGGACCTGGAGGCCGACGCCCGCCGCACCGAGGTGCACCGGCTGCTAGAACGCGTCGGACTGGACCCCGCACACGCGAGCCGGCGGCCGGCCCAGCTCTCCGGCGGCCAGCGCCAACGCGTCGCCCTGGCACGGGCGTTGGCAGCCGAGCCACGGGTCCTCCTCTGCGACGAGGCGACCAGCGGACTCGACGCCCCCACGGCCGCCACCGTGCTCGCGCTTCTCGACGAGCTGCGCCGGGATCTCGGGCTCGCCCTCGTCGTGGTCACGCACGACATGACGGTGCCGGTGCGGCTCGGCGGCGACCTGGCGGTCCTCGCCGACGGCCGGATCCGGGAGACGGGGACGGTCGAGGGCGTCATCGCATCGCCTCAGGACGCGGTGACCGCCCAATTCCTGTCCGCGGTGCCGAAGCTGCCCGTCCCCACATTGCCAAGTCACAGACCGTAAGAGAGGACGGGCCCACCCGTGACCCACCCCGCCGCCACACCATGGCTGCGCCGCCCCCGCCCGCATCCGCACCCAGCCGTACGGCTGGTGTGCCTGCCCCACGCCGGCGGGTCGACCGCGCTCTACCGTCGGTGGAAGGACCTCCTGCCACCCGAGGTAGAGCCGGTGCTCGTGTGCCCGCCGGGGCGCGAGGACCGGTTGGACGAGCCGCTGCCCGAGGAGCTGCCGGATCTGGTGGCCGCACTCGGGCGGGCCGTGGTGCCGCTGCTCGACCGGCCGTGGGCGGTGTTCGGGCACAGCATGGGGGCGACGGTCGCGCACGAACTCGTCCTGTGGCTGCTGCGGCGGGGGTATCGCGCGCCGGATCACCTCTTTGTGTCCGCACGCGAGGCGCCACAGCACCACCACGGCGGGACCGTGCATCTCCTGGACGACGACGCCCTGTCCGCCGAGCTGATCCGGCTCGGCGGGACCTCCCCCGAGCTGCTGGCGATGGCCGAGGTACGGCAGCTGGTGCTCCCCGCGGTCCGTGGTGACTACCGACTCATCGAGACGTACGCCGCGCAACCGGAGGGCCCGGTGCCATGCCCACTGACCGCGCTCATCGGCGCCGACGACACGGAGTTGATCGCCGGGGAGGCCGCCGGCTGGGAGAAGTGGACCACTGGTCCCTTCCAGCTGCTGACCTTCCCCGGCGGTCACTTCTACCTCTCGGACCGGCCGGGAGCGGTCGTCGACGCGGTGCGCCGGCGACTGCTCAGCGGCGCGTAGCCGCCTCGGCCGCGGGCTCGTCCTTCTCCTTACCGGCGTCCGAGGCCCCACGGGAGTCCGCGGTCGCACCGGCGTCCGCAGGCCGGTAGGTGTCCTTGTCGCGTACGAGGACCAGGCTCGCGCCCGCGGCCACCAGCCCGGCGATCCCCGCGATCCAGAAGATCTGCGACAGCGCCTCGGTGTAGGCGCTGTGCGCCAGGTCGAGGACGGGGCCGCGGGCCGCCTTCGGTACGGCGGAGCCGACCGCGTCGAACCGGCCCGCCGTCACGAGCTTGCGCAGCTGCCCGGCGGCCGCGTGCGGCACGGAGTGCTCGCCGAGCGCGGCCGTGGACATGATCGTGTTGACCTTGCCGGTCAGGACGACGCCAAAGAGGGCGACACCGGTGGCGGTGCCGAGCGGGAAGAAGCTGTTGGCCGCGCCCGAAGCGGTGCCGGCCCGGGACGGCGGTACGACGTTGACCGCCAGCGACAGCAGGTGGGGGAGGGTCAGGCCCGCACCGAGACCGATCAGCACCAGCATGGGCAGCAGGACCGTCCAGTTATCGCCCGGCTCGATCCCCACGGTCAGCAGGATCCCGATGCCGACCACCAGCATGCCGAGGGCCAGTACGCGCGACACCGGCATCACCTTGGCCAGCACCCCGCTGAGCGGTGCGCCGATGATCAGCGCGATCGACTGGGCCAGGAGGACCAGTCCGACCTTGAACGGAGTGAGGTGGAGCATCCCGCCGAGCCACAGGGTGAGGAAGGGCAGCATGCCGAAGCTGAAGATGCGGGCGGCGAAGCTGAGCAGCAGCGCCCCGCTGAAGCTGGGGATCGCGAACAGCCGCAGGTCCAGCATGGCGCGCGGGCCCAGCCGCCACTGCACCACGACGAAGGCGGCGGCCAGGAGCGCGCCCAGGGTCAGTGCCGTCAGCACGGTGGGCGTGGTCCAGCCGTCCTCGGAGCCGGTCAGCAGACCGTAGTTGAGGAGGAAGAGCGCCAGGACGGCCAGTACCGCACCCGCGTAGTCGACCTTCCGCGAGCCGTCGGGGTCGGCGCTCTCGGGTACCTTGCGGACGGCGCCGTAGAGGATCAGCAGTCCGATGGGCACGTTGACGGCGAAGAGGAACGGCCAGCTCAGCCATTCGACGATCGCGCCGCCGACCAGCGGTCCCAGTGCCGCGGAGACGGCGCCGCCGGCCGTGAACAGGCCGATGGCGGTCGTCCGTGCCTTGGCCGGAGCGCCCTCGAAGGCGCCGGATATCAGGGCGAGCGAGGTCCCGAGGACCATCGCGCCGCCCGCCCCCTGGACGGCGCGGGCGGCGATCAGCACCCCGGCGTCCGGGGCCAGCGCGCACGCGGCGGAGGCGAGGGTGAAGAGCGCGACGCCGGCCAGGAAGATCTTCCGCCGACCGATCAGGTCGGACACGGAGCCTGCCGTGAGCAGCAGGGCGGCGAAGCTCAACGTGTAGGCGTTGACGATCCACTGGAGGCTGTCCAGGGAGGCACCGAGATCCGTGCCGATCTCGGGCATCGCGACATTGACGACGGTGATGTCGAGCGTCATCAGCGCGGCCGCCAGCGCCGTCACGGCGGTCGTCCAGCGCCGTGCGCTGCGTATCCCGGGCGGGGTGTTTTCCTTTGCTTCCTCCTTCAACTCCTCGGTTCCGCCGCTGTTCTGGGCGGTATCGGCTTCAGTCATGGCATTCCTCTCCAGTGCGTTCCTGCGGGATGACGCTAGCGAGATTCCAGCCTATTGTAAATGAAAATCGTTTCCATTACTGTGGGTGCGGCTGGCTCGAACTGTGTGTTGAGGAGGCTGAATCCAGGTGTCGCAGGAACCCGCGGACGCGGTGATCGATCTGCCCGGTGCTGTCGGCGAGATACTCGGCGTACGGCCGGGAGAGATCGACGAACAAGCCCCTCTGATCCAGCTCGGACTGGACTCCCTGGCGATGATGCGGCTGGCCGGGCGCTGTCGCCGCGCCGGTCTCGACATCGGATTCGCCGACCTGATCAGCGAACCGACCCTGGCGGCCTGGCGGCGGCTCGTTGCCGAACGGCAGGGGCTCGGCCGCGGCGCGCAGGCCCAGCGGGTGGACGAATCCCAGCCCTTCCAGCTCGCGCTGATGCAGCACGCCTACTGGGTGGGGCGCGGCGAAGGGCAGCAACTGGGCGGCGTCGCCGCGCACTTCTATCACGAGTTCGACGGGCAGGACGTGGACCCCGCCCGACTGGAGAGCGCGGTGCGGGCCGTCCTCGCTCGTCACGGCATGCTGCGGGTAAGCATCCTCGACGATGGGCGCCAGGTCCTCCTGCCCGAGAGCCCTTGGCGGGGGCTGCGCGTCCACGACCTGCGGGAGACGAGCGAGGCGGACGCCGAGGAGCGGCTGGCCGGACTGCGCCGGGAGCTGTCCCACCGCCGGATGGACCTCGCCGCCGGAGAGGTCTTCGACGTACGGCTGACCCTGCTGCCCGACGCCCTCCGCAAAGGCGGCACGCGTCTGCACATCAACCTGGACATGATCGCCGCCGACGCCCTCAGCCTCCGCGTCCTGCTCGCCGATCTCGCCAGCGCCTACGGTGCCCCCGAAACGACGCTGCCCGCCCTCGACTACAGCTTCCCGCGCTACCTCGCCGAGCGCCGCGCCGCCCAGGAGACACCGGCTCGCAAGGACGCCTTGGACGCCGACCGCGCGTACTGGCAGCAGCGGCTGCCGGACCTGCCGGCCGCGCCCCGCCTGCCCGTTGCCGCCGAGGGCGCCGACGCCACCGCCACCACCGTCGTACGGCGCCACCTCCACCTGGACGCAGGCCGGATGCGGCGCTTCGAAGCAGCGGCCCGACGCCACGGGCTGACTCCCGCGATGGCCCTCGCCGCGGTGTTCGCCGAGACGCTCCAGGCATTCAGCGCCGAGCCGGACTTCCTGCTCAACCTCCCGATGTTCGACCGGGAGCCGCTGCACCCGCAGGTGAGCTCGCTCGTCGGCGACTTCACCTCATCGGTGCTGCTCGCCTGGCACGGCGCGGCGCCCGGCACCTTCGCCGAGCGCGCCGTACGCCTCCAGGACCGCTTCCACCAGGACGCCGCACACGCCGGCTACTCCGGCGTCGAGGTACTGCGCGACGCGTCCCGGCTGCACGGCGAGCGCGTCCTCGCACCCGTCGTCTATACCAGCGCACTGGGCCTGGGCGAACTGTTCGCCGACGCGGTGCGGGAGAGCTTCGGCGAGGCGACCTGGCTCATCTCCCAGGGTCCGCAGGTCTGGCTCGATGCCCAGGTCACCGAGGTGAACGGCGGTCTGCTCGTCAACTGGGACGCGCGGGAGAGCGCGTTCGCGCCGGGCGTCCTCGATGTGATGTTCGACGCCTACGCCGCACTGCTCGACCAGCTTCTGACCGACCCGGACGCCTGGGACGTGCCCGTACCGCCGCTACTGCCCGCCGCGCAGCTCCAGGTGCGGGCCGAGGTGAACGACACCGCTTGGGAAGCGGGAGCGGCGAGGCTGCACGACGAGTTCTTCGCACAGGCGGACGCGACCCCGGGTGCGCCGGCGCTGCTGTGGGGCCGGGACGGCGTCCTGACCTATCGCGAACTGGCCGACGGGGCGCTGAAGCTGGCAGGTCACCTGTGGACGCGCGGGGTGCTGCCCGGCGATGTCGTGGCGGTCACCCTGCCCAAGGGTCCCGAGCAGATCGTTGCCGTACTGGGTGTGCTCGCCGCTGGTGGCGCCTACCTGCCGCTGGGCGTCGACCAGCCCCGGGCCCGGCGCGAGCGCATCCATGCGTCCGCCGGGATACGCCTGGTGCTCGACGACCTCGCCGTACCCGACGACACCGAGCCGCTCGCCGCGCCCGTACCCGGCACCATCCGCGATCTGGCCTACGTTCTCTACACCTCCGGGTCCACCGGTGAGCCCAAGGGCGTCGAGCTCACCCACGCCGCCGCGATGAATACCATCGCCGACCTCAACGACCGCTACTCGGTGGTGAGTTCGGATCGCGTCCTGGCGCTCTCCGCGCTGGACTTCGACCTCTCCGTCTACGACATCTTCGGCACCCTGTCGGCGGGCGGCGCACTGGTTTGCGTCGAGGAGCCCGCGCGCCGCGACGCAGACCACTGGGCCGAGCTCGCCCGTATTCACGGCGTGACCGTCGTCAACTGCGCGCCCGCGCTGCTGGACATGCTGGTCACCGCGGCCGAGGCGGACGGCCTCCCACTTCTGCGGCTGGTGCTGCTCGGCGGCGACTGGGTGCCGCTCGACCTACCGGACCGCCTCCGCTCCGTCGCAGCCGACTGCCGCTTCGTGGCGCTCGGCGGCACTACCGAGACTGCCATCCACTCCACCGTGTGCGAAGTCGGCGACGTACCGGCCGACTGGGTTTCGGTGCCGTACGGGACCCCGCTGCGCAACGTCGTATGCCGGGTTGTCGATCCGCTCGGCCGGGACTGTCCGGACTGGACGCCGGGCGAGTTGTGGATCGGCGGCGCCGGGGTCGCTCGCGGCTACCGGGGCGACGAGGTCCGCACCGCCGAGAAGTTCGTCGAGGACGGTGGGATGCGCTGGTACCGCACCGGTGACCTGGCGCGCTACCGGCCGGACGGGACCCTGGAATTCCTCGGCCGCGCCGACCACCAGGTCAAGGTGCGCGGAGTGCGCCTCGAACTGGGCGAGGTCGAGGCGGCGCTGACTGCGGCCCCCGGCGTACGGCGGGCCGTGGCGGTGGTCGGCGCGGACCGCCGGCTGGCCGCCGCGGTCACCGGCGACGCCGACCCCGACCTGCTGCGCTCACACGCCACCGAGCGCCTGCCCGCCGCGATGATCCCCGAACAACTCGCCGTACTCGACGAGTTGCCGCTCACCCCCAACGGCAAGACCGACCGCAAGGCCGTCGCCCGCATCCTCGCGGAGCGCGCCACAAGCGCGTCCCCCGAACCCGGCACCCCGCCGCGCGGCGAGGCGGAGCAGCGGGTCGCCGCCGCCTGGTCCGCGGTGCTCGGCGCACCCGACATCGCCCGCGAGGACAACTTCTTCACCCTCGGCGGCGACTCCCTGCTCGCCACCCGCCTGGTCGCCCGGCTACGCCACGACGGCTACGGGGATGTCCGGCTGGCCGATCTCTTCGCGCACCCGGTCCTCGCGGATTTCGCCGCGCAGAGCAGACCCGTCGGCGGCCCTCGTGCGGAGGCCGCCGTGCAGGCCGACCCGGAACACCGGCACGACCCGTTCCCGCTCACCGATGTGCAGCGCGCCTACTGGCTCGGCCGCGGCGAGGACTTCACCCTGGGCGGCACCGGCTGCCACTTCTACCGCGAATACGACGTCGAGGACCTGGACGTGGCCCGGCTGGAGTCGGCCCTCAACCGCCTCATCCGCCGCCACGACATGCTGCGCGCCGTCGTCGACGACCAGGGCGAACAGCGGATCCTGCCCGAGGTGCCGTGGTTCACCGTCCCCGTCACCGACGCCGGGCCCGACCCGGAGGAGGCGTGCGCGACCCTCCGTGAGACCGCCTCGCACCAGATGTTCGACCCCGGCTCGTGGCCGCTGTTCGCCGTCCGCGGAGTGCGCAGGGGACGCCGTACCCGGCTCGGCATCGGCATCGACAACCTCGCGCTGGACGCGCTGAGCATCCTCATCTTCTACGCCGAACTGGCGGCGCTCTACGCCGACCCGGACGCGGAACTCCCGCCCGTGGGCGTCTCGTTCCGCGACTACCAGCGCTCCGCCGCGCCCGACCCCGAGTCGCTCGCCGCCGCGCGCGCCTACTGGACCGAGCTGCTTCCGCAGTTGCCGCCCGCTCCCGCGCTGCCGCTCGCCAAGGACCCGGCCACCGTCGGGCGCCCCCGCTTCAGCCGCCGTGCGGCACACCTCGACGCGAACCGCTGGCAGGCCCTCACCGAACGGGCCCGGCAGCACGGCCTGACCCCGTCCGGCGTCCTGCTCACCGCCTTCGCCGAAGTGCTCGGCCGGTGGAGCGCGCGAGCCGACCTCACCCTCAATCTGACCCTTTTCGACCGCCGCGACGTCCACCCCGACATCGGCAACGTCCTCGGCGACTTCACCTCCCTGATGCTGGTCTCCTCCCGCCCGCAGCCCGGCGACAGCTGGCTCGCTCGGGCCCGGCGGGTCCAGGAGGAGCTGTGGCGGTCCCTGGACCACCGGGAGGCGTCCGCCGTCTGGGTGCTGAGGGAAATCGCCCGCCGAACTGGCGAACCGGAGACCACCATGCCGGTGGTCTTCACCAGCGCGCTGGGCCTCGGCAACGAGGCGCCACAGGCACCCTTCGACCGGCCGGTCTGGGGTGTCTCCCAGACCCCGCAGGTCTGGCTTGACCACCAGGTCACCGAGGACGCCGGCGGCATTCGCCTCAACTGGGACGCCGTCGACGAACTCTTCCCCGAGGGTCTGCTGGACGCGATGTTCGCCGCGTATCTGCGGCTGCTCGACGGGCTCGCCTCCGACGACTGGGACGCCCCCGTCCGCCAACTGCTGCCCACCGCCCAGCGGGAGATACGCGAAGCGGTCAACGCCACCGGACCCGGTGAGCCGGGCCTGCTGCACGACACGTTCTTCCGCCGGGCCGTCGAACAGCCGTACCGCACGGCGCTGTTGTGGGGTGACGACGGCGCGATGAGCTACCGCGAGCTGGCGGACCGCGCGCTGCGACTGGCGACCGTCCTCACCGAGCAGGGCGTACGGCGCGGCGAGGCCGTGGCCGTCCATCTGCCGAAGGGACCCCAGCAGATCGTGGCGGTGCTCGGCGTCCTGGCCGCCGGCGCCGCGTACGTCCCCGTCGGCATCGACCAGCCGGCAGCCCGGCGCGAGCGCATCCACCGGCTGGCCGGTGTACGTCTCATGGTCACCGACGGCACCACGCCGGACGAGCCGTCCGGCGTGCGCACCGTCGCCGTGGACGCGGCGCCCACCGTGGACCTGGCAGCGGCCCCCGTCGCGCTGTCGCCGGACGCGCTCGCCTACGTCATCTTCACCTCGGGCTCCACCGGCGACCCCAAGGGAGTGGAGATCACCCACCGGGCGGCCGCCAACACCGTGACCGACGTCAACGAGCGGTTCGGGGTGGCGGAGTCGGACCGGACCCTGGCGGTGTCCGCGCTCGACTTCGACCTGTCCGTCTACGACATCTTCGGCCCGCTCACGGCCGGCGGCGCCCTCGTCCTCATCGAGGAGGACGACCGGCGCGACGCGCGACGCTGGCTCGACCTCGTGCGCCGCCACCGCGTCACCGTGTGGAACACCGTGCCGGCCCTGCTCGACATGCTGCTGGTCGTCGCCGAGGCCGCCCAGGCCCCCGACCCGCTGCGCCTTGCGCTGGTGTCCGGTGACTGGGTGGGACTCGATCTGCCCGGGCGGTTCGCCGAGCAGTGCCCCTGGAGCCGGTTCGTCGCACTCGGCGGCGCCACCGAGGCCGCGATCTGGTCGAACGCGTACGAGGTCGAGGAGGTGGATCCCGGCTGGCGCTCGGTCCCGTACGGGCATCCGCTGCGCGGCCAGCGCTTCCGCGTCGTCGACGGGCATGGCCGGGACTGCCCCGACTGGGTGCCGGGCGAGCTGTGGATCGGCGGCGCCGGCGTCGCCCGTGGCTACCGCGGCGCCCCCGGGCTGACCGCCCGGCAGTTCGTCGAAGACGGCTCGGAGCGCTGGTACCGGACCGGTGACCTGGGACGCTACTGGCCGGACGGAACGCTGGAGTTCCTCGGACGGGCCGATCAGCAGGTCAAGATCCGCGGCCATCGCATCGAGCTCGGCGAGATCGAGGCCGCGCTGCGCGATACCCCCGGTGTGGGCCGGGCGTGTGTGGCGGTGGCGGGGGAGGGCGCTGCCCGCCGTCTGATCGCTGCGGTGGTACCTGAGCAGAAGCCCGGCGAGGTCGTGGTCGAAGCCATGCAACTCCCGCTTTCCGTACGGGAGTTCCGGGCCGAGGCGCTCCGTCCGGAAGCAGCCGTGGCGGAAGCGTTCCTGGCCCGGCTGCTTGGCCTGGACGAGATCACGCACGAGACGGCCGGGCTGACCGTTCCGCAGTGGGCGGCCCGCCTGGAGCTGGCCGAGGAGCAGCGGCCGGTACTGCGACTCTGGCTGCGCTGGCTGGTGGAGCGGAAGGTCCTGGTCGAACGGGACGCGGTGTACGCGGCAGGCCCCGAGGCCGCCGCGGCGCTCACCCGGGAAACCGCTGCCTCAGGCACGGGTGTGTACGCCGAGCTGATCGGCCGTGCGCAGCAGCGGCTGACCGAACGCCTGGTGGACTATCGCGAGATCCTCGCCGGGAGGCTGGATGCCGCCGTGCTGCTGGAGGACGACGTGCTGGCACCGGCCCGGCTGGCGGCCGCCGACCCCGGCAGCGACCACGCGGCCGAGGAGATGTCCCGGCGGATCGCCGAGCTGGCCGAGGCCGTCGGCCGGCCGCTCGATGTGGCCGAGCTGAACGGCGGCGACGGGCAGGGCGCCGCACGACTGCTGAACCGGCTCGCCCCCGGACAGGTGCGCTACACCCTGCTCGATGCCGACCCAGCTCAGCTGGACGCGGCGCGACGGCACCTCGCGGACCTACCGCATGAGGTCGACTGCCGGCGGCTGTCCGGCCTCCTCGTGACCGACGAGCTGCGGCACCGCTTCGACATCGTCCTGGCAGACCAGGCGCTGCACCGCTACCCCGACCCCTCCCACGGACCCGCGCTGGCGGGGCTGCTTACCCGACAGGGCGGCACCCTCCTGGTCGTGGAACGCGCCGAGCTGACCCCGGTGGCCATGCTCACCGCCGCGCTGCTCGACCGCGGCTACACCGGCTTCGACCGCGAGCGGCGCAGCGCGGGCACCCCCGTGTTGCCCGCCGCGCGCTGGGGCGAGCTGCTGGGGGACGCAGGCTTCGGCGAGGTGGCGCACCGTCCGCTGGGCGACTCGTTCAGCGAACTGCTGACGGCCCGCCGGCCCATGGCTGCGCTGGACCTGGAGCCGGCGGCCCTGCGCGAGCACGTCGCCGCGCGGCTGCCGGCCCACATGGTGCCCGAGCGGGTCGACGTCCTGCCGTGGCTGCCGCTGAGCGCCAACGGCAAGGTCGACCGTTCGGCGCTGGCCGCCTTGGCGGCGACCGGCGGCACCGACGAGGCGGACGAACCGCCGCAGGGCGAACTGGAGGAGGCCCTGGCCGGACTGTGGCGGGAGGTGCTCGGGGTGACCGCCGTCGGCCGCCGGCAGAGCTTCTTCGTGCTGGGCGGCGACAGCCTCCTGGCGACCCGCTTCCTGGCCCGGCTCACCCAGCGCCACGGCGTACGGCTGCCGCTGCGCCGGATGTTCGCCGCCCCGGCCCTGTACCAGGTCGCCGAGGCCCTCGCACAGGAACTGGCGGAGCGTCAGGGAACCGACCCGGACGTCGACATCGAGGAGGGAGCGCTGTGATCGGGATTCTCGGCGGCTATGGCGCCGTGGGCGGCCACGCCGCGCGGCTGCTCGGCCGATGGGGCGCGGGACCGCTGCGGATCGGCGGCCGGGACGCCGTACGGGCCAAGGCGTTCATCGCCGACCACCTGCCGGACGCGGACGCCCACCCGGTCGCCGTCGACATTTACGACGATGCCTCGCTGGCCGCCTTCGTCCGGGGCTGCTCCCTGGTCGTGCACTGTGCCGGCCCGTCGTACCGCACCTCCGAGCGGGTCACCTACGCCGCGCTGGTGGCCGGAGCCGATGTCGTCGATGCCGGGGGCGGCGACCGGCTGGAGCGGATCGGCTCCGCCGTCGGCGAGCGCACCGCCCTCTACGCGGCCGGTGCCCTGCCCGGCCTGTCGGGGCTGCTGCCCCGCTGGGCCGCCGCCCGGCACTTCGACACCGTGCACGCGCTGACCGCCTACGCCGGGGTGCTCGACCGGTTCACCGCGACCGGCGCGGCGGACTACCTCGACGGTGTCCTCGACGGACCGAACGAGCCGCTCGCCGCCTGGCGGGACGGCGAGCGACGGTCCGGGGCCCTGACGCGTCTGACGCGACATCACCTCCCCTACTTCGTACGGGAGGTGACCGCCCACCCCTATCTCGACGCGGAGGGGGAGCGGCTGGCCCGTGACCTGTCGCTCGACCGTGGCAGCTGGTACACGGCCGTGGACGGCGTCCAGCTGTCGGCCGTGCTCGACGCGGCCCGCGGCCTCGACCGGGCCTGCGCGGTCCAGGGCCTGTGCCGGGCCACCGCCGTCGACACCGCGGGCCGTACCCCGTACGTCACCCTGCTCGCCCAGCTCGACGGCAGCGCCGACGGGCGGCCCGCGACCCGCACCGCGGTCCTGCGGGCGCCCGGTATCGCCCCGCTCACCGGGGCGGTGACGGCCGTCGCCGCACTGGCGGTGCTCTGCGGCGAAGTACCCAGCGGCGCCCACTGCGTCGACACCGCGCTGGACCCGGTGACGGCGGTGGACCGGCTCCGGACCGAACCCGGCATCTGCGAACTGACCATGCACGACGCGGCGATCGATGACCTCGCCGTGGCCGAGGAGGGCGCCCTGTGAACGGTGTGAACGGTCGCAGGCTCAGGACCGTGGTGTGCGGAACGACGTTCGGCCAGTTCTATCTGGCCGCGCTCGCCGCCCGGCCGGCCGAATTCGAGATCGCCGGTGTGCTGGCGAGCGGCAGCGAACGGTCGGCGGAGTGCGCCGCCCGTCATGGCGTACCGCTGTACACCACGGTGACGGAGCTGCCCGATGACGTCGACCTCGCCTGCGTCGTCGTGCGTTCCGGTGTGCTCGGCGGGTCCGGAACCGAACTGGCCCTGGAACTGCTGCGCCGCGGCATCCACGTCGTCCAGGAACAGCCCGTGCACCACGACGACCTGGCGGCCTGCCTGCGCGAGGCACGCCGCAACGGTGTCCGCTACCGGCTCGGTGACCTGTACGTACGACTGCCTGCCGTACGGCGGTTCGCCGCCGCCGCACGCAAGGTGCTGGCCCGGCAGCCGCTGGCGTACGTCGATGCCGCCTGCGCCTCACAGGTCGCCTTCCCGCTGCTGCATCTCCTCGGCGACGCGCTCGGCACCGTACGGCCCTGGCGGGTGAGCGCGGCGGCGGCCGCGGCCGGGGACGCGCCGTTCGCCGTGCTCACCGGCCGGATCGGCGGTGCGCCGCTCACTCTGCGGGTGCACAACCAGGTCGATCCGGACGATCCCGACAACCATCTGCACCTGCTGCACCGGGTCACCCTCGGCACCGACGGCGGGGCGCTGACGCTGACGGACACTCATGGCCCGGTGCTGTGGAGCCCCCGGCTGCACATCCCGGGATCCGTCAAGAACCGCTTCGACTTCACCGCCCCCGGCACCGAGCACCTGACAGAACCGGCCAGTGTCCCGCTCGGGCCCGCCGCACCGCCCGACTACCGGCATGTCCTCAGCGAGCAGTGGCCGGCCGCCATCGGTCAGGACCTGAGCGCGGCGCGCGCGGCCATCCTCGACACGCCGGATGCCGAACGGCCCGAGCAGTACCACTTGACCCTCAGCCGCATGTGGCAGGACCTCACCAAGGAGCTCGGCTACCCCGTACTGCGGCCCGGACAGCATCACCAGCCGTTCTCCGCAGCGGAGTTGACGGAACCGGCGGCCACGGATGATCCCGCGGAGCTGATCCGGTACGCCGCCGGTGCCGCCGACCGTCGGGTGGGACCCGTGGACCCCCGGCAGGTACGCGACTTCGTACGAGAGCTGGACGACGCGGTGCTCGGCTCGATGCTCGGCGCACTGCAACGCTCCGGGGCGCTCACCGACCCCGGGCGCGGCCAGACGCCGCAGGAGATCTTCAGCGCGGCGCGGGTCGCACCGCAGCACCACGCGCTGATCGGGCGCTGGCTGCGGGTGCTCGCCGACCGGGCGGTGATCCAGCGGGACGGTACGGGCTTCCGCGGCGCCCGGCCGGTGGACCCGGCCGCCGTGGAGCAAGACTGGGACGCTGCCGCCGCCACCTGGCAACAGGGCCTTGGATCGGCGGAGTTCATCGACTACCTCCGCGAGAACGCGCGGCGGCTGCCCCAGCTGATGAGTGGCGAGCAGCAGGCTGCCCTGCTGCTGTTCCCCGAGGGCGGGAGCGATATCGCGGACGCCGTCTACCGCGACACCGTCACCGCCCGCTACCTCAACACCGCGGTGGCCCGCGCCGTGAGCGCGCTCGCCGCCGGCCGCGAAACCTCCCGCCCACTGCGGATCGTCGAGGTCGGCGCCGGCACCGGGGCGACCACCGACGCCGTGGTCGCTGCCCTCACGGGGGGGCCGGAACGGACGCCGCCCGTCGACTACCTCTTCACCGACGTCTCCCACTTCTTCGTGGCGTCGGCCAAGGAACGCTTCGCCGGGCAACGCTGGATCCGCTACGGCCGCTACGACATCGACCATGACCCCGCCGCCCAGGGGCTGGCCCCCGGCTGCGCCGATGTGGTGATCGCTGCCGGGGTGCTCAACAACGCCCGCGACACCGACACCACCCTGAAGGCGATCGCCGGGCTGCTGGCTCCGGACGGCTGGCTGTTCGTCACCGAGCCGACCCGCGAACACCTGGAAATCCTCGCCTCGCAGTCCTTCATGATGACCGCCGCCGCCGACGCCCGGCAGGCCGCGGACACCACCTTCCTCTCCCCCCGGCAGTGGCTGGACGCCCTCACCGGCGCCGGGCTGGACCGGATCGCCACCGCCCCGGACGAGGACCATCCCCTGGCGCCCCTGGGGCAGCGGCTGTTCGCCGCCCGCGCCACCGGCCGCATACCGTCAACTGGAGCCATACCGTGCTGAGTTGCAGCCATGTCCTGTGCAAGGTCGACGACATCCGTTCGGTCGTCCGGGACTACCAAGAGCTCGGCTTCACCGTCGAGTGGGGCAGCGCACCCGAGCGTGCCCACAACGCCCTGCTGTGGTTCGAGCGGGGACCGTTCATCGAGTTCTTCCAACTGCCTCCCGCATTCCGACTGCTGAAGTGGCCCATGAGCGCGGTGCACGGTGTGGCGGCCGGTGACCGCCTCGCGCGCTGGGCCCGCCCCGGAGAGGGCTGGCGCGACCTCGCCCTGGAGACCGACACCGCCGAGCTGCGCGACGCGCACCGCGCCCTGCGCGCCGCCGGGAGCGGGGTCTCCCGCGTCATGAAGGGACGCCGCACCCGACCGGACGGCGACCGGGTGCGCTACCAGTTCCTGGCGACCCGGCCCGCCCGGCTGCCGTTCGTGGTCTCCGCCTACGACCCGCCGCAGCGCCCCGCCGCCGTACGGCACCTCAACGGCACCACCCACATCCGCACCGTACGGCTGGGGATTGCGGACCGCGACCGGGCCGCATTCGACGCGCTCGCCGGACACCTCGCCGAGGAAGGCCCGCTGCGGGTGGAACAGGCCCCGGACACCGGCGTCATCGACGTCGAACTGGCCGGAATCGACGCCCAGTTGGACGCAACCAAGCTGCATGGCGCCGCCTTCTCGGCCGCCGTCGCCCGGAAGGAGTAGCCGGTGACGACGAACCTGTCGGGCCGCCCCGCACTGCCCGGCTTTCAGGGCCGGATAGTCACCCCCGGCGCTCCCGGATACGAGCGGGCCCGCCGGGTCCGCAATGCGCGCATCGACCGCCGCCCGGCCCTGATCGCCCGCTGCACCGACGCCGACGACGTCATCGCGGCCCTCGCCCACGCCCGCGGCCACGGACTGCCCGTCGCCGTCCGCGGCGGCGGGGCCAACGTGGCGGGCTGGGGGACCTGCGACGACGGCGTACTGCTCGACCTCGGCGGGATGAAGCGCATCGAGGTCGACGCCCGATCCCGTACGGCGGTCGCGGAACCCGGCCTGACCTGGGGCGAGTTCGACGCCGCCACGCAGGAGCATGGCCTCGCGCTGCCCGGCGCGCGCAACACGGATGTCGGGATCGCCGGGCACACCCTCGGCGGCGGAGTCGGGGACCTCTCCCGCCAGTACGGGCTGACCAGCGACAACGTCACGTTCTTCGAGGTGGTGACGGCCGATGGACGGCACCTGCGGGCGGACGCCGAGCAGCACGCCGAGCTGTTCTGGGCACTGCGCGGCGGAGGCGGCAACTTCGGTGTGGTCACCCGCTTCGGCTTCCGGCTGCACCCGGTCGAGCGGGTGACCGCCGGAGCCCTCGTCCACCCGGCGCGGCAGGCCCGCCCCGCCCTGCGCGCCGCCCGCGACTGGCTCGCCACCGCACCCGACCAGGCATCCCTGATCGCCCTCGTCTGGACCGCGCCACCGCTGCCGTTCATCCCCGAGCAGCTGCACTTCGAGCGCTGCGCCGTCCTCATCCCGACCTGGTTCGGGCCGCTCGAACGCGCCGACGAGATCCTCGCGCCGCTCCGCCACGGCCCCGCCCGCCCGGTCCACGACACCATCACCGACCGGACGTACACCGCCTACCAGCGGCTGCTGCCGTCCCCGCCCGACGTCGCCCGCCAGCACGTCTACAACCGCGGGGAACTCCTCGCCGAACTCACCGACACCACGATCGACCGGCTCCTCGGCCACTGGGAGACCTCCGGGCCGAACTACTCCGTCGTGCTCGGCGCACTCGGCGGAGCCATCGCCCGCGCCCCCGCCGGACCGACCGCCTTCGCTCACCGCCGCGCCCAGTGGTTCATCGAGATCTGTGCCCAGTGGTACGGCGAGCCCGACAGCCCCACCCACCTGGAACCCGCCCGCACCGGCTGGCAGGCCATCCAGGACGTGACCGAGGGGCCGTACCTCAATCTGCTGCCCGACCCCGGCCCCCAATGGGTGCGCGCCGCGTACGGAGACGACACGTACGCGCGGCTGGCGCGCCTCAAGGAGACCTGGGACCCGGACAACCTCTTCCGCTTCAACGCCAACATTCCACCCGCCACCATTCCGTCCGCCGATATTCCGCCCGCCGATATTCCGCCCCGTGCGGCCAAGGAGACCCACCGATGACCACCGCATCCACCCCGGGCGAGCTGATCGCACAGCTGCGGCAGGCAGGAGCCCAGCTGTGGGAGGAGGACGGCGCTCTCCGCTACCGCGCCCCCAAGGGCACCCTGGGGCCCGATGAGCTGCGGGCGCTCAAGGAGCACAAGGCCGGCGTACTGGAATGGCTGCGCGCCGAGGACCGTCCGGCGTCCCTCGTGCCGGACCCGGCGGCCCGCCACGAGCCGTTCCCGCTGACCGATGTCCAGGCCGCCTACCTCCTGGGACGCAACGAGGTGTTCGGCTACGGCGGCGTCGCCTGCCATGTCTACCTGGAGGTGAACTACCCCGACCTGGCCCCGGACCGCGCCGAGCGGGCCTGGAACCTGCTCGTCGAACGGCACGCCATGCTGCGCGCGGCCGTCGACCCCGGCGGCCACCAGCACATCATGCCCACCGCGCCCGCCCTGACCCTTCCCGTCGCCGATGTCCGCGGCGCCGACACCGCCCGGGTCCGGGCCGCCCTCGAAGCGGCGCGCGAGGAGATGGGCCATCGGGTGTACGACACCACCACCTGGCCGCTGTTCGAGCTGCGCCTGACCCGTACCGACAGCCGGGCCGTACTGCATCTGTCCATGGACTTCCTCATCGCGGACTGGGCCAGCATCTGGCTGCTGCTCGCCGAATTCGAGGCCCTGCACGCCGACCCGGACGCGCAACTCCCGCCCATCGAGGTGGAGTTCCGCGACTACCTGCTCGCCGAGCGTGCCCTCGCCGAATCCCCGCGCCACCAGCGGGACAAGGACTACTGGCACGCCCGGCTCGACACCCTGCCGCCCGCCCCCGACCTGCCCGTCCTCGACACCGGCACGGACCAGTCGGCCCGCTTCCGCCGCCGCTTCCTCAAGCTCGACACCGCCGGCTGGGAACGCCTCAAGGACCGCGCCCAGCGCCGCGGACTGACCCCGTCCTCCGTGGTCCTCGCCGCCTACGCCGCCGTGATCGAGCGCTGGAGCCGCACCCCGCGGTTCTGCCTCAACCTCACCGTGCTCAACCGGCTGCCCCTGCACCCGCACATCGACCGTGTCGTCGGCGATTTCACCACCGTCAACCTGCTCGCCGTCGAAGGCACCGCCGGCGAAAGCCTCGCCGACCGGGCCCGCGCCCTGGCCGGCCAGCTCTTCGACGACCTCGACCACCGCCTCTACTCCGGCGTGCAGGTCCTGCGCGAGCTGGCCCGGCGCCGCGGCCGCGACGCTGCCCTGATGCCGATCGTGTTCACCAGCGCCATCGGCCTCGGCGACACCGAGGCGAACGGCCGCGCCGAGGGCCGGCTCGACGGCTTCGGCATCACCCAGACCCCTCAGGTCTTCATCGACTGCCAGGCGATGGACGACGCCGAGGGCCTCCAGGTCAACTGGGACGTACGCGACGGGGTGTTCCCCGACGGCCTGGTGGACGACATGTTCGACGCCTTCGAGACGCTGATCCGGGGGCTCGCGGACGGCGAGGAGCTCTGGGAGTCCGGTGACGCGGTGGCCCTCCCCGCCTGGCAGACCGAGGAGCGCCGCAAGGTCAACGACACCGCGGCCGAACTGCCCGACGGACTGCTGCACCACGGCGTCCTCACCCAGGCCGTCCACACCCCCGACCGCCCCGCCGTGATCGCCCCGCACTCCACCCTCAGCTATGGGGAACTCGCCGGCCGGGCCACCGCCGTCGCCCGGGCGCTGCGCGGCGCGGGCTGTACGGCGGGCAGCCGGGTCGCCATCGTCATGGACAAGGGCCCCGAGCAGATCGTCGCCGTCCTCGGCACGCTGCTCGCCGGCGCCGTCTATCTCCCCGTCGACACCGTGCAGCCGCCGCTGCGCCGGGCCGGCATGCTCCACGACGCCGGGGTCGAGCACATCCTCACCCAGTCATGGGTGGCCGCCGATTGGCCGCAGAGCAGCACGGTGCTCGCCGTCGACGCCCTCGACGCCGTGCCGGCCGCTGCCCCCGACCCGGAGGCGGGCGACCCCGACGCGCCCGCGTACGTCATCTACACCTCTGGATCCACCGGCCGGCCCAAGGGTGTGGTGATCAGCCACCGCGCCGCGCTCAACACCCTCGCCGACATCGGGCACCGCTACGACATCGGGGCCGACGACCGGGTACTGGGCCTGGCCAACCTCGGCTTCGACCTCTCCGTCTGGGACATCTTCGGCCCGCTGTCCGTGGGCGGCGCCCTCGTCCTCCCGGACCCCGAACGGCGCACCGACCCCTCGCACTGGGCACAGCTGGCCGCCGAACACCGCGTCACCGTATGGAACTCCGTCCCCGCGCTGATGCAGATGCTCGCCACCTACTTGGAATCCGAGCCGGGCCTGGACCTCCCGGCGCTACGCCTGGCGCTGCTCTCCGGCGACTGGGTGCCGCCCGCCCTGCCCGGCGAGATATCCGGCCGACTGCCGGGGCTGCGGGTCATCGCCCTCGGCGGCGCCACCGAGACCGCCATCTGGTCCATCCACCACCCCTGCGACGCCTCCGACTCCGGCCGCCGCTCCATCCCCTACGGCACACCGCTCGCCAACCAAGGATTCCGGGTGCTGGACGCCGCCCTGCGGGACTGCCCCGTATGGACCGCGGGCGAGCTGTACATCACCGGCGACGGCCTCGCCAAGGGCTACCTCGGCGACCACCGGACCACCGCGCACCGCTTCCGCGCCCACCCCCGCGACGGCCAACGCCTCTACCGCACCGGCGACTTCGGCCGCTATCTGCCCGGCGGGGAGATCGAGTTCCTCGGCCGCGAGGACAGCCAGGTGAAGGTGCGCGGCCACCGCATCGAGCTGGGAGAGATCGAGGCGGCGCTGCTGGAGCATCCGGCGGTCGCGGCCGCCGGGGTCGTCGTGGACGGCACGGGGGAGGAGCGCGGGCTGCTCGGCGTCGTCGAGCCCGCCCTCGCGGCCGAGCCCGCCGAGGGAGCTGCGCCCCTGACACCGGTGATCTCCGCGGCCGCCGACAACGCCGTACCCGGCATGGCGCACGAGCAGGTCACCGCCCATGTCGAGACGCTGGACGCCGCAGTGCTGGCGTCCATGGCGTACGCACTGCGCGCACTGGGGCTGTCGGCCACCACCAGCCCGACGGAGGAGGCGCTGCACGCGGCGGGCGTCGCGCCGCGCCACCACTGGCTGGTACGCCGATGGCTCGCGGTGCTGGCCGACCACGGCATCACCGAGGCCGACGCGGACGAGGTGGCCCGCCGCTGGACCGCGGCCGAAGCCGCCTGGACCGACGCTCTCGGCTCCCACGACTTCCTGGCCTACGTGCGCAGCAACACCGACCGCCTCCCCCAGCTGCTGACAGGCGACCAGGATCCGGTCGAACTCCTCTTCCCCGAGGGCGACTTCAGCACCGCACAGGCGCTCTACCGGCAGCACGCCATGGCGCGCTACCTCAACACCGCCGTCGCCACCCTCGTCGGGCGGATCGCCGACGAGTACCCCGCCGACCGTCCGCTGCGCGTGCTCGAAGCGGGCGCCGGCACCGGCGGCACCACCGAGGACGTACTCCCCGTGCTCGACGGCCGCGCCACCGACTACCTCTTCACGGACGTCGCGCCGTTCTTCCTGCCGGAGGCCAGGCGCCGCTTCGGCGACCGCCCCTGGCTGCGCTTCGGAGTGTTCGACGTCGACACCGACCACCGCGCCCAGGGCCTGGCACCGAACGCCTACGACATCGTGCTGGCCGCCGGCGTCCTGGAGAACGCCCGGGACATCCCCGCCGCCCTCAACCGGCTCACCGAACTGGTCGCTCCGGGCGGCTGGCTGATCCTGACCGAACCGACCCGTGAACACCCCTGGATCCTGGCCTCCCAGGCCTTCATGATGACCGAGCCCGAGGACGACCGGGTGCTCGGCGGATCCTCCTACCTGGACCCTGACCAGTGGCGCGCACTGCTCGCCGAGGCCGGCGCGGAGCAGGTGCTGAGCCTGCCCGAGGACGGACACCCGCTTGCCCCGCAGCAGCTTCGGCTCTTCGCGGCCCGGCTGAAGACCGACCGGACCTGTGTCACGGATGCCGAGTTGACCGCGTTCCTCCGCGACCGGCTGCCCGCCCACATGATCCCCTCGCACCTCCAGATCGCCGACGCGCTCCCGCTCACCGGCAACGGGAAGGTGGACCGGCGCACCCTCCAGGGCTGGCGGCCCACGCTCCCCGACACCGGCGAACCCGCGGCCACCGAGGCCCCCGCCGACGCCTTCGAGGCGCGGCTCGCCGAGCTCTGGGCCGCCGCGCTGCCCAGCGGCCGCATCGGACGCACCGACGACTTCTACGTGCACGGAGCCGACTCCCTGATCATGGCCCGGATGGCGGGCAAGCTCCGCGAAGACGTACCGGAGGCGGCCCACGTCCCCTTCGATGCCATGCTGCGCCAGCTGCTCAACCACCCCACGCTCGCCGAACTCGCCGCCTTCCTGCGCGCCACCGGTGCCACCGGCGACGCCGGGGCGCAGCCCGAGCCCCGCCGCGCCGCGACGGGCAACGCCGGTCTGCTGTCGTTCAGCACCACCGGCGACGGCCCGCTGCGGGTGATGTTCCACGCCGGTCTCGGCACCATGGACTGCTACCGGCCGCTGGCGAGCCGGCTCGTCGCACAGGACCTCGGCCCGGTCCTCGGCGTCGTCATCGACGACACCGACCGCTACTGCTCCCTCGACCCGGCCACCGTCGTCGAGCGCGCCGCCGACGACTACGCGGAGCGGCTGCTCGCCGAGGGCCACGACCGCGTCCAGCTCATCGGCTACTGCCTCGGCGGGCTCTACGCCACCGAGGTGGCCCGGCGCCTCGAAGAGCGCGGAGTGACCGTCGAGGACCTCGTCCTGATCAGCAGCCACCCCGTCGTCATCGACGTCGAGGACGACCTGCTGATCGAGATCCTCTTCGTACCCAACCTGCACATCTCCATGGCGCAGACCGGCTTCGGCGACCTCGACAGCGACACCGTCGTGCGCGGCTTCCTCCAGGCCATCGAACGCCACGGGGGGAAGGTGCCGGCCGGCGCCCTCGACGAGGTCGGCGGGGATCCCGAACTGGACCGGGCCGGGGACTTCTTCCGGCACCTGGGCTCCTTCACCCGCGAGGAGCGGTTTGCCGTCTACGCCCGCACGGCGTTGGAGGCCAACGGCGAGACCATGCCGCCGGAGATGGTCGCCGCGATGTTCCAGGTCTTCCGGCAGAGCTTCCGCTCAGCGCACTTCACACCCCCGCCGTACGTCGGCGACATCCGCTTCCTGCGGCCGCGCGGCGCCTCCGGCTTCGCGCCCGGCATGGACGAGACGACGCTCGGCTTCTGGCGCGACGTGTGCATCGGCGACCTCCCCGTCACCGACATCGACGGCAACCACTTCAGCTGCATCGAGGAGCCGAACGCGGACCGGGTCGCCGACCTCGTCGCCGCCCCGCTGCGTGCCGCGCGCCAGAGCTGACCCTGATCCTTCCCCGCAGGAGAGACCACCCATGACACCCGTGACACCCGTGACACCGATGACACCCGTGACACCCACGACCCAACAGCGCTATCAACAGATCAGTATCGACGGTCCCTTCGACCCCCTCGCCGTCGTCGCGCAGCTCACCGCGTCCGGGCTGCTGACCGACCATGTCGTCTACGAGCAGGACCAGCACTGGCACATCGCGGGCAACCCGGTCCAGGACATCCGCCTCTCCGCCGACGACGTCCGTACCACCCCATGGGAACCCATACGCGCGGCCCTCGCCCGCACCCCGGTCGAGGACTGGCACGCTTACGGCTGGCTGTCCTTCGAGCTGGCAAGCAGCGGTGGCGGCGACGAACTGCTCGGTCATCTCATCATTCCCGGCGTGGAGTTGACGGTGAGCCGGGAGCGGGCGCTGATACGCACGCTGGACCCGGCCCTCACCGACCGCCTGCACAAAGTGGTAGCCGAGGCCCCGCAGCACGCTGAGACGCCCGCCCCGGTGCCGGTCGACGAGCGGGCCACCGACCGCTCCTACCACGACTGGGTCGCCGGCGCCGTGGCGGAGATCGGCCGTGGCGGCCTGGACAAGGTCATCCTCTCCCGTACGGTCACTGTCCCGTACGCCGTCGACATGACCGCCACCTATGTGCGCGGCCGGGCCGCCAACACTCCCGCCCGCTCGTTCCTCCTCGACCTCGACGGGCTGCAGGCCGCCGGCTTCAGCCCCGAAACGATCATCGAGGTCACGGCGGACGGCACCGCAACGACCCAGCCACTGGCCGGAACCCGGGCCCTGACCGGAGACCCCGGGACGGACCGGGCGCTGCGCGCCGAACTGCACCGCGACCCCAAGGAGGTCTACGAACACGCGATGTCGGTGAAGCTCGCGGTCGAGGAGCTGACGTCGGTCGGCGTCCCGGACCGCACCCGGGTGGGGGAGTTCCTCACCGTCAAGCCGCGTGGCAGCGTCCAGCACCTCGCCTCCCGCGTCACCACCGAACTCGCCGACGGCCGCACCGCCTGGGACGCGCTCGGCGCGGTCTTCCCGCCGGTCACCGCCTCCGGCATCCCCAAGGCCGCCGCGTACCGGCTGATCCGCGAGCTGGAGGAGGAGCCGCGCGGGATGTACGCGGGTGCCGTGCTGCGTGTCGGCGCCGACGGTTCGCTGGATGCCGCCCTGGTGCTGCGCGCCGTCTACCAGCGCGAGGGGCGGGCCTGGCTGCGGGCCGGCGCGGGCGTGGTCGGGGCCTCCACGCCGGACCGCGAGTACGAGGAGACCTGCGAGAAGCTCCGCAGCGTCGCTCCGTACGTCGTCCCGAAGGCGGGCCGCTGATGCTCGACGGACATCTCGACGGATTCATAGGTTGGCCCGAGGAGTTCGCCGACCGCTATCGCGAGCACGGCTACTGGAGCGGCCGCACGCTCGGCGCGCTGCTGCGCCGCCGCGCCACCGCCACTCCCGAAGCCCTCGCCGTCGTCGACGGGGCCCGACGCTGGACGTACCGCGAACTGGACGAGCGGGCCGACCGGCTGGCATCCGGGCTGTGCGAGCTGGGCCTGGCGCCGGGTGACCGGGTCGTAGTGCAGCTCCCGAACTGCGCGGAGTTCTTGCAGCTGGCCTTCGCGCTCTTCCGGATCGGCGCGGTGCCGGTCATGACGCTGCCCGCCCACCGCGAGGCGGAGATCGCGCACCTGGCGGCCCTCTCCGAAGCCGTGGCCTATGTCGTCCCCGGCACCCATCTCGGCTTCGACTACCGCCCGTTGGCCCGTTCCGTACGTGCCAGGGTGCCGAGCCTGCGCCATGTACTCGTGACCGGCGACGCCCAGGAGTTCACCGGACTGGCGGGGCTGGAGCGAGCGCCGAGGCCACTGCCCGAGCCCGATCCGTCCGCAGTGGCCCTGCTGCTCCTCTCCGGCGGCACCACCGGCACTCCCAAACTCATCCCGCGTACGCACGACGACTACCTCTACAACGCCACCGCCAGTGCGGCGGTGGCCGGCCTGGACGCCGACACCCGCTACCTGGTTGCGCTCCCGGTGGCGCACAACTTCCCGCTGGCCTGCCCCGGGGTGCTCGGGACGCTGCACGTGGGCGGCACCGTGGTGATGTGCCCGACGCCCAGCCCGGACGTCGCCTTCCCGCTCATCGCCCGCGAACGGGTCACCGTCACCGCCCTCGTCCCCTCCCTGGCGCTGCTGTGGCTGGAGGCCACGGACTGGTCCGACGACGACCTCGGCAGCCTCCAACTCCTCCAGGTGGGCGGCTCCCGGCTCCAGCCCGAGGCCGCCCGGCGCATCGCACCGGCCCTCGGCTGCCGGTTGCAGCAGGTCTTCGGCATGGCCGAAGGGCTGCTCAACTACACCCGGCTCGACGACCCCGAGGAACTGATCCTGCACACCCAGGGCCGGCCGCTCGCCGCCGACGACGAACTGCGGATCGTCGACACCGAGGACCGCGAGGTGCCCGACGGCGAGACCGGCGAACTGCTCGTCCGAGGGCCCTACACCCTGCGCGGCTACTACCGGGCCGCCGAGCACAACGCCAAGGCGTTCACCGACGACGGCTACTACCGCAGCGGAGACCTGGTACGGCGCCTACCCAGCGGACACCTGGTGGTGTCCGGCCGTGTCAAGGACGTCATCAACCGGGCGGGCGAGAAGGTCCCCGTCGAGGAGGTCGAGAACCACTTGCTCGGGCACCCCGCCGTCCACGATGTGGCTGTCATCGGCCTGCCCGATGAGCGGCTGGGGGAGCGCAGCTGCGCCTGCGTCATCGCCCGCGAGGAACCACCGGCCCGCGCCGCCCTGACCGCCCACCTCACCGAACGCGGCCTCGCCGCCTACAAGCTCCCCGACGAGGTCAGGGTGCTGGCGTCCTTCCCGCGCACCGCCCTCGGCAAGGTCGACAAGAACGCCCTCATCCGGGAGGTGACCTCGTGAGTGGTCTGGGCACTGTACGGAAACTGGTGGCGCTTGCCCCGGAGGCCCTCGGCAGACTCCGGCAGGCCGCGGCGCTGAGCGTGCTCAGCGGCGTGAGCTCGGTGGCAGGACTCGTCTGCGTGGCATACGCCGTCGGGGAGCTCCTGGCCGACCGGCCGTCCGGGGCGGTCGTCACCCGCTGGACGCTCGGCGCGCTGGCCGGTCTGCTCTGCGGCTTCGCCGCCCGCTGGCTGGCCGAACACCTCGCCCACGAGGCCAGCTACGCGCTGGAGGTCGTCCTGCGCCGCCGACTCGCCGATGCGCTGGCCCATATGCCGCTCGGCGAGGTACAGCGGCTCGGCGCCGGTCGCATCAAGAAGATCGTCCAGGACGATGTGAAGGCGCTGCACAACGTCGTCGCCGACGCGCTGCCGTTCGTCGGCTCCGGCGTCGCCCAGCCGCTCGCCGCACTGCTCGCACTGGGCGTGGTGCAGTGGCGGCTGCTGCTCGCCGTCCTGCTGATCGTCCCCATCGCGTTCGTCTGCTTCTCACTCATGGCCCGCGACTACGGCACCCAGCGCGAGCGCTACAACACCGCGAACGAGAAAGTGAACGCGGCCGTCGTCGAGTTCGTCCAGGGCATGCCGGTCGTGCGCACCTTCGACGACGGCCGGGCATCGCTGGGACGGTTCGCCACCGCCGTCGAGGAGTTCACCGAGGCCGTCGGGGCGTGGATGGCGACCACTCGCGCCTCCGGCCGTCTGCACCGGCTGTTCATCGTGCCGCTGCCCACCCTGCTTCTCGTCGCGGTGACCGGTGTCCCCATGCTCACGGCCGGCTGGATCTCGCTCACCGATCTCCTGCTCGCCCTGCTGATCGGCACCATGCCGATCGAGGCGGTCTCCCCCCTGATGCATCTGACGAACCACATCAACGACTCCAAGGCCGGCGCCGTCCGTGTCCAGGCGCTCCTCGACACACCCCCGCTTCCGGAGCCGGAGCAGCCGCGCGAACCCACGGGATCGTCCGTCACCTTCGAGAACGTCGGCTTCCACTACCCCGGCCGCACCGGCCAACCCGCCCTGAACGGCATCGACCTGGAGATACCCGAAGGCACCGTATGCGCGCTGGTGGGCGCCTCAGGAGCTGGCAAATCCACCCTCGCCCGGTTGGTTCCCCGGTTCCACGACGTCACCTCGGGCGCGGTCCGCCTCGGCGGCACCGATGTGCGCGACATCCGCAGCGACGTCCTGCTGCGCCATGTCTCGCTGGTCTTCCAGGACCCGTTCCTGGTCAGCGGCACGGTCGCCGAGAACATCCGGCTCGCCCGGCCCGACGCCACCGACGACGAGGTACGCGCCGCCGCCGAAGCCGCCGCCGCCCACGACTTCATCGTCAAGGAACTCCCGGACGGCTACGACACCCCGGTGGGGGAGCGCGGCGGACGCCTCTCCGGGGGGCAGCGGCAGCGCCTCACCATCGCCCGCGCGATCCTCTCCCACGCCCCCGTCGTCATCCTCGACGAGGCCACCGCGTTCACTGACCCCGAGACCGAGGCGGCGATCCAGCAGGCCCTCGCGCGCCTCACCCGCGGCCGCACCGTCGTCATCATCGCCCACCGTCTGGCCACCATCGCCGACGCCGACCAGATCGTGGTCCTCGACGGCGGCCGGATCGCCGAACGCGGCCGGCACGCCGACCTCATCGTCGCCGGTGGCCGCTACGCCCGCCTCTGGTCGCTGCACCAGCAAGCCGCCGACTGGGACCTGACCGGCGGCCGAACCCACCGCCCGGCCAAGGAGGAGATCACCCCGTGAAGCGCATCCTGCGCCTGATGCTCACCGCCGCCGGACCCTACGCCCGGCAATTCCGCGCCACCCTGCGCGTGTCGCTGGCCGCCACCGTTCTCCAGGCCGCAGCCTACGCCTGCTTCGTCCCGCTGCTCGCCGAACTCTGCCGCGACCCCGTCCGCACCGGCCGCGTCTGGCTCTGGCTCGCCGTGCTCACCCTTCTCGTAGCGGGCGAAGGAGCCCTGCGCGTACGGGAGATGACCTTCACCTACGACCACTGGCACCTGGTGACCCGCGCCACCAGACTGCGCCTGGGCACCGCCCTGCGCGCCATGCCCCAGCAGGAACTGGCCCGGCGGGCCGCCGGCGACCTGACCCAGGTCGTCGGCAATAACGCCACCACGGCCGCCACCGCCGTCTCCTCACTGGCCGCCCTCTTCGTCCAACTCGTCACCGTCCCCGCGGTACTGGGCGCCGTGGTCCTCGTCCTCGACTGGCGCCTGGGCCTGGTCCTCGTGGCGGGCACCCTGGCCGCTCTCCCCCTCGTACGGCAGGTCCAGCGCCGCTCCGGCAGCGGCTTCCGCGCGGTCGACGAGGCCGACGGCGAGAGCGCCGCCCGGATCGTCGAGTACGTCCAGGGCCTCCCCGTCCTCAAGGCCACCGGCCAGGCAGGCGCCGACTCACCGCTCCTGCTGCCCGTACTCACCCGGCAACACCAGGCCCAGGCCGCCTCCAACCGCTCCGCGGCGCTCCCCGTCGCCGGCGCGCAACTCCTCGTCCAGCTCGCCCTGGTGGCGCTGGTCGCCCTCGGCGCCGCACTCGCCCTAGACGCCCGTCTCACCCCCGCCACCCTGCTCGCCGTCACGGTCGCCGCCGCCCGCTTCGCCGAACCCCTGAGCCTGGCCGCCGTCATGACCAAGCTCTTCGAACTCTCCGAAGCAGCCCTGGCTCGCATCGACGACGTCCTGGCCGTCCGCCCGCTGCCGGTGGCCCCCGGCGGCGAGCCGCCCCGCACGTTCGACCTCGACTTCGACCACGTCACCTTCACCTACGACGGCCAGGACCGACCGACCGTCCAGGACGTCGACTTCACCGTCCCCGCCCGCAGCGTGACCGCCCTCGTCGGCACCTCGGGATCGGGCAAGACCACCCTCACCCGCCTCCTGTGCCGCTACGCCGACCCGCAGCACGGCACCGTGCGCCTCGGCGGCACCAACCTGACCACCCTCGCCCCGGACGACGTACTGCGCCATATCGCCGTCGTCTTCCAGGACGTCCACCTCTTCGACGACAGCATCCGCGCCAACATCGCCCTCGCCCGGCCCGACGCCACCGACGCCGAGATCGAGGCCGCGGCCCGCGCCGCCGGCATCCACGACTTCGTCAGCCGGCTGCCCGACGGCTACGCCACCCGCGTCGGAGAGCTCGGCTCCGTCCTCTCCGGGGGCGAACGCCAGCGCATCTCGATCGCCCGCGCCTTCCTCAAGGACGCCCCGGTCCTCGTCCTCGACGAGCCCACCGCCGCCCTGGACACCGAGTCCGAGGCCGTCGTCCAAGAGGCCATCGACCGCCTGGTGGCCGTGGCCGACAAAACCGTCATGGTCATAGCTCACCGCCTGACCACCATCGCCGGCGCCGACCAGATCCTCGTCCTCGACAACGGCCGCATCATCCAACGCGGCACCCACACCGAACTCCTCGCCGAGCCCGAGGGCCGCTACGCCCGGATGTGGACCGCTCAATCGGCGGCGCGGGGCTGGCGGATCCCTGGTGGAAGCGATGCGCCGCCCGCGTCCTCGGGGAGACCCTGGCCACCGGAGCCGACCCACTGCACCTGACCGCGATCTTCGACCTCTCCGAGACCACCGCAGTGAAGTGCGCGACCCTCGCCCGCCAGCTCCTCCACGATCCGACCGGCCAGGAGCCGAACCTGTCGGACGCAGAGTAGATGTCACTGGCGGCGCAGGGCTGTTGTCAGTGAGGTCCCCCAGTGCTTCAGTGGTCCGCCGGGGCGGATCAGTCGTGTGGTGCTTTCCCGCTGAGGTGGTGGTCGGCCAGGTTGAGGGCTTCGTCGACCATGCGCCGCAGGTGTCCGTCGGGGAGGGCGTAGATCACCCGTCGGCCCTCCTTGCGGGTGGTGACCAGCCCGGCCAGTCGCAGCCGGGCCAGGTGCTGGCTGACGGATGGCCGGGCGGCGTCGACGGCCTCGGCGAGTGTGGTGACGTCCGCTTCTCCCGAGCCGAGCGCGTGCAGCAGGGCCAGGCGGGTGCGGTCGGCCAGCAGGCCCAGGACGTCGGCCGCGAGCCGGTAATGCTCCGGGCCTGGCTCTTGCGGGTGCGAGCCTTGTGCAGGTGATAGATGCATGCGTGCGCTCATGTGCACATAATAGAGGGGTGGCCCCGCTGCGGACCGCACTCGTCCTGCCCGTTTCCCGGAAGGCGCCCCTGACGTGAGTACCCACCACGACCATGAGCCCGTGGAGCCCCGCACCGGCAACGCCCATGGCCACGACCACGCGCACGACCACCATCACGGGCACGGCCATGACCACGGCGACCACGCCCATGAGCACACTCACAGTGGCTCACGCTGGTCGCGGCTACGCCACCAGGTCGGGCACCTGGTTACTCCACACAGCCATGAGGCGATGGACAAAGTCGACTCGGCGATGGAAACCTCCAAGGAGGGCATGCGCACGCTGTGGCTCTCGCTGGGCATCCTGGGCTTGACCACAGTGATCCAGGCGGTCGTCGTCGCCCTGTCGGGGTCCGTCGCGCTGCTGGGCGACACCATCCACAACGCCGCCGACGCGCTCACCGCCGTGCCGCTGGGCATCGCCTTCGTCCTCGGGCGCCGGGCAGCCAACCGCCGCTACACCTACGGCTACGGCCGCGCCGAGGACCTGGCCGGCATCGCCATCGTGGCCACCATCGCCGCCTCCTCCGCCCTGGCCGTCTACGAAGCAGTCGACCGGCTGCTCAACCCCCGCGACATCACCCACCTGTGGGCGGTCGCCGTCGCCGCGGTGGTGGGCTTCATCGGCAACGAATGGGTGGCCCGCCACCGCATACGCACCGGCCACAGGATCGGCTCCGCCGCGCTGGTCGCCGACGGTCTGCACGCCCGCACCGACGGCTTCACCTCCCTGGCCGTCCTGCTCGGCGCGGGCGGCGCCGCGATCGGCTGGCGACTGGCGGACCCGATCATCGGTCTGCTCATCACCGTGGCCATCCTGATGGTCCTGCGGGACGCCGCGCGGGAGGTCTACCGGAGGCTGATGGACTCCGTCGACCCGGCCTTGGTCGATGCCGCAGAGGCCGCGCTGCGCGGCGTGGACGGGGTGGGCGGCCTCGGACAGATCCGAATCCGCTGGATCGGCCACTCCCTTCGTGCCGAAGCCGACATTGTCGTCGCCCCACAGCTCACCGTGGTGCAGGCCCACCAGCTGGCCGTCGAAGCCGAACACGCACTCATTCACGCCGTGCCCAGGCTGACCGCCGCCACCGTGCACACCGACCACACTGCCGGCGCCGACGCGCACGCCGTCCTCGCCCATCACCACAGCGTCGGCTGATATCCGCGCGGGCCCACATTCCAGGCCGCCCCGGTGACCCACAACTCACCGGGGCGCATTGCTGCCGGAGCCGCTGGCGCCCCGTCAGCCGTGGCTCACAGCGGCGAGAGAATCATGAGGATCTCATCGCGGTCGTCACCTGCGGCAAGCCGAAGGGCACCCGGCCAACGGCCTATTTCCTTCCACCCGAGTCGCCCGTAGAGGTCTTCCAGACCGACTCCGCCCCGCGCAGCCAGGCGCAGCTGCTCCAGACCCATCTCGTACGCCGTTCGGACGCTGCCGGCTCGGGGCCGGTACTGGCTGTGAGTATGGTCCAGCGTGGTGAGACGTCGACCGGTTCACCGACGACGTCCTCTACGGCCTTCGGATGGTCTCCGAGCCGTCACCAACTGCTGACTCGGACCCTGAATCAGCGCACCCGCCGGTCCTCCAACGGGGCTGCCATCAGTACGTCGTCGGCTGCCTGCGGCAGGTGGGGGGTGTGGTTGACCAGGCGGGCCGAGTTGCCGACGACGGCGATGCTGCTGGTGTTGTGGAGGAGGGCGGCCAGGACCGGGTTCATCGAGCCGCCGGCGCCGGCGACCAGGCCGAGGAGGTTGACGCCGATGGCGAGGCCGTAGTTCTGGCGGACGACGCGCAGGGTGTGGCGGCTGAGTTCGACGACGGCGGGGACCTGCCGCAGGTCGTCGCCGGGCAGTGCGATATCGGCGGTCTCCAGGGCGACGTGGGAGGAGTGGGCGCCCATGGAGATGCCGACGTCGGCGAGGGCCAGTGCGGGGGCGTCGTTGGTGCCGTCGCCGACCATGGCAACCGTGTGGCCCTCGGCCTGGAGATCGCGGATCAGCTGGAGTTTGCCCTCGGGGAGGGCATGCGCGTGGACCTCGGTGATGCCGAGGGTGTCGGCGACGACCTGCGCGGTCTCGGGTGCGTCGCCGGTGAGCAGCACCACGCGGCTCACGCCGAGGTCGGTCAGCTGCTGGATGACGGTCCCGGCCCCGGCCCGTACGGCATCGGAGACTCCGAGCAGGCCGATCAGGTCCTCGTCGTGGGCAATGCAGATGACGGTCTCGCCGCCGTCGCGCAGCTGCTCGGTCCAGCCCTGGGCCTCCTCCGTCAGCTCGACGCCATGTTGACGCAGCAGGGCGGGGCTGCCCACGAGCAGCCGAGTGCCGTCGAGTTCGGCGCGCATGCCCATGCCGAGGACGACTTCGCAAGCTTGATGGATGGGCGCGCGCAGGTGCTGTTCCTTGGTGTGGGCGACGATGGCCTGGGCGAGCGGGTGGCGGGCGTGCAGTTCGCCGGAGGCGGCGAGGCTGAGGACCTGGTTGGCGGTGTAGCGGTCGCTGAGGGTGACCACGCTGGTGACGAGTGGGCGTCCGAAGGTGAGGGTGCCGGTCTTGTCGAAGACGACGGCGGTGACCCGGCCGATGCCCTCCAGGTGGGTGCCGCCTTTGATGAGGGTGCCGCGGCGGGCGCCGTTGCC
Organism: Streptomyces sp. NPDC033270; assembly: GCF_055576575.1. Lineage (NCBI taxonomy): Bacteria > Bacillati > Actinomycetota > Actinomycetes > Kitasatosporales > Streptomycetaceae > Streptomyces > Streptomyces sp. NPDC033270. Next base: position 74,456 of record NZ_JBVIRA010000003.1, read on the forward strand.
GATGGCGGCGCTGATGGCGGTGGGCGTGGCGAGGCCGGCGGCACAGGGGCAGGCGATCAGCAGCATCGTCATGGCGCGGCGGGCGTCGCGGGTGACGGCGTAGGTCAGCGCTGCCAGCGCGAAGGAGACGGGGACGAAGCGCTGGGTGAAGCGGGTGGCGACGGTCTGGATCGGCGCCCGGTCGGACTGGGCCTCCTCGACCCGGCTGATGATCCGTCCGACGGTGGTGTCCGCTCCGACGGAGGTGGCCCGGACGGTGAGCGAGCCGGAGGTGATGATGGTCCCGGCGTAGACGTCGGCGCCCGCGCGGGCGTAGACGGGCAGTGCCTCGCCGGTGATCGCGGCCTGGTCGACGAGGGCTTCGCCGGTGACGACCTGTCCGTCGACAGGGATCCGGTGATGCTCGTAGACGGCGACCACATCGCCCGGCACGACCTCTTCGAGCGCCACCTCGACCTCAACGCGCCCGTCGTTCTCCGCGCCCGCCTCGCGTACGAGCCAGACGCGCTCCTCGCCGATGGTGAGCAGTTCCTCGATGGCGCGCCGGGTGCGGCGCAGGGTCAGGGTCTGGAGGAATTCGCCGATGTTGAGGAGCCAGAGGACGGTGAGCGCGACGACGTTCTCGCGTAGTACGAGGGAGATGACGGTGGCTGCCGTCACGAGGGTGTCGGTGCCAGGGTGGCTGCGGCCGCGCAGGGAGCGCAGGGCGCCGCGGAAGAACGGCAGGCCGGTGAAGAGGGTGATCGCACCCAGGAGGCCGGAGGATCCGGTCGTGATGCGGGGGCGGCGCAGCAAGCGGCGCAGCGCCACAAAGGCGAGTACCGCGCCGCCGACCACGAGCCGGGCCAGCTCGCCGGTGGAGGAGTCGGGTGTGGAGCGGGTGGGTTTGGCGGGCGTGGAGGGAGCCGGGGCTTCTTCGAGTGCGGCCACCAGGCTGTCGATGTCCAGGAGGTCCGGGGCCATCCAGATCACGACGCTGCCGGTGCGCGGAAAGATCCGCAGCGCCCGGAAGCCGCGCATCCCGAGCAGTCGTTCGTCGACCAGTCCTGCGCTGCCCGGGCGCGCCTGTACCCAGGGCACGGTCAAGCGGGCCCGGCCGGAGGCCACGGAGCGGACGAGCACACCGGACATGATCAGTGGTCGTGGTCGTGGTCGTGGTCGTGCTCGTGGCCCTCGGTGGCGACGGCGGAGGGTGGCGGTACCTCTTCGCCCAGTGACGTACGGGCCTCGGCGAGGACGTCACCGGCCTTGAGGCGAGCCTCTTCGGCGGCCGAGGCCAGCCACCGTCCGGCCACGATTCCACCGGCCAAGCCCCCGACAACTGCTTTCCGGGCGGCGGGCTTTGTCTGGGGCAGGCGCTTGGCGGCGCCTTTGACGATCAAAGCGCCCACAACCCCGGAGACCGCGTAGTGCGCGAGCCGTCCGGCTGCGGCGCCCGCAAGCGCGACGGGATGCATCAGGACTCCTTACGTCGGAATCGCTCCCTTCAAGTGTGCGCCCGTAGGGGTTGCCCGGGCGAACCGAGCGTGGTCCGGGCCACCTGCTTCGTTCGCCGTGCCTCCGCCAGCCGGCATCCCATGTAGAGGACGAACGCGATGGTGGTGACATACGGGCTGATGGGGATGCTGCTGCCGAGCGCGAGCAGAATCCCGCCCTCCATCGCGCACAGAGCGAAGACCACGCTCAGGGCGACAAGCAGTACGGGAGACGCGGTGATCCGGGCTGCGGCGGCCGCCGGGGTGACCAGCAGCGAGAGCACCAGCAGCGCTCCGACGATCTGCACGCACAGCGCCACCGCCAGCCCCAGGACCAGCATGAAGGCCAAGGAGAGCGCCCGTACGGGAACGCCACGGGCCTCGGCGACCTCAGGGTCCACGGCGGCGAAGGTCAGCGGCTTCCAGATGACCGCGAGGGCGAGCAGCACCACCACGGACGTGCCGAGCAGCCAGGCCATCTGTGGCGTGCCGACGGCGATGATCTGGCCGGTCAGGAGGCCGAACTTGTTCGCCGCCCGGCCCTTGTAGAGCGACAGGAACAGCACTCCGAGGCCGAGCCCGAACGGCATGATGATGCCGATCACTGAATTGCGGTCACGGGCACGGACACCCAGGATGCCGATCGCTGCGGCGGCGATCAGGGATCCGACGATGGACCCGGCCACGACGTTCACCCCGAGCAGCAGCGCCGCCGAGGCTCCGGCGAAGGAGAGTTCACTGATGCCGTGGACGGCGAACGGCAGATCCCGCATGATCACAAATACTCCGACCAGGCCCCCGACCAGGCCGAGCAGCACCCCGGCGAGCAGCGAGTTCTGGACCAGGCCGAGCAGTTCGCCGTAGTCGTCGAAGTTGAAGATCTGATGCCAGATGCCGGAGTCGTCCCCGTCGTCCGCGAGCAGCCCGAGCACTGGCCCGATCATGGCTGCGCCTCCGTATCCGGCCCGTCGGTGTGGCTATGGGCAACGACGTCCTCCGGTGCCCCGACCACGACGATCCGGCCCCCGACGCGGATGACGTCAACGCGCGTCCCGTAGAGCTCGGAGAGGGTCGCGGAGGTCATGACCTCGTCCGTCGGCCCGATCCTGTAGCCGCCTCGGGCCAGATACAGGATCCGGTCCACCAGGCCGAGGACCGGGTTGATCTCGTGTGTCACGAAGACCACCGCGGTGCCGGCGGAGCGACGCCGCCGTTCCACCAAGGTGGTGACGGTGCGCTGATGCTGCAGGTCGAGGGAGAGCAACGGCTCGTCGCAGAGCAGGATCCGCGGATCGGTGGCCAGCGCCTGGGCGATGCGTACGCGCTGCCGCTCGCCGCCGGAGAGCCGGCCGACCGGGACGTCCGCGTACCGCAGCGCTCCGACCGAGGCCAGGATCTCGTCCACCCGGTGGCGCAGCGCGGGGCGGAGCAGTGGGGGGCCCCAGCGATGCCCGTCCAGACCAAGCCGCACGAGATCACGGGCGCGCAGCATGGTGTGGGCAGGCAGCGAGGTCTGCTGCGGGATGTATCCGATGTGCCGGCAACCGCGGCGCGGGGCGTGGCCCAGGACGGTCAGCGAGCCCTCGGTGAGCTGCTGCCGGCCGAGCAGCACCCGCAGCAGGCTGGTCTTGCCCGAGCCGTTCGGTCCCAGCACGGCGAGGAATTCCCCCGGCCGTATCTCCAGGTCGAGACCCCGCCACAGGACGTGGTCGCCGTAGGCCAGGGTGCCGCCCTTCAGGCTGATCACGGGCCCGGCTGCTGGGCTCTCCCTCCCCTGACCGGCGGTTCCAGCCGGTTCGGGGAGCGGCGTGACGGCCTCGGTGTGGTCCATCAGGTGTCCAGCGCGCGCTTGAGGGCGTGGACGTTGGCGGTCATCCAGCCGATGTAGTTCTCGCCGCGGGGCAGCGTCTCGGTCACCGGCACCACGGGGATCGCCTTCTGCTCGGCGGCCTTCCTGACCTGTTCCGTTTCGGGGCTGGAGGTCTGCTCGTTGTAGACCAGCGCCTCGACGTGCTCGCCGGTGAACAGGGCGAGCGTCTCGCGCAGGCTCCGCGGGGAGACATCACTGCCCTCTTCGATTGCCTCGCTGAAGGCTGCGGGCGTCTTGTTGCGCAGGCCGCTGGCCTCCGTCATATACAGCGGCACCGGCTCGGTGACTGCCACGGCGGCACCGCCGTGAGCAGCCTTGATCTGCCGCTCCTTGGCCTCCAGCGTCGTCAGCCGCTCCTTGAACGTCTTCGCGTGGAGCCGGAAGGTGCCGGCATCGGCGGGCGCCTCCTCGGCCAGGGCGGCGGCGATCCGGTCGGCCAGCTTCCCCATCGTCGGGAAGTCGTACCAGACGTGCTCGTTGAGGTCCTGGCCCGTCTTCGCCGCCTTCCCGGAAACCTGCACGGCGTCGATGACCGTGGGCGAGGAGTTCTTCGACCCGTCGAGCATCCGGCCGACGAAGTCGTCGTACCCGCCCCCGTTCGCCACGACAACCTCGGCCTTGGCCAGCGCCAGCCGATTCTGCGTACTGGCCTCGTACGAATGCGGGTCCTGCGCCGGGTCGCTGATGATCGACACGACCTTGACCTTGTCGCCGCCGATCTGCTGGACGATGTCCCCGTACACGTTGGTCGAGGCGACGACCGGGATCGCGGATGAGGGGGCGGCGCTCCGGGCGCTGTCGGCCATCCTGGCGTCCGATGTACCGCTGCAGGCACAGGCCAGGGCCAGCACCACGCTCATGACCATGAGTGATGCCGGGCAGCGGATCGAGGACGCCCGCATCGCGGCCTCCGCCCAAAGAGAAACCGAAACGGTTTTCGCTTCATTATCGGCCGGTTGCCGCCCGCTCTCCACCGGAATGGACGGCCCGCCGACACCCAGGCGTCAACGGCCCGCCGACGGGCATCGGGGAGCACCCGTGGACCCGCTGCTCGCCGCCCCGGCCGGGGCCTCAGACGAAGGGGCCTGCGAACGACCACGCCGGAACCGCTGGTCAAACGGCGTCATGGTCGTCACCACGTCCCTCGGGTGACTCCTGGACTGCCGTGCGCCCCGCGGCCTGCACGCCGCAGTGCAGCCGTGTACGACGGCTCGCCGGCCCAACGGCCCAACGGCCCCGCGGTCCTCCTCGGGCCCATCGTCACCGAGGCCGACGCGGAATCGATCGGCGCATGGCTACGGGCAGGCATGCCAGACGACGCCGGTTCGGCGCCGGTGGCTGCGACCGCCCAGACGGGCCGCTTCGCCGTCACTTCGAGCGGTGTGCATCGGTGTCGAGGTCGACGTCAAGGAGCGCTATGCGGCCTCCCCGCTCCGCTACGGCGAGCATGCGCGGGCCTATCCATGCGAGCGACGTGGCCGGGGTGGTCAGGCGCCAAGCGGCGAGGGAGGTGTAATTGCCTTCCCGGCCTCGAACGTCGGCGTGCCAGAGCCGGACGGTGTGGTCGGACCCGGCGGTCGCGAGCACGTCCCCGCTGTCGGGGCGCCAGGCCAGCGCCGATGCGCATACGGGGAGGGTGGTCAATCGGGTCGGTCTCCTGGTGCCGATGGACCAGAGCGAGACGTGGCGCTCTGCCGGTACGGCCAGACGGTTCCCGGTCTCGCTGAAGATGGGGCTGTGCCGGCCCGAGGTGTCCTCGCACTCGACCGGCGACACGCTCGGGCGATGTGTGTGCCACAACAAGGTCTTACGCTGGTGTGCCGAACACACGGCCCAGCGCCCGTCGACGGACAGAGTGAGATCCTTCGGTGCGCCGCCGTAGACATGGACGGCGACCGGTTCACGGCGCATCGGCATGAAGCAGCGGACCTGACCTGCCAGAGACACGGCCAGCAGGCGTCCGCCCGGTACGCAAGCCACATCGGTGGCTTCTGCTGGGAGGGGGGCGGCGGACCACCGTGCCACGCCATTGGTGTCATATGCGGTGACGTTGTGTCCTTCCGCAATCGCCACGATGCCCGGCCCCATCCAGCGCGCCCGGACGCAGGCCGTGGTCGTGGCCGACGTGGTCAGCCCGCCGTCGGCGGTGCGCCACAGGCCGTATCCGTGGTGGCCCGCCAAGGCCAAATGCCGCCCATCGGGGGAGAAGGCCAGGTCTGTGATGCCGCCGGGAAAGGAGAAGTGGCCGTGTTCCTCGCCTCCTTCGAGATCCAGTACGCGCACGTTGCCGCGGCGCCCTGCAACCGCGACCAGGCCCACACCTACTGACAAGGAGACCGGCTCCCATGGGAACCTCTTGGACCACAGGAGGTCGCCCCGCAGGCGTTCACCGCTTGTCGGCGCGGTCAACGTCCTCATGGCGACCACGTCCCAGCCGGAGCCTGGGGCGAAGTGGCGGGTGGGGCGCCGTGGGGTATCTGGTGTGTGGGTTGGTTGAGGTGCATCGGCGAGTCTCCAGTTGTGAATATGGGAATCATTCTCATTAAATACGATGTGGGGTCTGCCGGTGACTCCGGGCTCGACGTGTGACTCGGCGGACCGGTGCAGGTGCGGTGGGGGAGGCGAGGCTCCGAGGTCTGTCACTCCGCGAGTCGCGATGGTGCCGGAGCGCCGGCTTCTGCGATGCCTTCGGCACCACCCCCGTCGGCCCTCGGTCCGGCCGGCCGTGGGCGAGCATGGGATGTCCCGTGTCCCGGGTGTGACAGCCGCCTTCACTGCGTCAATGTCGTCGTCAATGCCGCGGGCGGTGAAAAGCCGGACGACGATTCAGCGCACGGCGACCAGGACGTGGCTGTGGCCGAACTGCCATACCGGCCCCGCGTCCTCAAATCCCGCCTCACGTAGCAGTGCGATGTGCCCCGCCAGCGTCAGATCGTTGCCCTCGCAGTACGGCAGCGGGCGGTTGTGGCGAGCGGCGAGAAGGTCGGCGAGGTCCGGGTCGGCGCCCGCTGCTGCCCACCAGGACTCCCAGTCCTCGTGGGCGAACGCGGCTTGCCGACCGGCTCGGCGACGTCCGACGTCGGCGGCGAGGCCCGAGATGCGCACGCCACCTGGGCAGATGTGGTCGCCGTTGATCAGGGCCCCGCCGGGCCGCAGTGCGGCCGCGAGCTGCCGGTGCACCCGACGAAGGGTGCGCTCGCCGAGGTAGTGCAGAGCCGTTGCTGAGACGATCGCGTCCAGTGGGCGGTCCAGGCCCAGGGTGCCGAGCCATCCCGGCTCGCCGATCGTGGCCTCGATGTAGCGGATGGCGGAGCCGTGGCAGACCCGGCCGAGTTCCAGCAGCAGGGGATCGCCATCGACCGCGAGCACCTCTGCGTGCGGGAGCCGGCCGGCCAGCCGTGCCGCCAGCGCACCGGGGCCGCAGCCGAGGTCGACGATCAGCGGATCCGTATGACCGGTCGTCGTCTGCTCGACCACGTCGGCGATGACCGTGAATCGCTCCTCGCGGTCGATCGCATATCGCTGCTGCTGGCTCTCCCAGCGTTCGACCCACCGCGCGGCCGTCGCCGTGCTCAAGCCCATTGCGAGCCCACTCCGCCTGATACCTCTGCCGACTTGCTGACCCCCTGCCAGGGGATGCTCCTGACCGGAATGCAGTGGCGAGCCGCGGGCGACCGCCAATGCTATTGAAAATCATTGCACATTGGCGAGCGCGGAGAGCAACGCGTCAATCTCCTCAGGGTTGTTGTGGACGTGCAGACTCACTCGTACGGAGCCTTCCTTCTCCCCGGCGCCGGCCTGGCAGTGGCTGTCGGAGCGCACCATCAAGCCGTGGCTGAAGAGGATGAATCCGAGGTCGCTGGAGGCGATTTCACGGTGCCGGAAGGTGACGAGGCTGCGGCGTCGCTGTACCACCGAATCGGTGGCCAGGCTCTGCCGACACCCGAGCACCTCATATGCGTCCATACGGCTCAGACCGTCGGTCAGCCGGGCAGCGAGGGCGACCGTCCAGCGCTCAATACGGTCCACGTCTGCCGCATCCAGCCAGTCCATGGCCGCCCCCAGCGCGGCGATGCCGGCCGTGTTCGGGGTGCCGTTCCAGCCGCCGGGCCGGAACGCGGGCCCGCGTGCCTCTCGCGCCCAGATCACGCCGGTGCCGGGCAAGGCCATCGTCTTGTGCCCGGAAAACACCACGAAATCCACGTCGAGTTCGGCCACGGAGAACGGCAGATGGCCGACGCTCTGAGCGGCGTCCAGGCAGATCGGCACCTCCGGGCCGACCACCCGGCGGATGCGCTGCACATTCATGTCGCCGCCGTAGACATGGTGTACATGCGTGGCCGCGACGAAGCGGGTGCGCGGTCCGACCATCGCGGCGAGTGCGGCGAAGTCGTAGTCGCCGGACGACTCCTGGTACGGCAGCGCGCGGACCAGAACCCGGATCCCCTGACGCGCCAGCAGCTCGCGCGCCTCCAGCCACGGTGACAGGTTGGCTTGGTGGTCGGCGAAGGGGACGACGATCTCGTCGCCGTCACGGAGGAAACCGGGCGTCGTCAGCCAGTCGCGGGCGACCGTGCGCAGCCCTTCGGTGGTTCCGCCGGTGAAGTGGACGGCCGACCGGTCGGGCCCCGGGTCGCCCAGGAACTCCTTGACCCGCTCGCGGGTCCGCTCCACCATCGCCGTCGTGGCGTTGGCCCATGGGTACGTGCCGCGGCCCGCGTTGGCGTTGGAGGTGGTCAGATAGGTCTGTACGGCGTCGAGAACGGCCTGCGGCTTCTGCGCCGTGGCGGCGCTGTCCAGATAGGCGAGTTCAGGATGTGACACGATGATAGGGAACTGCTCGCGCAGGGCCCGCTGCCACGATCTCAGGTCATCCAGGGGGCGTGGACATCCCATGTCAGTCACGCACCAATGGGGCACCCGCGTCCCGCCAGGCGATGATGCCGCCCGCCAGACTGCGCACGTCGGGATGTCCCATGCGAGTCAGCAGGGCCGCGTACCGGTCGGACTTCTCTCCGACCGGACATGCCAGCAGCACCGGCTGCCGCTTGCTGAACGGCAGCCCGCCCCGCAGGAGTTCGTCGAACAGCTCGTCCACGATGTTGACCGACCCCGCGATGTGCAGCGCGGCGTATGCGAAGGGGCTGCGCAGGTCGATGACCAGCGGCCGGTCCGTCGCGATCCACTTCTGCGCGTCGGCGGTGTCGATGACCGTGGCCGCCCGTATCTCGGAGTCGGTGAGCGTGGCCACGGAGTTCCTCACCGGCGGGCGGCCCAGCAACTCGGGCCGCCGCTGCCGGACATAGCCGAGATAGCTCTCCACCCGGTCGCAGACGATGAACACGGCGGCCCTGCGTTCCGTCAGCCCGGCGTCGAATGGGCGTAGATGGCGCAGGGCGCCGAAGTACGCCGCGCCGCCGGTGGGACCGGCGAGAATCCCGCAGCGGCGGAGCAGGGTCAGCATCCCGTCGATCGCCTCGTCGGAGCTCACCGGCTCGATCGTGTCGTATGTGGCCGGATCGAAGAGACCGACCTCGTGCACCTCGTCGACATTGCGGATTCCGGGGATGAAGTCCGACTTCTGTCCGACCAGACCGACGACCCGTACCCCCGGATCGTGTTCGCGCAGCACCCTGGCCACCCCGGTGGACGAACCGGCGGTGCCCACACAGGCGATGAACCAGTCCGGGGCCCGGCCGTCGAGGTCCGCCACGATCTCGGGGCCGGTGCCGGCCGCATGCGCCTCCGTGTTGAGCGCGTTGAAGTACTGATCGGTGTGGAGGTGGGTGCTGCCGGGGCGTGTCAGCTCCTGGTGGAAGCGGGTCAGCGGGTCCTCGGTGGCGGTCGGGTCCAGGCATTCGGTCTGCCCGGGCAGCTCCTCGATCTCGGCGCCCAGCAGCAGGAGAAGGTCCTTGATCTCCGGCACCCGCATCCGGTTGGTGACGCTCTTGAACGTGAGCCCGTGCATGCCCGCGATGACGGCCAGCGCCTTGGCGGTGTTGCCGCTGGACAGCTCGACGATCGTCTCACCGCGTTCCCGGGCACCGGGCAGCCCGGCCCGCGCCATGTGCCAGGCGGCACGGTCCTTGACCGAACCGAAGGGGTTGAGCAGCTCCAGCTTCGCGTAGAGGTCGATGTTCCGCAGACCGTGCACGGCCGGATCGAGCCGGACCAGCGGTGTGTTGCCGATGGCCTCGGTGATGCTGTCGTACCTCATGTGTCATGCCCCCCATGGCAGTTGACCGGCCAGTACTGCTCGTCCAGGCACCAGCTCCAGGAGCCCGCCTCCCGGTGGACGGCGACCTTGCGGGCGACGGGCTGCTGCTGGGCGCGGGTGGCGCTGAAGTCCATGCAGTAGCCGGCCGTGTTGGCGAAGGCGAGGAGGTCACCGGGTCGTGGCAGCCGGGGCAGGAAGACCGTCCTACGGGTGATCAGATCGGTCTCCAGGCACAGGCTTCCGCTCAGGTACACGCCCACCGGTTCCGGTGTCCCCGCAGTCCCCGCCGACGCGTCGTCGCGGGGCAGGAGCACGGGATCCACGAGGACCCCGTGCTCCTCCAGACTCACATCGCGCGCCGTCATCGCGAGACGCACGAGATGTTCCCCGAGTCGGTACGGCGTGTCTCTGCCACCTTCGCAAGTGAGAGCCCGCACTGGTCCACCAGCGCCCGGCCGGGCTCGATGTGCACGTCGTACAGGTTCTCCAGCAGCAGCGTGCCCAGCGGGCGGCTGCCCAGGGTCGGAGCCTGCGTCGACAGCAGCGCGTCTAGGTAGGCGGGTCCGGCGACGGGGCGGTGGGCGGGGTAGAGGGTGAGCGCGCCGCGGAGGGTGCCGTTCTCGGCGCGCAGGCCGTAGTCGTGCCCACCCCAGGTCAGCAGGGGAAGGCGCCCCAGCACGGCCTCGGTGAGCGAGGTCGTGTAGCGGTCCCACTGGGCGCCGTGCGCCAGGTAGTTGACGCCGTAGCCGCCGCCGATGTCGATGGCACGCGGCTCGAATCCCAGGCGCCGCAGCCGGCCCATGGCTCGGAGGCAGCCTTCGAGTGCGACGGCCTTCTCGTCGAGGCTGGTGGTGTCGAGGTGGTAGGCGACCCCGGTCGGTTCGATGGCGTCCTGGTGGCGCTCGACCGTGTCCAGCAGCCGGTCCAGGGAGCGCACGGAGGAGCCGAAGCGGCTGCGCCGGGAGAGTACCCTGACCCCGGACGCCTCGAACTCCGACAACCGCAGCAGGACCCGGACACGGGGCAGGCCGTGCGCGCGCACCACGGCGGCGAGGTCCTCCAGCTCCCCTTGCCCGTCGACGCTGACCATGACGCCGGTGCGCGCGGCAAGCCAGCGGAACTCCGGGTCCTTGGGACCGGTCGCCACGATCCGTTCCGGGGTGAAGCCGGCGCCGAGGGCGTGTTGCAGCTCTCCCAGCGAGGCCACGTCCACGCCGGTGTCCGTGGCGGCGAGCCGTCGCACCAGTGCACTGGAACGATTCGCCTTGTGCGCGAAGAACACCTGGCCGGTGAGGTGGTGGCGACGAAGGGAGCAGCGGAAACGCTCGACGTTCTCCGCGATCCGGTCGGGCAGCACGACATTGAGCGGTGAGCCGAGCGCATCGACCAACGTGTGCAGGAACGCGGGCGACTCCAGCAGCGACGCCAGCGGTGGTTCGAGGACCGGTTCCAGGTACAAGGGCGCACCGTGCATCCAGGCGTTCCTCCCCGGTGAGGTGACACCGCTGCCGCCGTCCGGCCTTAATTTCTTCCCACTCGCACGCTGTTTACTCCCGGATATCGAGTCGGCAGGGGCGGCCGGCGGCCGAATCAGAGGGCGAGAACCATCAGGATGTCGTCGCGGTCGTCCCCGGGCGCCACCCGCAAGGCCCCCGGCCAGCGGCCGACCTCCCGCCAGCCCAGTCGGCGGTAGAAGCCCTCAAGTCCCATGCCCGCCCGGGCCGCGAGGTGGAGCTGCTCCAGGCCCATCTCGTCCCGCGCCAGTTCGCGGACGCGGCGCATCAGCGCGGCCCCGATGCCTTGGCCGCGGAAACGTGGATGTGTCTGGAGGTGGTTGATCTCGCCCCAGTGCGCGATCAGCGGATGCATGTCACGGCGTACGAGCAGCCAGCCCGCGAGGTCGTCCCCGACGGTGGCGAGCAGTAGTCGGCTGCGCCGCGGATCGAGCCCGGCGATGAGTCGGTCGGCAGCCGGCGCGACCTGCTCGACGCTGACAGGGGGGAGGGGGAATCCGAGCGGCACGACCGGACCGCCGGCGTTGGTCACGGCCGCCCAGCACTCGATCAGCTCAGTCCTGCGCTTCGGGGGCATCTCCGGCGGTTGGGTGACCTGTCGGAACTCGGGCGGAACGTGGTCGGCCATGGTGGCACTCATGGCGGACAGCCTGCCAGACCTCCACAGTCCGGTAGGCCCGCCCCGTCCGGGGGGCCGTGGTCGGCCGGGGGCTGGCGTTGCGGCCCATAGGTCCGCGCTGGGGTTCACCGCTGCCATATTTTTGCATACGACATTCGTTTTCATGTAGCTTCGCGTGTCCGACTCGTCTTTTCGATCCGTCTCTCGGAGGTTTTCCGCAGTGGCCGTGCCCAAGCGCAAGATGTCCCGCAGTAACACCCGCCACCGCCGCGCGCAGTGGAAGGCGAGCACTCCGGAGCTCGCCCCGATCCACGTCGACGGCGTCGAGTACCAGGTGCCCCGGCGCCTCGTGCGCGCCTACGAACGCGGGCTGCTGCCGCTGCCCGGGAAGAGCTGACGACCCGTCCGCCGCTCCGTACGAGAACTGAGGAAGCCGTCCCGTGTCAGCCCCGCCGCGCCATCCCACCGCCGTCTGCCTGTCACCGTGCTGTCCGGATTCCTTGGCGCGGGCAAGACCACGCTGCTCAATCACGTCCTGAACAACCGCGCGGGGCTGCGGGTGGCGGTGATAGTGAACGACATGAGCGAGGTCAACATCGATGCCGCGCTGGTGCGGGACGGGGGAGCGGCGCTGTCCCGTACCGAGGAGCGGCTGGTGGAGATGACCAACGGCTGCATCTGCTGCACGTTGCGGGACGACCTGCTGGAGGAGGTGGAGCGGCTCGCCCGTGCAGGCCGGTTCGGCTACCTGCTCATCGAGTCCAGCGGGATTTCCGAGCCCATGCCGGTGGCCGCCACGTTCTCCTTCGCGCGCGACGACGGCGCATGCTCGCGGACATCGCGGCTCTGGACACCATGGTCACCGTCGTCGACACCGCCAACTTCCTGCCCGAGCTGGGGCGCGGAGACGAACTGACGGAGCGGGGCCTCGACCAGTACGAGCACGACGAGCGCACCGTCAGCGATCTGCTGATGGACCAGGTCGAGTTCGCCGAGGTCATCGTGCTGAACAAGCTCGACCTGGTCACCGACGCGGAAGCCGACCGGTTGCGAGCCGCTCTGGCCCGGCTGAACCCCTCCGCCCAGATCGTGCCCGTCAGCCACGGGCGGATCGACCCGGTCCGCGTTCTCGGGACCGGGCGTTTCGACGTGGAGAAGGCTCAGCAGGCCCCGGGCTGGGTCGCCGAACTCAACGGTGACCATGTCCCGGAGACCGAGGAGTACGGAATCTCCAGCCTCGTCTTCCGCGCCGACCGCCCCTTCCACCCCGAGCGGTTGTGGCGCTTCGTCGCCGACGACCTGGACGGCGGAGCGTACGGCGACATCCTGCGTTCCAAACGTACGGCTTCGACGACGCCTGTGCGCACGAGAACGCGTCCGAGTACATTCACGCGGACTGAAGCGAACGCGATCGCCAGAACCCTGGAGCATGCCGGGTCGGGCGTGTTCTGCTGCCCCGATCGGTGTCAGGCCATCCAGAAGAAGACCGCGGTCATCCGCTTGTCCTCCAGGGTGCTTCCCCAGTAGCCGGTGGCGCTGTGCATCAGGGGGTTTGCGGTAGGGGAGGACGGGAAGCGCCGGGGGCCTCGGGGGGTGTGGGGGCATGCGGCCGACCTTATGGCCGGAAAGCGTCAGAGCTCTGCCGGGGATTGGTCAGTCTTCCGTCAACTCCGGGTAGCGGAGCGCATGTTCCTGGGGCTTTCGCATCTCTCACGTGGCCTCCGTCCGGGGGTTGGCTCGGGGGCTTCGGAGCCGGGGTCGAAGGCCATGCGGTGAGGTCACGAGTGAGATCAGGAAGAGGGCGGCGATGACGAGGCTGATGGTGCCTCCGGCTGCCATGTCCCAGCGGATGGAGAACTCCAGGCCGATCACGCAGCCACCGACCCCGACGGCAACGGCCAGCGGTACGGCCGTGCGGATCCGGTCCGTCCACAGCCGGGCCGTGGCGGCGGGGCCGACGATCAGGGACATGGCCAGCATCACGCCGATGGCCGGGGCGGTGACGACGATGACGGCTTCCACCAGCAGCAGGAGCAGCAGTTCGAGAGCCGTCACCGGGTATCCGGCGGCCCGTTGCCCGTCGGGGTCGAAGGCGCCGTGCACAAGCTCTTTGTGCAGCATCCCGAGGACGAGGAGGACGATGGCGCCGACGGCCGTCGTCGTCGCCAGGTCGTGGTCCGAGACTGTCAGGAGAGAGCCGGTCAAGAAGGCTTCGAGGTTCTTGCCGAAGCCGTTGGAGGCGGACAGTACGGCGACGCCGAGGGCGAAGCCCGCTGCCAGCATGATGCCGGTCGCGGTGCCGTTGCCTTGATCGCGGCGGCGTGAGACGCCGACCACGCACAGGCAGCCGAGGAGTCCCGTGGCCGCGCCGCCGAGGTAGAGGTCGAAGCCGGTCAGGGTGGCGAGCGCCACCCCGGGGAAGGTGGCATGGGTCATTGCCATCGCGAAGAACCCCAGTCGGCGCAGGAGTATATGCAGGCCGATCGCCCCGCAGACCGCGCCGACCAGCGCCGCCTCCAGCAGGGCGCGGTCGCTGTACGAGGTGAGCCAGCTCATGTGCGTACCTTCCAGGTCTTGCGAAGGCGGGTGACTGCGGTAGCGGCGCGCAGCGTCACGTATCCGGCGACCATCAGCAGGACCACGGCGGGGCCTGCGGCCAGCGGCAGCCCGTATCGGAGGGATGCTTCGTTGCTGGCCGTCAGTCCGATCCAGGCGCACAGCCCGCCGAAGCCGGCCCCCGTGGCCGCGATCACCGGGATGCGGTGGGAGAGGAGCCGTCCGACGGCCGCCGGGATGACCAGGAGGGCGATGACCAGCATGGTGCCGACCGATCGCACCGCCGCGACGACGACCAGCGCGATCACCGAGTTCAAGGCCAGGTCCAGCAGCCCGATGCGGTAGCCCAGGGCGCGGGCGCCCTCCGGATCGAGGGCCCGCAGCGTCAGATGGCGCCCGAGCACGGCGAGCACGGCCAGACAGACCACGGCCAGGGCCACGCTCTGCGTGATCTCCTCGTCGGTGACGGTGAGCACTTGGCCGAAGAGGAATGCCGTCAGGTCGTGGTGGTAGCTGTGCTGTCGTGAGACCAGCACCACCCCCAGCCCGAACAGCGCGGTGAGGATGACGGTCAGCGCCGCGTCTTCGCTGATCCGCGGAGTGCGCGTGAGCAGCGTCAGCAGTGCTGCGGTGAGCAGACCCGCGGCGAGGGCGCCCCAGAACACCCCCTCCGCGGCGCCGGCGGCGAAGCCGATGACGACGCCGGGGAAGACGGTGTGGGTGAGGGCGTCCGCCACGTACGCGAGGCGTCGCACGAGCACGAACACCCCCACCGCGCCGCCGAGCACGCCCAGGATCACCAGTTCCGCCAAGGCCCGGGCCATGTACGGGGCCTGGAAGGGGTCGGTGAGGATGTCCATGCGGTCACACCCCCGCCACCATGGCGCTGCCGTCCACTTCGAGCACCCGGGCGCCGTAGCACTCCTTCAGGTTGCCGGTGGTGAGCGTCGACCGCACCGGTCCGAAGCCGAACTGCCGCCCGTTGAGCAGACAGACCTGCTCGCACAGGGCCTGGGCGATCGCCAGGTCGTGCGTGCTGACGAGGACCGCGGCGCCGCCCGCCTTCAGCTCGCGCAGCGCGCCGAGCAGAGCGTCCCTGCTGACGGCGTCCACGCCATTGAAGGGCTCGTCCAGCAGGAGTACGTCCGCGTGCTGGGCGATGGCGCGCGCCAGGAGCACGCGCTGCCGCTGTCCGCCGGAGAGGGTGCCGAAGCGGTCCCGTGCCCGGTCGGCGAGGCCGACCAGGTCCAGCGCCTCGGCGGCGATGGCGCGGTCCCGTCGCCCGGGCCGGCGCAGCCAACCGACGGCGCGGTAGCGGCCCATGAGCACCACCTGCCCGACGGTGACCGGGAATTCGGGATCGAGGGTGTCGGCCTGCGGCACGTACGCGGTGCGTGTGCGGGCGGCGGCCGGACGACGCCCGCACACGGTCACCGAACCCGAAGCCACGGTCACCAGCCCCAACGCCGACTTGAGGAGGGTGGATTTGCCCGCCCCGTTGGGGCCGACGAGCGCGAGCGCCTGGCCGCCGGCGACCGAGCCGTGCACGTCATCGAGCGCGACCGTGGAGCCGTAGCACAGACACGCGTGGTCGAAGATGACCGCGGGCCGTTGTCTGTCCGGCCCGGTTCCGGCGCGCGGCGCGGGAATGGCGGACGTGGTCACTTGAGGGCGTCCACGATCGTCTTGGTGTTGGCCAGTTCGCTCTTGAGGTAGGTATCACCGGCCGAGCCCTTGGGCCCCAGCGAGTCCCCGTACAGCGAGCCGTCACCGGCGATCACCTTCACCCCGGCCTGCCGGGCGATGCCCTTGGCGGTCTTGGGCGGCAGCGAGCTCTCGCCGAAGACGGCCTTCACCTTCTGCGCCTTGATCTTCTTCACCAGGCTGTCGATCTGCTTGCCGGAGAGCTCGGCCTGGTCGCTGAAGTCGGGGATGACCGCGCCGACGTAGGTGAGGTGGTAGCGGTCGACGTAGTAGCCGAAGGCGTCGTGGTTGGTGACCAGCTTGCGGCTGTTCTCGGGGAGAGAGCCGATCAGCTGCTCGATGTTCTTGTCGAGAGCGTCGAGCTTGGCGGCGTACGCGGTGAAATGCGCCTGGTAGTCGGCCTTGTGTGCCGGGTCGGCCTTGATCAGCGCCTTCCGAATGGTGTCGCACATGATCTTCGCGTTGCGGGGGTTGTGCCAGATGTGGGGGTCGTCGGCGGGCTTGCCGGTCTCCTCGTCCTCGCCTTGGCGCAGCGTGACACGCCGGCTGGTGTCGACGGTTTCGCCGCTGAAGCCAGAGGCGTGGACCGGCTTGTCCAGCCACTCCTCCTCCAGGCCCACGCCGTTCTCGAACAGCAGCTTGGACCGGCCTATCGCCTGGAGGTCGGCGGGCGTGGGCTCGTATTCGTGGGTCGAGGCGTTCGGCTTCACGAGCTGGGCCACGTCGACGTGGCCCTTGCCGATGGTGCGGACGAAGTCCGCCACCTGCGTGGTGGTGGCCACCACCTTCAGAGCGCCCGAGCCGGCGCGGTCGGACTGTGCGGAGTCGCCCTTCGCGCCGCAGCCGGCCAGCGACAAGGCGGCCAGGGGTATGACGGCAAGGGGGACGAGGGACTGCTTCGGACGGTGCACGGGATCTCCTGGGGCGTGGGCGTGGAAGGCTCGGGGCATGATAGACATGAAAATCATGTTCAACTAGTGTCGGTGATCGACAGGCCGCAGGTCAACGGGGAGTCGTGATGAGCAGCGCAGAGGCGGGGTGGACGGCCGCCGTGGAGCCGGGTGCGCGCAGGACGCGTCAGCGCACCGCCGTGCTGCGCACGTTCGCTGCCTGCCGAGACTTCGTTTCCGCCCAGGCCCTGCACGCACTGCTGACGGAAGCAGGCGTCGGGGTCGGCCTCAGCACCGTCTACCGCACCCTGCGCGACCTGGAGCGGGCAGGCCGCGTCGACGTCGTCCGCGACGAGACCGGCGAGCGGCTGTACCGGCAGCGGCCCGACGACGGCCACCGCCACTACCTCATCTGCCGGTGCTGCGGCCGCAGCCAGGCCGTCGACACGGACGTGGTCGAGGAGTGGGCCGACCGGCTCGGTGAACACACCGGCTTCACCGCCGTCGAGCACACCCTCGAACTCAGCGGCGTCTGCGCCGACTGCGGCACCTCTGCCGAACAAGGAGAAGCGCCATGCCGCCAGGCGTCCCCCCGCCCCATCGATCCCCGCAGATCAGCGTGCTGAAGGGCCGCGTACGACGCTTCCTCGCCCCCTCGGCGACGACACCGTCATCGTCATCCGCCAACCGTCTACGCGGGCCCTGGATGCCCGCCGCTGGAGACCGTCATCGCCTTCCTCTCATGGAGGGGGAAGCCCTGCGGGCCGTACGCGGCGCCGTCGGCCAGATCGCCTGCGGCTCGGCGCACGGTCTGCCTGCGGATACGAGCCTGGGCTGACATGGAAGTGCCGCCCGGGGAACGCCCGGACGGCATGAGCCTGCGCCTGGCATCCACCCGGATCCCGGCTTCGACGGAAGCGGGGGCCGCAGCCTGTCAGGTCGGGCCGTTGACTGTCACCAGCTGCTCTTGGTGACGCCGGGGAGCTCGCCCGCGTGCGCCATCTCGCGCAGGCGGATGCGGGAGAGGCCGAAGGCGCGCAGGTGACCGCGGGGGCGGCCGTCGATGGAGTCGCGGTTGCGCACCCGGGTGGCGCTGGCGTCGCGTGGCTGGCGGCGCAGTTCCTGCTGGGCGGCCGCGCGGTCCTCGTCGGATGCGTTCGGGTCGGCGATGAGTGCCTTGAGTACGGCACGGCGTTCGGCGTAGCGGGCGACGATCGCGCGCCGCTTCTCATTCTTGGCGATCTTGCTCTTCTTTGCCATCAGACCTTGCCTCCCTGTGCGCGGATGCGAGCCACGGCCGCCTCGATGCCGATCGTGTCGACGGTCTTGATGCCCTTGGTGCTCAGCGTGAGCCGGACGTGGCGGCCTTCGCTGGGCAGCCAGTAGCGCTTGCGCTGGATGTTGGGGTCGAACCGGCGGCTGGTGCGGCGGTGCGAATGGGAGATGTTGTTGCCGAAGCCGGGTTGCCGGCCGGTGAGTTGGCAGTGAGCGGACATGGCTCCCCTTGTTGCGTGTTGGTCGATTCCGCAGCACCGTAACAGGTTAATGAAAATGAAAACCAATTGTGTATGCTGCGGGGCATGGCCCGTAACGAACTGCGTCCGATCGTCAAGCTCAGGTCCACTGCCGGGACCGTTCCCCAAGCTCTCAACTTCGTTCGAGCAGGGGAGACCCCAATCACGTACGTGACCCGCAAGAACCGCCGTAACGATCCGGACCGGCTGACCCTGCGCAAGTACGACCCGGTCGTCGGCCGGCACGTCGATTTCCGTGAGGAGCGCTGACCCCTGTGAAGCCTGGAATCCACCCCGAGTACCGGCTTGTCGTCTTCCGCGACCGGGCCGCCGACCATGCCTTCCTGACCCGTTCCACGGCGACCAGTGACAAGACCGTCGAGTGGGAGGACGGCAACACCTATCCGGTGATCGATGTGGAGATCTCCTCGGTGAGCCACCCCTTCTACACCGGCACCCAGCGGGTCCTGGACACCGCAGGGCGTGTGGAGCGCTTCCAGCGCCGTTACGGGCGGAGGGAACGGTGAGTGTCGCCTCGCCCCGCCTGCCGGTGGTGATCGTCGGCGGACTGTGCGAAGGCGCCCGGCGCGCGGCCGTCGGGGACATCCTGCACTCCGTGCCCGGCACCGTCGTCCTCCACCACGATCTGTCGGCCGGACCCGACGGCTCGGTGCACCGCACCATCCGCGATCTGAGCGGTCCCGTCAGCAGCGGTCACACGCCCTTGGTCAACGACTGCGCGTGCTGCGCACTGCGTGAGGACCTGGTTCCCGAACTGGTGCGGCTCGCCGACGCCGGAACGTACCGGCTGGCCGTCGTCGAGCTGTGGGACTCCATCGAGCCGCAGGCCATGGCGGCCGTCATCGCGGCCGAGAGCGAAGCGCTGGAGCTGACCGGGGTGGCCACCGCGGTCGATCCGGCGCTCGTCCTGCCGTGCCTGTCGAACGGGGACGACCTGGCCGAGGCCGGCCTCGCGGCCGCTCCCACCGATCAGCGCACCGTCGCCGACACCTTCGCCCGGCAGATCGAGTACCCCACGGTGCTCGCCCTCGCCGAAGGCGACGAACCGGCGGACGACGCCGACCTCGCGCTGCTCGCCCAACTCACCCCGGCCGCACAGCGTTTGCGGGTGGGCGAGGGCACGCTCGGGCCGGCCCTGCTGACCGGATTCGACGTCGAGGCCGCAGCGGCGCGTCAGCACCCGTCGTGCGCGCTGCTGCCGCAGGAAGCCGACGCACACGGCGTCGACACTCTCGTGTGGCGGCGAGACCGACCGTTCCACCCCGGGCGGCTCTATGCGGCCCTGGAGGATCTGGTCTGTGCCGCGGCGCGTATCCGCGGGCGGTTCTGGCTGGCCGACCGGCCCGACACGCTGCTGGCCTGGGACGCCGCCGGCGGTGCGCTGTGTGTGGAGTCCGCCGGGCCCTGGCTGGCCGCGCTGCCCGACGCCGCTTGGGAGATGGTGTCTGCGGAACGCCGCATCGCGGCCTCGCTGGACTGGCATCCGGAACACGGCGACCGCGGTCAGCACCTCACCTTCACCTCTCCCGGCCTCGACCGGGAGAACCTGCTGATCCTGCTGGACTCCTGCCTGCTGACCGACACCGAGCACGCGGCCGGACCAGGGGCGTGGAAAGAGCTGTCGCACGCCTTCGACGAACTCCTCGACCCGGTCGCCTGAACGTGTACCACCGAAACCATGAGGAGGGATCTGGCATGGCCCGCCGCAGCAACCTCAAGTCCAAGGCCGTCAAGCGCAAGGCCAACCCGCTGGCGGCCGCCGGCATTACGTATGTCGACTACAAGGACACCGATTTGCTGCGGAAGTTCATCTCCGACCGAGGCAAGATTCGCAGCCGCCGGGTGACCCATGTGACGAAGCAGCAACAGCGGCAGATAGCCCGCGCCATCAAGAACGCCCGCGAGATGGCTCTCATCCCCTACGGCTCCCGGTAACAGACCTCGATGCGAAACATTCCGTTGGCGGTGGCGTGGGGACGCAGGGCCGCCCACACACTCGTGACCGCGATCGCCGGGGTGGGCGCGTGAGCATCGGCGGAGGGCCGGCCCCGGGCCTGCTCACCGTGGTCTGCGGCAACACCCCGGAGGCGCGTGGTCGCGCCGTCGACCTCCTCCGTCGCGTCGCTCCCGATGCCGTGGTGCTTTCCGTCTCGGTCGACGGTGCGCCGGACGGGCGGTACCCGTCCGTCCAGCGCACCGTCTCCTGCCACGACCAGCAACTGCGCGGTGACCTCTGCCGGGCGACCACAGGAGACCCGGCCGTGATAGTCCGTCAGGACCTGGAGGCCATCGCCCGCCGTACGGCGCACCCACACGTCCTGCTCGCGCTCCCCGGCGAACTGGATGCGGCTCTGTTCCTCGCCGCTCTGTGGCAGACCCCGCTGGGTCGCACGCCAACGGCGCACCACTACGGCCTGGGGCCCCTGACCGTCGTCCTGGACCCCGACCGCTTCCTCAGCGACCTGCGATGCGTGCACAGGACCGTCCGGTCCTACGGCCCAGGTGCCCACGCCGTTTCGCTCACGCTCGCCGAAGCCGCCGCCCGCCAGGTGGAGGCGGCTGGAACCGTGGTGCTGAGCCCAGGACGAGACCTCACCGACGGCACCCGGGAGGGGACGCGGGCTCTGCTCGGCCACCTCAATCCGTCCGCGGAGGTGCTCTCCGTATCCGAGTCCGGCGATGACGCCCTCGGAACTCTGGTGAAGCCCGATCCGCGGTGGGCCGTGGCCGGCCCGGTCGAGCGTCTCGATCCCGTAGTCGCACTGGTGCGCCGGCAGGGTGTCGACCACGGCGTGATGTCCGTATTGTGGCGCTCCCGCCGTCCCGTCCACGCCGAGCGGCTGGCGGACAGCCTGCCGCGGATCATGTCCGGAGTCGTACGCAGCCGGGGGCACCTCTGGCTGGCCACCCGCCCCCAGTCGGTCGTCGGCTGGCGCTCTGCGGGTCGTCACCTGGAACTGCGCGAGACCGGCGACTGGTTGCAGCAGGACAACGTAGCGGCGTGGCGAGGCGTGTCGCCGCAACGCCGGACCCTGGCCTCCTGGTTCTGGGACGACTACTACGGCGAGCGGCGCAACGAGATCGTCTTCACCGGCACCGAGCTGGACCAGGACGAGCTCCGACGCACCCTCGATGCCACCCTGCTCGACGACCGAGAGCTGTCGCGCGGCGTCGAGAGCTGGGCAGACCTCCCTGATCCGCTGCTCGGCGACCCCGCCCCCGATGGTCCGACCGACGGTTGACGGTCGGACCATCGGGGACGGGAGGAGCGCAGACGCCCGCACCGCCGAGCCGGACCCTCATCGGCCCGCGGCGAGCACCTGCCCCGTCCGGACGGCCAGCTCTTCGGCTTCCACTGGCACCGGGTTTGGGGCGATGCTGTGGGTGTAGTGGATTGGCCAGCATCTTTGTAGCCCTGTGGCCGATCCCGGCGGCACTACGGTGACTGGTGACAACGGGACCCTGGCCGGGGCTGGAGCCGGCTGCCTGGCGGCTTGCCTCCTGCTGGCCCTGTGGATGTGGGTCCGGCGCTGTCCGAGCGCTCGGCGGCTGCAAGAGTCGGTGCCTTCGGCGAAGGACAGCGTGGTGCGCTGACCACCGGCATCCCCTTGCGCTCCTGCCGCACGACTTCTTGGCGGCCTGGTATCGCGCTGGTACCCGCTTCTCATCGGGAGCGAAGACGAGGTGGGCGTCGCGGCGTGGGTGGAGCGAGTGGGGCCGGGCGCGCTCCGCATTTCAATGATGCGGCTGATTCGGGTGGCAGTGAATGACTCGTCGGGGTGTGCCTGGAGGTGGGCGATGTCCACTTGCCGGAGCGCTCCAGGTGTGAGCCGCCTTCCACGCTTGGCGCGGGGTGCGCCGGTTCCGTCGGCCACGCCCAGCAGGCGGCTGACCGTGGGAGCGCGCTGGTCCCCGTCTGGCGGTCGGGGCCGAGGCACTGTCATTCGCTGGCGCCGTTGGTGAATCCTGAGGGCTGATCGTGATGTCGGCCTTCGCGATCCGTTGTGGTCGGCCAGAGTCAGATTCAGGGTGTTCCACGAGCTGGGACTGACAATGCTCTGCCGGGCCTGGGCGGGGGGCTGTGAGTGTGGGGAGGATTGGTGGGTGCTGTCCCGGGCCGGGGTCTGACTCATGAGAACTCTGACCGCGGTGTCTTACTCACGCTGTGTCGACCGCTGACCGGGGATGGTGCGTTGCTGGTACCGGGCCGGCCGGGTGTGTCTCGATAGGGGCCTGCCGACCAAATAGGCGTTGTCACAGTTCTGACCGTCCGCGCGGTCCGGTGCCGGCTACGTGATGCGCCATCGGGTCGGAAGGTGAATGAACGTGACAGATAGGTCCTTAACCCCGCGTACTCGCCGACGCCGGCCGACGGGGGAGGTGGTCCTTGGAGTGGACACGCACCGCAGAACGCGGCCCGGGCGGTGCTGAGCGGGCGGGCACGGGCCCAGGCCAAGTCAGGCGATGGACCGGTGCAGATCGCCCGGATGTACAAACTCACCAAGGGCTCGGCAGTCAAGGCCCGCACCCAGGCGATCAACCAGCTCAAGGCCGTCCTCGTTGCCGCCGACCCGGACCTACGGGAAGAACTGGCCCGGCTGGGCAATGCGGAACTGTTTCGTACCTGCGCACGGCTCGCTGACGACAGCAAGAATGACGCGGACAGTGGAGAGCCGGTGCTGCAGGCCACCCGCATTACCCTGCGTCTGCTGGCCGAGCGAATCGGGCAGCTCTCCGAGCAGATCCAGGACCTGGAAGGCCGCTTGGCTCTGCTCGCGGAACGCCACGCACCGCAGCTGCTCGCTGTGGTGGGGATCGGGCCGGACACGGCCGTCACTCTGCTGATCACGATGGGGGACAATCCGGAACGTTTGCACAGTGAGGCGCCCTTCGCCGCGCTGTGCGGGGTCAGCCCCATCGAGCGTTCCTCAGGCAGTCGGCAGTACTGTCGCCTCAACCGCGGAGGCGACCGGCAGGCCAACGCCGCCCTCCACCGGATCGTGCAGACCCGCCTACGCTGCGACCCACGCACCCAGGACTACTACGAACGCCGCACCAAGGAGGGCAAAACCCGACGCGAAATCGTCCGATGCCTCAAACGCTACGCCGCCCGCGAGGTGTTCCACCTGGTCAGGCCCACGCAGTCATGACCCCCGTTATAGGGGCTGTGAGATGTGAGGAACCCCCGTCGGCTGGCGGCGAATTCAAGGGGTCGTTGCTGTGAGATGTGAGGAACCCCCGTCGGCTGGCGGCGAATTCAAGGGGTCGTTGCAACACCGCTGGTCATGCGGCTGTTGTGAGGAGCTTAGCGAGGCGCTCGGCTGGGGTTTCCCAGCCGAGCGTTTTGCGTGGGCGGCCGTTGAGTTGGGCGGCGACGGCGTCGAGGTGTTCGCGGCTGTGGCGGGACAGGTCGGTGCCCTTGGGGAAGTACTGCCGTAGCAGCCCGTTCGTGTTCTCGTTCGAGCCGCGTTGTCAGGGGCTGGAGGGGTCGCAGAAGTAGACGGGCACGCCCGTGGCTATGGAGAACTGGTGGTGCAGGCCCATCTCGGCGCCCTGGTCCCAGGTCAGGGAGCGTCGCAGGTGGGCCGGGAGGGCGCTGGCGGTGTCGATCAGCGCGTCGCGGACGGTGATGGTGTCGCGGTTGCCAGGCAGATGGACCAGCATCACGTAGCGGGTGGTCCGCTCGACGAGGGTGCCGATCGCGGAGCCGTTGTTCTTGCCGATGATCAGGTCTCCCTCCCAGTGGCCGGGAACGGCCCGGTCCTCGGCCGGCCGGTCGCTGATCATCACCATCGGTGCCGGATAGCGCGGAACGCGCTGGTCGGGACGGCGTTGAGGCTTGCGGAGGGTGCGGCCGGTCCGCAGGGCCTTGGTGAGTTCGCGGCGCAGCTCGCCCCGGCCCTGGACGTAGAGGGCCTGGTAAATCGTCTCGTGCGACACGTGCATCTCCGACCGGTCGGGGAAGTGCAGCCGCAGGCTCCGGCTGATCTGCTCGGGACTCCACTTCAGTCCCAACCACGACTGGATGGTGTCACGCAGCAGCAGACACGCCGCGATCTTCCCGCCTTTGGGGCGGGGCCGTCGAGCCCGTGCGCGGGCGTGCGCGGCGTGCGGCCGGTACCGGCCGTTCACGGGGTGCCGGTTGCGGCGGATCTCCCGGCTGATGGTGGACGGACTGCGGCCCAGTTCGGCCGCGATGGTCCGGATGGCGGCCTTCCCCCGCAGCCGGTCGGCAATGTGTATCCGCTCGTCCTCGCCGAGATAACGAGAGTCGCCACGGACCTCGATCAACCGCGTCTTGGCCGTTCTGACGGCACGGACCGCGGCCGCAGGCGCATCCTTCGCCCGCGGCCGCGGTCTCTTCACCCGGCCCTTCGGCCGTCCGTAACGCCACTCCCGGCCGGTCCGCTCGTGCACTCCCACGATCCTGCTCGCCTGCGCGTTACTCATTCCTTGATCCACAAGGGAAAGGTAGAGCTCGCGCTCCTTCAAGAGCTTCCTGGGCCCCTGCGGCCTCCGGTCCTCCCGGATCTCGAAGTCCACTGCAACTCCCTACAGGCGGGGTGTTGCAACGACCTCTTGAACTCAAGTGGCTCCGGCGGGGGTTTCTGTGTTCGGGGATGGCCCTGGTGCGTGGTGTTCGACGCGGTCTTGCTGTGCTCCGGCTCGCTGTTCTCGACGACGTGGGGAGGCCGGCGGAGACGGTGCGGGGGCGGTGGGCGAAGTGCAGCAGAGGGTGGGGGACGTTACGGGGAGGACGAGGGCCGTGGCCTTCACGGGTGCGGATGTACCCGAGGCCGGGGAGCATGCTCCGTCGCATTGTTCTGGTTGTGCATTCTTGGACCCCAATTCCTTGCGCGGTCGCGGTGCCCCGGGGGGCAAGGGGCGTGAGACTGCAGACGTTTGCCAGGCAGCGCGCGAGCGCGTGTTCGCTTCGGCGCGGAGGTGGAAAGACGGGGGAGCGCCGTACTGCTTGGGCGTGCGGGCGAATGGCCGAGCCTCGGTATAAACGCCGACGTCGAATGAACGTGACCGGATGACAGCCCTGCGCGTGTCGCAGCTGTGGAAGATCAATGAGCACGTCAATGAATCCGGAGCAGACTCGGAACTTGGTTCGGAAAGGCTGCTGGATTAGAGGGGTCGGCAGCATCGCAGAATCAGGATGCATCAGCGGCCTCACCTGCTCAATTACTTCTTGGAAGCTGCCTTCGGCCGCCCGGTGGTTCGCTCTATCAACCCCCGTTGTCAGTGTTGGGTCTACGGTTCATTCGTGGCTGACACGGAATGCCCGTGCACGGTCATGTGGTCGTGGGCGCCGGCCCATATGGGACGTGCGTTTTCGCCGCTTGCGAGAAATGCCGTCGCACCCGCTGGGGCAGTTAGTACTGCAACCGCATGTGGGGGGTAGGGCCTCGTCGTTGGTAGTGGCAGCGGCGGGCTCGGGCTTGGCTGCGGTGTCGGAAGTGTGACCAGTGCAGACGGTGTTCGTTGGAGTGGCAGCGGGGCGTGGCGACGACGTGTCCGATCGGTCGGTGGATCTCCGGGACGCTGAGGGGTATGAGGTCGTATTCCTCGTCTTCGCTGCCCCGTTTGCGCTTCTGCGGCTCGGGTGGCGGTGAGGTGGGCGAGGGCGGCCATCGCGAGAGTGATGTGCCGGTACCAGGCCCGGTAGAGACGGACTTGGTAGGGGGCCAGGCCGCATTCGCCCTTGGCGATCTGGAAGCATTCCTCCACCTGCCACCATGCGCCGGCGGTCTTGACCAGGTCTTTCAACCGGGAGGTGACGGGGCCGTAGCAGACGTAGTAGGCGATCTCGGTGGGTCGCTGATGCTGCGGCGGGCCAGGACCCAGTGCCCGAAGCTGTTCTCCCCGACCGGACGGATCGCGATCCGGGCCCAGTCGTAGAACCTGTGGCCGTGCGCGCCCGCACCGGCGGAGACCCGCTTCCATGCCTGCCGGGGCAGGCTGGTGACCAGGTCACGTACCTCGGCGTCCGTGCCGTCGGTGGTGGTCACGGTGTCGTTGACTTTGGTGGCCGGCACGTACGCGACGTGCTGTTCCTCCAGCCAGGTCCGCATGTGCTTGGCCTGGCCGTATGCCTTATCCGCGGTGATCCAGGCGAAGGGGACACGGGCGTCGATGGCGCGTTGCGGCATCCACTTGAAGTGCTCGATCTCGTGGCGAAGGGCACCTCGTCGCCGATCCCGGCCCCCCTGCACCGCTCGCGGTCATTGGTCCAGGAGACGGGGACATACAGCTCCCGGTCGATCAACGCCGGGCCCTTCGCAGAGGCATAGGCCAGGAATGTGCCGATCTGACAATTTTCTGTGCGGCCGACCGTTCCGGAGTACTGCCGCTGAACGCCAGCCGATTTGACGCCCTTCTTCAGGAAGCCGGTGTCGTCCCCGATCGGGGCCTGACCCAGACACACGGCTAAGTTTTGCGGCGTTCCGATCGAACGCCGCAAAACTTAGCCGTAATGGCCGCCGGGCTGCTGCCCACTCGGCAGCGATGTCGGGCTCGGCCTCGATCTCCTCGGGTTCTGGGTCCGGGGAACAGCACCAGGGGGCATGCCCCCACCTCTCGATGGAAGCGGCCCGAGGACCCGCTCACCCTCGAGGAGATCGACCCCCGCCAGCGCCTCCAGTCCCAGCCGCACCCGAACGCCAAGGAGGCTCCCCGTGGATGACCTCACGACCGTACGCGCGCAGGATCTTAGGGGGGTGTAGGTCAGCACCACGCAGCCAGGTTTTCCGTCGCGGCCCTGCTCGGACGGCTCCTGGGAGGGGCTCCCTCCGCCGGAGAGGCCCGCTCCGCGGCCGCCGCCGCCTCCGTCTCCCGCGAAGGGGCAGGGCTTGGGGTACGTCTGGTTGTTGCCTCCCGCACCGCCTCGTCCCGGGGCGTTGCGGTAGCCATCGTGACCGCGTGTGCCGGTCTCGCCTGTTCTGGGGATCTTGTCAGTGCCCTGGCAGACGGGGGGCGTGTGGTTGCTTGCCCCGCCGGCTCCTCCGTTACCGCTTTGCCAGGATCCTGACGCCTCACCGCCCGACCCTGGCAGCCCGTGCCGCGCCAAGGCCAGAAGCCGCCCACGCTCCATGGACGCCACACCGGAGCCGCCCCCGTCCTTGCCGGGGTTGCCGTTGTGGTACTTGCCCGTTCCGCCTTCGCCTCCCGCGCCCCCCTTGCCCACGACGATGGTGAGCTTCTCTCCGCCCTCGACCGTGGCAGTGCACGACACCGCGCCCCCGCTGCTGCCACCCCCGCCGCCGGCACCACTGAGGGGGCCGTTGTTGTTGCCGCCCCCGCCTCCACCCCCGCCGCCCGCGCCCAGGGCTGTCACGCGAAGGCTGGTGACACCCTGCGGCACGGTGAACTCGTACCGGCCAGGGGTAGTGAATGCCTGGTCGACCGGGGCCAATGACGCCGACGCCGAGCCCGGCACCGCCAGCAGCGGCACCGTCGTCGCCACGACCACCAGCGCCGCGCACCTCAACCGCGCGGGAAAGAGCAACCTCATGAAACCCCCTGATCATCAGCAGAACAGACCACTTCGCCCCCTTTCCTCCAACCACTGCGCCCAACCGGCCGCGGCCGGGGATTCACTCGCCCAAGAACAACGTTCGACGGCGCCGCATCCAGCCGCTGTTCGCGCAGCTCGCGCAAACGTTGGTTTCTTTAAGGCGGAGGCACGGCGGCGGTCGTCCGACGCGCCTGTTCATGTCATAGAAGCTGCGGAGGCAGGCCATGAGCCGTATGCGTGTGACGTCCTACCCCTGACCCCCGGCATCGTGGCCAGGCAATGCAGGCCAGCTGTGGGCGATCTGGCGCGCAGGGGCGCCGGGCTACCGCCCTCACTCGCTGCCGCGGCCGCCCGGCCAGGGAGACCCGGCCTCGACCAGCTCCGGCAGGCCCCCGAAGCTGCTGCCACCGCGCCCTCAATCTGCGCGACCGTCAACAATTCATCACACAGTCAGCCCAACGGCCAAGACGAAGTCCCGTCACGCCGGTTGCAGTATTAGGGAGAGACCGCAGACGGCGATCCGTATGCGGACCGTGGCGGAGGTCAGGTCGAGGCGGGCGACGGCCATGCCGGCGATGACGAACGGGACCCATGCCACGGCCGGTAGCTGCCGGTGAAGAGGTTGTGGTGTGGACGACGAGGCATTGGCTGGTCCGGCTTCGGGCGCATGGCAAGACCGGATCGGGGCACGGGGACTTGGTGTTCCAGGAAGAACAGGCGCGGCGTACGCTACGTGATCATGTCGCGACTCTCGGATTGTGTGGACGGCGGGGATGTCGGCCTTGGCACAGTGCGTCAGGCGGTCATCCTGGCCGGCGGCTTCGGCAGCCGGTTGCGGCCACTGACGCGGACCCGGCCGAAAACAATGGTCGAAGTGCACGGCACTCCGATCCTGCGCCACCAACTCGACTGGCTTGCCGAGTCGGGCGTGGAACAGGTCGTCGTCTCCACGGGGCACCTGGCGCCGGCGATCGGCGACTACCTCGCCTCCCACCAGCTGCCGCTGCGGACGGACGTGGTGGTCGAGGAACGGCCCCTGGGCCGGGGCGGCGGACTCAAGCTCGCATCCGCCGCCCTGGACCGGCTCGACGAGCCGTGGCTGGCGGTCTACGGGGACATCTGGACGCGGTTTTCGCTCGCCGGGATGTTCGCTCACCACCGGCGTCACGCCGCGCTGGCAACGGTTGCCCTGCCCCGACCTTGGCTGCCCAGAGGCAGCGTCGACTGTGACGAGCGGGGCCGAGTAACCGCGCTTGTCTCACACGTGCCACCGCCGTTACGGGTCAACGGCGGCGTCTACGTCTTCGACCCGCGCGTTGTGGAACTGCTGCCCGAGGAGGGCGACCACGAGGAGGTCACCCTCCCTCGTCTGATACAGGCACGGCAGCTGATCGGCTACCTGGTGGACGGCCCGTGGCGGGCCATTAATACACCACGTGATCTGGACGACGTTGAACGCGAACTCGCATCGGCTACGGATGACGCGTAGAAGAGGATCGCCATGCTGCTCGGACGGATCGGTGTATGGAGTGTGGGACTCACTCACGGGGACCGCGCCGAGGCGAGGGAGGCCGCGGCGGAGCTTGAGGCGCTCGGCTACGGCACGCTGTGGCTGGGCGGCACCCCCGGCGACAATCCGCAGGCGAATCTCGCTGCGGCAGCAGAAGTACTGGCGGCGACCAGACGGACGGTGGTAGCGACCGCCTGCCTCTCCATCTGGACACACACCCCGGACCGGCTCGCCGCAGCCTACGGGGCACTGCCCGTCGCCGACCGCGCCCGACTGGTCACGGGCCTGGCGGTGAGCCATGCCCCGTTCGCCGAAAACTACCGGCAGCCGCTGACCGCCATGCACCGCTATCTCGACGCGCTGGACGCCATCGGCACCGGACCGCCGCCCTTCGCACGGCTCATCGGCGCACACCGCCCGCGGATGACACGGCTGGCCGCCGCCCGGACCGCCGGCACCCAGCCTTATCTCGTAGACACCCGCTACACCGCGCGGGCCCGTGAGCTGCTGGGCACGGGCCCGCTGCTGGCCCCGGTGCAGACCGTGGTCCCGCTCACCGACCCGATCGCGGCCCGGGCAGCGGCCCGCACCGTGCTCGCGCCCTATCTGGCACTGCCCAACCTCACCCGAACCTGGCTCGACTCAGTCTTCACCGAGGCCGATCTCCAGCACGGCGGCAGCGACCGCCTCGTCGACAGGCTCGTCGCCTGGGGGGACACCGAGCGCATTACCGCCCACGTCAGCGGCCATCTGCGGGCCGGTGCCGACCACGTCGCCGTCCACGTTGTCACCGAGCACCCCCGAGCCTTCCCACGCGCTGCTTGGCGCGACCTGGCCTCACTGCTTCCGATCATTTGACGATGTTGCCGGCTGCGGGAGTGCGGTGGGTACGGGCATCGTTCGTGGTGGTCCTTGCGGCGGATCCTCCCTGCGTGAGGCAGGAGATGGTCTCCGCGCATTTCTCCTACACACCAATTTTGTGGCGAGGTGGCACAGTTGGCGACCAAGGAAGACCTGGCGTGTCAAGAGATCATCGGTCGATACCAGTTCAACGGGGCAGGCGCCAGTGCGATGCCCCGGCTTCTCCAGGCCCTGGGTGACCCGGGACGCAACCTGCGGGGTATGACCGTCACCGGCACGAATGGGAAGGGATCGACCTGCGCGTTCGCCGTCTCAGCGTTGGCTGCGGCCGGACTGCGGACCGGAAGTATGCCCAGCCCGCACCTCCAGCGTGTCACCGAACGCATCCGCATCAACGGGGCGCCCGTCTCTCCAACCGCATGTCACCGTGCCTTCCAAAAGGTCGCTGAAGTCCTCAGCAGTACCGGGCTTGTGGCCAATGCAGGAGCGGTACATGCGGCCGCAGCCGCAGTTCATTTCGCCCTCGCAGGAGTGGACTTGGCCGTCTTGGAGGCGAACATCGGCGGCCGACGCACCGCGGTCAACTGCTTCGACACCGGAGTCAAGGTCATCACCGGAGTGGGGCTGGACCACCAGCATTTGCTGGGAAACACCCTGGGCGAGATCGCACGGAACAAGGCAGGCATCGTTCGGGACGGCGACCATGTCGTGCTCGGCGAGATGCCCGAGGAGGCGGCACAGGCCGTAGAAGACGTCCTCAGCCACCACACGGGGGTGACCGTCTGGCGCCTCCACCAGGAAGTCCACTGCCGGCCATGCACAGCCGACGGCGGGCGTCCCGTGCTGGAAGTGACCACCCCGTATGCCGTCCACCGAGACCTGACCTGCCCGCTCCGCGGAGAACACCAGCACCACAATCTGGCTCTTGCCGTGGCCGGCATCGACGCGCTGACCGAACGAGGAACGATCCGAGGTATCTCCGAGGAGGCGCTGCGCAGCGGCCTTGCCGCGACCCGCTGGCCCGGCCGCCTCGAACTACTGGCACCGGCACACCTCGATTCCTGGACCGGCCGCCTGCTGCTCGATGTTGCCTCCAACCACCAGGGTGCAGCCACCGTGGCCCCGGAAATCCTTCGGCAATCCCGCGCCGCTGAGCGCACCGCCCTCGTCTTCGGCACCCTCCAGTACAAGAATGTGGCAACCATGCTTGAGCCACTGCCGGCGGACTGGCCGGTGGTACTGACCCGGGTCGGACATCCCAACGAAGCGGCCCCGGCCACGATGCGCACCGCCCTGGCATCACGCCGAGAACTGTACGTACGGCAGGAGACTGCTGACGCCGTCCGCCACGCCACCGAACTTGTCGGGGCCGGCGGCCTCGTCACCGTTCTGGGAACCCCCCTCCTGATCGGCCGTGTCCGTGAACTATTCCAGCTCCCACCCGGCTGACTGCTCCTGTGAGTGGTTCGACAGCGTCGCCCCGACGCCCGGAAGATTGACGCGTAAAACACCCGCAGCCAGCATCAGCCTCCCCCACCCGCCCAGGCATCCAGCACACCACGGACCGCATCACGCGGAGGCCCAGTCCAGTCATAGGGTGGCGAGTGCGGCGAGTTTGTCGGTGGTGAGTTTGGCGCGCACCGGTTTTGCGTTCGGCATCCATACGCCGACCACGGGCCCGGCTGGGGGATGGGACCGGACATCGGCGCCGTCTCCCACGTGGCCGAGACGAAGCCGTCCCGGACTTCATCTTGAGCGTTGGGCTGACTGTGTGTTCCAGATCGTCAAGGGTGAATGCGGCCTGGATCACTACCAAGTCCGTCTCTACCGGGCCTGGTACCGGCACATCACCCTCGCGATGGCCGCCCTCGCCTACCTCACCGCCTCCCGAGCCGCAGAAGGGGTAGCGAAGACGACGAGCACGACCTCATACCCCTCAGCGTCCCGGAGATCCGCCGACTGATCGGACACATCGTCGCCACGCCCCGCTGCCACTCCAACGAACACGGTGGATTCCAGAGGTCATTGCAACACGTGACTGTGTTGGTCAGGTCGCGAGCAGTTTATGCAGACGCTCGGCCGGGGGTCCCAGCCGAGCGTTTGTGCAGGCGGCCGTTCAGCTACGGCGACCAGGCAGTCGCGGCCGCAACTGGACAGGACGGCGCCCGAATCGGTCCGCGCGAGGAGGCCGAGAGCGCCGCCGCACTGCTGGACGAGCTGCTACCGCCGGCCGGCGAGGAGACCGAGGCGGAGACGCACGTCAACTGGCCACACTGGCGAAGAACAGGCTCGGGCGAATTCAAACCACCCTGTCGGGGAATTTCCTGACGCCCCCTCTGCTCCTTGAATTGGCGATGCCGCCGCCACGGTGCGCGGCGGCGTCATCGCCGTACGGAGGAGTCACCCTGAACAAGATCAAGCGCCTTGCCGGCGCCACTGCCGCAGCCGCCGCCCTGGCGATATCCGTCCTCATCACCCCCGCGCCCGCGTCGGCTGCCGCCGACGGCCCCCACCCCGAAGTCGGGACGCACTGCACCCCCTGGGAGTCGGTCTACGGCCGCGGCGGCTACACCTTCACCGATTTCCGTGTCTGCATCGATGTCAGCGACCGTGAAGGGCGATCCTCCGTGGTCATCGAAACCGACAGGAACACCTACTGGCATGGCGGCGCCTGGTGGAACGCCACTGAAGGCTACAGCGCCAGCGTAGGAGCCACCGTCAACATGGACGCCAGCCCGTACCAAGGTGGCCGCTCTGTCAGGCAAAGCGTCACGTGGAAGCAGGAATCCCGCAGGAACAACGAGGGCCGGGGCATCGGGATCATCAAGTGCGGCGTCCGCCACCTTGACGTGTCCTACCACCAAGTTGGCGCCTACTACGGCTTGGACAAGGAGATCAAGGTGAAGCGGTCGTACGACCGCTTCGTAATCCCCTGCTCCTTCAACTAACCAACCGCTAGGCCCCCACTCGCATGGCGAACTCCAGGGGCGTTGCAACACAGGTGATCAACTGGCTGTTGCCAGGAGTTTAGCGAGATGCTCGGCTGGGGTTTCCCAGTCGAGCGTTTTGCGTGGGCGGCTGTTGAGCTCGGCGGCGACGGCCTCCAGGTCCTCGCGGGTATGCCGGGATAGGCCGGTGCCCTTCGGGAAGTACTGCCGCAGCAGGCCGTTGGTGTTTTCGTTGGAGCCTCGCTGCCAGGGGCTGCCCGGGTCGCAGAAGTAGATCGGGATGCCAGTGGCGACGGTGAACGCGTGATGGGAGGCCATCTCGACGCCTTGATCCCAGGTCAGAGACCGCATCAGGTGCGGTGGGAGGGCCTGAACGGCCTCCGCGAGCGCCTTGCGGACGCTTGCGGCAGCGTGTCCGTGGAGGAGGTGGACGAGCATCAGGTAGCGGGTGCTGCGTTCGACCAGGGTGCCGATGGCTGAGCGGGATTTGGAACCGACGATCACGTCCCCCTCCCAGGGCCCGGGATGGCTCTGTCGGCGACTTCGGCCGGGCGTTGGCTGATCATGACCATGGGGTGCACGAACCGGGGCCGGCGGGCCACTGACTGGCGATGCGGGCGGCGCATAGCGCGGCCGGTTCGCAGGCATCGGGTACGGCGACTCGCACGGGCCACCAAGCCCCCGTGCCAGCAGGACGGTGCAACAAAACCGCCTTGCTGTCATGGGACAGCAAGGCGACCAGAAGGATGCGTTGTGCACAGGAGGGAAACCGAGCCATGCACCCAGGCTCGACACCACGCCACATGAAGGCACTCTGGCGCCAGCCAACGTACTGAACCGTTGAACTGCCGCCGACTTGTTCAAGCCCGCCCCGCGAGCCCCGGATCCGCCCGCTTGACCAGCGGCGATGGGCTCAGCGTTCCCAGACCGTCAGCACTCCGTTGTGCAAGCCTTGAGCCACTCGCCCTTGACCTGCGGCGATGGAGTTTTCTACAAGCCCCGCGCGCAGTCCTGGGCGGGCGACGCAGCAATGCCCTGACCGTCCTGCGCACCCTGGGGGCGGCCGTATCGACGGTGGCGCGCACAGCCTGGCGTGCCGCCTCGTCCACGACCAGCCACACCACGGGAGTGGCCAGTCCGGCGACTTCGGCAAACCCGAACCCGAGTGGCTCCTTTCGGCCTCTCCGACGGCCGAGCAGTCGAGCCAGACTCTCGTCATCAAGGGAGGCCAGGCCGTCGAGCAGCGGTAGTTTGCCTGGGGCCGCCGTGGCCACCACCTCGCGCACTGTGGGCACGGCTGGCCCCTCCCTTCGGCTGGTGACTGCATGACCCATCGTTGAATACCCAACGAGCCAGGAAAAGCATATGAGTCGGATTGATTCAGCTGCTACCCAAACGTTCGCAGACGCTGTGGGGCCGGTGTTCCGAGCTGGGATTTCCGCGTGTGGCTTTGGGTGAACACCGCCGCTGAAGTTCCCCCTGATCATGGACAGCGGGTGGTTACGCTGCGGGAGTGAGGTCCTGGGCTGCCAGGGCCCGGGTCTCGATCGGGGTGACGTAGCCGTAATCCGGGTGCTTGCGCAGGCGGGTGCGGTGGTATTCGACCTTGATGAAGTGGAAGACATCGGCTCTGGCCGCCTCGTGGAGGCTTTGTCACAGTTCTGACCGTCTGCGCGGTTCGGCGCCGGCTACGCGATGCGCTATCGGGTCGGAAGGTGAACGAGCATGACCGGTACGTTCTTAACCTCTCGCGTACTCGCCGACGCCGGTCCATGGGGGAGGTGGTCCTTGGTGTGGACACGCACCGGGATGCTCATGTGGCTGCTGTGGTCTCCCTGGTGGGTGCAGTGATCGGCACCGCGGTGTTCCGGGCCACCACGGTGGGATACCGCGATTTGCTGGAGTGGCCCAGGGGGCTGGGCATGGCGCGTCGGGCGGGAGTGGAGGGGACCGGCTCCTTCGGGGCGACCTTGTCCCGTTATCTGCTGGCCCGGGGCGTGGAAGTGTTCGATGTGTGGACGCGCCGCCTCGAGGCAGGCCATTGCCCGTTCACCGAGCAGGTCGGTCGCAGCGCGCGTCGTCACTATCTCCTTGGTCCGTCCACTCGCTGTCGTCAGTGGGCGCAAGCTGTCGAATGGCCCCGACTGACGGTCGGGTTTGAACAACCGGTGTCCACATGCCGTGAGGGGCGAGAGGGTGGGTGGGCGCTTTCCCCGGTCTGGGTCTGACTCATGAGATCTCTGACCGCGATGTCCTTCTGTCACAGTGTCGGCCGTTGGCCGGGGAAGGTGCGTTGTCGGTACCGGGCTGGCGGGGTGTGTCTCGATAGGGGCCTGCCGATCCATGAGGCGTCATCACAATTCTGACCACCTGACGCGACCCGGTGCCGGCAACGCGATGAGCCATCGGACCGGAAGGGAACGAGCATGTCCCCAACGAGCACGTCGAGTACGTCGCCTGTCCCGCGTGCGCGCCGTCGCCGCCCCACGGGGGAGGTGGTGCTGGGAGTGGACACGCACCGGGATGCTCACGTGGCTGCGGTGCTCTCCTTGGTGGGGGCAGTGCTCGCCACCGGCGAGTTCCCGGCCACCGCGGCTGGGTACCGCGATCTGCTGAAGTGGGCCAGGGGCCTGGGTGTGGTGAGGCGGGCCGGGGTTGAGGGGACCGGCTCCTTCGGGGCGGCTCTGTCCCGCTATCTGCTGGCCCAGGGTGTGGACGTGTTCGACGTGAATCGGATGGACCGCACGGATCGCCGTCGGCGCGGCAAGACGGATCCGCTCGATGCCCAGAACGCGGCGCGAGCGGTGTTGAGCGGGCGGGCGCGTGCTCGGGCCAAGTCGGGCGACGGACCAGTGCAGATCGCCCGGATGTACAAACTGGCCAAGGGCTCGGCAGTCAAGGCCCGCACGCAGGCCATCAACCAGCTCAAGGCCGTCCTCATCACTGCCGACCCCGGCCTGCGGGATGAGCTGGCCAGGCTGAACAATGCGGATCTCTTCCGTACCTGCGCCCGGCTTGCCGACGACAGCAAGAATGACGAGGACGACGCAGAGACGGTGCTACAGGCCACCCGCATCACGTTGAGTCTGCTGGCCCGCCGGATCGGGCAGCTCACCGAGCAGATCCGGGACTTGGAAGATCGCCTGGCCCGCCTCGTGGAACGCCACGCCCCGCAGCTGCTCGCAGTGGTGGGGATCGGGCCGGACACGGCCGTCACTTTGCTGATCGCGGTGGGGGACAACCCGGAACGGCTGGGCAGCGAGGCGTCCTTCGCCGCACTCTGTGGAGTCAGTCCCGTCGAGCGTTCCTCGGGCAGTCGGCAGTACCGTCGCCTCAACCGCGGGGGCGACCGGCAGGCCAATGCCGCCCTGCACCGGATCGTGCAGACGCGTCTGCGCTTCGACCCGCGCACCCAGGACTACTGCGAACGCCGCATCAAGGAGGGCAAGACCCGACGCGAAATCGTCCGATGCCTCAAACGCTACGCTGCCCGGGAGGTGTTCCACCTGGTCAGGCCCGTATAGCCTTGGCCCCCGTCATAGGGGCTGTTGTGAGATGCGAGAGCGGGCAGGGCGTCAGTGAGACAGCGACGCACTCCCCGCAGCACCGCTTTGATGGGTCAGAAGATGCCCGATTTCTCGTCACGAGCAAGGCACCGCATCCGTACCAGCAGATCATGGTGAGCTACGACGAGCTGGGTCGCCCGGTCGTCTCCATCGTCTCGACCGTGCGGCTCTGACCTGCACGTATCCCGGTTCGAGTGCGGTCGGCGGCCACGCCGAGCCGTCCTCGTGCCAGCTCTTCCTGACCCGGGTGTCAGGACCGCGTCAGAGTGTTCGGTAGCGTGGCCGGGTGAGCGAGAAGACCCTGCAGCACCGGATTGACGGCCCCGACGACGCCCCCGTACTCGTACTGGGTGCCTCGCTCGGTACCACATGGCACATGTGGGACCGGCAGATCCCCGAGTTGACCCGTCACTGGCGCGTGATCCGTTTCGACCTGCCCGGACACGGTGGCTCGCCCGCGCACGCGGCGCCTTCCATCGCCGAACTGGCCGACCGGCTGGTCGCCACCCTCGACGCGCTCGGCGTGGACCGCTTCGGCTACGCGGGCTGCAACATCGGCGGCGCCATCGGCACCCAGCTGGCGCTCACCCGCCCCCACCGGGTCACCTCGCTGGCGCTGGTGTCCTCGTCGCCGCGCTACGGCACCGCCGATGCCTGGCGCCAGCGCGGCGTGGTCATCCGCACCAACGGACTCGACCCGATCGCCCGCACCTCCCCGGAGCACTGGTTCACCCAGGGCTTCGCCGGCGCCCAGCCCGCGATCGTCGAGTGGGCCGTCCAGATGGTGCGGACCACCGACCCCGGCTGCTACATCGCCGCCTGTGAGGCGCTGGCCTCCTTCGACGTACGGTCCTCGCTCGGCCGGGTCGGCGTGCCCACGCTGGTCGTCGTCGGCTCCGAGGACCAGGTCACCCCGACCACCGACGCCCGCACCCTGGTCGCCGGCATACCCGACGCGAGCCTGGCGCTGGTGCCCGGGACCTCCCACCTCGCGCCCGTCGAGCAGC
Source organism: Streptomyces sp. NPDC033270 (assembly GCF_055576575.1). Classification (NCBI taxonomy): domain Bacteria; kingdom Bacillati; phylum Actinomycetota; class Actinomycetes; order Kitasatosporales; family Streptomycetaceae; genus Streptomyces; species Streptomyces sp. NPDC033270. The sequence goes on from NZ_JBVIRA010000003.1 coordinate 112,248, forward strand.
CCTCGGCCGTCACCGAGCTCCTCATCCGGCACTTCACCACCGCCTGGCACGACAAGCCGGGCCCCGGTGGCCAGGCCGCCATCGGCGCCGCGGCCCCCAAGCCGCAGATCGCGCCCCCGCCGCCCCCGCAGGCGCCGCCCGCCGCCATAGAGTCCGGCCTCGCCCAGCCGGAGCAGCACCGCGGCGGCACGTACGAGGCGGGCATCAAGATCCGCCGCGAGGTCCTGGGCGACGCCCATGTCGACCGGGTCGAGTCCGCCACCGACGCCTTCACGGGGGACTTCCACGACTTCATCACCCGCTACGCCTGGGGCGAGACCTGGAGCCGTCCCGGCCTGGACCGCCGTACCCGCAGCGTCATCACGCTCACCGCGCTGGTCGCCCGCGGCCACCAGGACGAGCTGGCGCTGCACACCCGCGCGGCCCTGCGCAACGGCCTGACTCCCGCGGAGATCAAGGAAGTCCTGCTGCACACCGCCGTCTACTGCGGCGTCCCGGCCGCCAACTCCGCCTTCGCGGTCGCCCAGCGGGTGATCCGGGAGGAGACCACGCCGGAGGCGTGAGGCCGGCGGGCTCGGCTCGTCGCGCCTCCCGGGCCCGAGGGGGAGGCCCCTCCAGTCGCTCGCCCATCTCGCCCCCCACCGGCCCCGCGCGCGGCAAGATGGCGGCCATGGAACTCACCAAGAAGACCCATGCCTGTGTCCGGCTGGAGAAGGACGGGCAGACGCTCGTCATCGACCCCGGTGTCTTCAGCGAAGCGGACGCGGCCGTCGGAGCGGACGCGATCCTGGTCACCCACGAGCACCGGGACCACTTCAACGAGGACCGGCTGCGCGCGGGCATGGAGGCCAACCCCGGCGCCCGGATCTGGACCCTGGCCAGCGTCGCCGAGCAGCTCTCGGCCGCGTTCCCCGGCCGGGTGCACACGGTCGGCGAGGGCGACACCTTCACCGCGGCCGGATTCGAGGTCGAGGTGCACGGCCAGCTGCACGCCGTCATCCACCCCGACATCCCGCGGATCACCAACGTCGGCTACCTGATCGACGGCGGCGCGGTGTTCCACCCGGGCGACGCGCTCACCGTCCCCGAGGGCCGTACGGTCGACACCCTGCTGCTGCCCGTCCACGCGCCCTGGAACAAGGTCGCCGAGGTGATCGACTACGTCCGCGAGGTCGCGCCCCGGCGGGCCGTCGACATCCACGACAGCCTGCTCCAGGACCACGCCCGGCCGATCTACGACACCATGATCGACCAGCTGGGTGGTACCGACCACGGCCGGCTCGCTCCCGGCAGCAGCACCCTGGTCGGCTGAGCGCCGGACCGGCCGGGAGCCGACTGTCAGTGCCGGGCTGTAGGTTTGCAGACATGCGCATCGCGACCTGGAACGTCAATTCGATCACCGCCCGCCTCCCGCGGCTGCTGGCCTGGCTGGAGAGCACCGGCACGGACGTGCTGTGCATCCAGGAGACCAAGTGCACCGCCGAGCAGTTCCCGTACGACGAGCTGCGCGAGCTCGGCTATGAAGCGGCGGTCAACGCCACCGGGCGGTGGAACGGCGTGGCCCTGCTGTCCAAGGTGGGGCTGGAGGACGTGGTGCACGGGCTCCCGGGCGGCCCGGACTACGAGGGGGCGCAGGAGCCGCGCGCGATCTCGGCGACCTGCGGCCCGGCCCGCGTCTGGTCGGTGTACGTCCCCAACGGCCGCGAGATCGACCATGCGCACTACACCTACAAGCTCGGCTGGTTCGAGGCGCTGAAGACCGCGGTCGCCGAGGACGCGGCGGGCCCCCGCCCGTTCGCGGTCCTCGGCGACTACAACGTCGCCCCCACGGACGAGGACGTCTGGGACCCCGCGGTGTTCGTCGGCGCCACCCATGTCACCCCCGCCGAGCGCGCCGCCCTGACGGCGCTGCGCGAGGCGGGCCTGACGGACGTCGTACCGCGCCCGCTCAAGTACGACCGGCCGTACACCTACTGGGACTACCGCCAGCTGGCCTTCCCCAAGAACCGCGGTATGCGCATCGACCTGGTCTACGGCAACGAGCCGTTCGCCAAGGCCGTCTCCGACGCCTACGTGGACCGCGAGGAGCGCAAGGGCAAGGGTGCTTCGGACCATGCCCCCGTTGTTGTGGACCTCGACGTCTAGGCGTGTAGGGGTCTAGGCGTCTGGACGTCTGGGCGTCTGGCCGGGATGCGGCCGGCCGGCGACGAACCAGCCGGCCGCAGGGGCGGTCGTCCGCACGGGCCTGAGGCGGGGGTTCAGCTCTCGTCGGAGGATGCCGTCCTGGACGGTGCCGGATGCCGGGCGGGGTCGTCGGCGGTCAGGCTTCCCAGGAGGATCAGTGCCTGTTCCGAGGGACTGCCGGGGGCCGCTTGGTAGACGACCAACTGCTGCCCGGGGGCGCTGTTGACGGTCAGCGACTCGTAGTCCAGCGTCAGTTCCCCCACCAGAGGGTGCCGAAAGCGTTTGGTCTCGCGGGTCTTCGGGCGAATGTCGTGGCGGGCCCACAGTCGGCGGAACTCCGGGCTGTGCAACGACAGTTCGCCGACGGTACGGACGAGCTGCGGGTCGTCGTGGCCGGTGCCCGCCGCCGATCGCAGCGCGGCCACGGCGTTGCCCGCCGCCCGCTCCCAGTCCGGGTAGAACGCCCGCGCGTCCGGATCGAGGAACACCAGACGCAGCAGATCGCCGCTGTAGGTGTGGCCGGCGAACAGGGCCCGGCCCAGGGAGTTGTCGGCCAGCACGGTCAGACGGCCTCCCAGCACCACGGCCGGAGTACGGTGCCAGCCCGCCATCATCCGCAGCAGCGCCGGGCCGACCGGCTCCGGCCGGGTGCGTGCCCGCCCCCGCTCCGGGGCCGGTCGCGTCAGCCGGTGCAGGTGGTCCGTGGCGTCCTCGCCCAGGTTCAGGGCCCGGGCCAGGGCCTCGACCACCTGCGCGGAAGGACTCCGTTCGCGGCCCTGCTCCAGCCGTGTGTAGTAGTCGCTGCTGACGCCGGCCAGGATCGCCACTTCCTCCCGGCGCAGCCCCGCCACCCGGCGCCGGCCGGACACCGGCAGTCCGGCGTCCTCGGGTGTGACCAGGGCACGGCGGGCACGGAGGTACTCGCCGAGCGGGTTCGCGCTGTCCATGACCGCCACCCTAGGCGTGACGAAGCCGGTGGCGGGAGCCCGGAAGGTGGCCGTGGAACTCCCAGGATCGCTGCTCCCGGGAGAGGCGTTGCCTGGTCCCCGCGGCGGGCCCGCCGCAGGGTGAGGGCATGACTTCCCTCCCCTTGACCACCGCCTCTTCCTCCCTCACCACTGCCACCGGCGACGACCAGTTCATCCGGACCCTGACCGGCCGGGTCGCGGTCGTGACCGGTGCCTCCAGCGGGATCGGCGCGGCCACCGCCCGCCGCCTGGCCGCCGGCGGGGCGCATGTCGCCCTCCTGGGCCGCCGCGAGGACCGGCTGACGGACCTGGCTGATCGGCTCCGTCCCACGGCCGGGGGAGCCCTGCTGCCGGTGGCCGTCGATGTGACCGACCCCGAGGCCCTCGACACCGCCGCCCGCGCCGTCGTCTCGGCCCTCGGGCCCGTCGACCTCGTCGTGGCCAACGCCGGGGTGATGCTCGGCGCCCCCTTCGAGACCGCCCGGACCGACGAGTGGGACCGCATGATCGACGTCAATCTCCGCGGTCTGCTCCACACCGCGCGGGCCTTCACCGACGGCCTCCTGGCCGCCGCGGCCGACGGCCGTCCCGCGGATCTGGTGCAGGTGGGATCCGTCGCCGGCCACGCTCTCTACCCCAACTGGTCGGTCTACTGCGCCACCAAGTCCGCCGTCGCCCACCTGACCCGCAATCTGCGCGCCGAACTGGGGCCCCGCGGCGTCCGCGTGAAGAACGTGGAACCCGGCGTCACCGTCACGGAACTCGGCGCGGACCTGCACGACGCCGACCTGCGCACGTCATTGGCCCGTATGCGGACCGACCTGCGTCCGCTGGCCGCCGAGGACGTCGCCGAGGCCATCGCCTTCGCCGTCTCCGTCCCACCGCACGTCAACATCGCCGACCTGGTCGTCGTCCCCGTGCAGCAGGGCTGAGGCCCCGGGCGCCCGGCCTCACCCCCGCCGACCCGGCACCAGTGCCCGCAGGTCCACCGCATCGCCCAGCGCCTGCAGGCCCGCGTCGCCGGGGTGGAGGTGGTCGCCGCTGTCGTAGGCGGGCAGCAGGCGCTGGGGGCGCTGCGGATCGCGCAGTACGGCGTCGAAGTCCAGTGTCGAGTCGAAGACGGTGCCGGCGTCGCCGCGTACGAAGGCGTTGACGGCCTGGCGGCGGTCCTCCACCGCCGGGGTGCAGTCGCGGTAGCCCTCGCAGGGGGCGATGGTCGCGACCACGACCCGCAGTCCCCGCTCGTGCGCCCGCCGGGCGAGGGCCCGAAGGCCGGCGACGACCTCCTCGGCCGGGGTCCCCCAGCGCACGTCGTTGACACCCTCGAACACCACCACCGTCCGCACCGACGGCTGCGCCAGCACATCGCGCTCCAGTCGGTGCTCGGCGCTGACCCCGCCGGTGTCCGTGCTGACCCCGTCGCCCGGATAGCGGTCGGTGACGATCCGGTTCGCCGAGATGCCGTGGTTGAGCACGCCGTAACGGGGCAGCACGCTCTGGGTCTGGAAGCGGCGGGCGAGGACGTCCGGCCAGCGCCGGTTGGCGCCGCCGGTCGACTTCACCCCGTCGGTGAGCGAGTCGCCCAGCGCCACGATCGAGCCGGGCCCGCCGTCCACCTCGACACCCGTCAGGAACGGCCAGAAGGTCATCGTCTCCGGATAGCCGCCGCCCTCGGCGTCCGTCGTACGGTCCCCGCTGCCGTCCGCGCTCAGATACGACAGCTGGGCCGCCTCCTGGTGCACCGGCGCCGCCGTCACCGTGCCCGGCAGATGGATGCTCACCAGCAGATCGGTGCCGGCGGGGACGGCGAAGGGCGCCGGGTCGCTGAAGGCCTCGGCGCCGGCGGGTATCCGGGTGCCGGTCCGCCCCCGGCCGAAGGTCAGCGGCACGGGCTCGCCGTCCGCCGCCGCCCCCGCGCCGCGTACCGCGATGCTGGCCGCCCCGATGTCGACCGGCGCCGCCGCGAAGGTGTTGGCGATCCGGATCCGCGCCCGCGGCCCGCCCGCCCCGCTGTGGACGACCAGCCGCAGCGTACGGTCCCGCCAGGGGCCGACGGCTCGGTAGCCGGCAGTGCTGGCCGCCCAACTCCCGGTCCGGCCACGCCCGTCGTCCCGGACCGACACCGCGAAGACATGCAGTTCCGCACCCGTTTCCGGCGCCTTGGGCAATGCCACGGACGCCACCTCCCGCTCGGCCCGCAGCGGTACCGACACCGCGTACAGCCGCGCGGGCCCGACCGGCCCGCCGTCCGCGCCGTTGACGTGCGGCAGCGCCACCGCCTTGGTGCTGAGCGGGCCGGACAGCCAGTCGGGCGCGGTGAGTTCGTAGGAGCTGCGCGAGCCGTCCCGATAGCGCACGCTGCCGGTGCCGGACGCCGTGCCGCCCGTCCCGGCGACCAGGAACGTCAGCTTCGTGCCCCGCCCGCGCACGGCCACCGACTGCCCGTCCGCCCGCAGGTTGTCCGGTGTCCCGGCCGCTGTACGCGGCCAGGTGAGCCGTGTCGCGTCGATGGTCGGTGCGCTCCCGGGCGTCCAGCCGGCCGCCGCCAGGTCCTGCGCGGACAGCGAGTGGCCGGCGCCGTCGAAGTCGGCCGCGCCGGGTGCGGAGTCGTCGCTGACCGCCCTGTTGTCGAAGAGCCTCGCCAGCGGCAGCGGGTGGTGTGCCGGGCCGGGCGGGGTGGCCACGGCCGGGCCGGCGGAGATGGTGGCGGGCAGTGCCGTCGCGGTGAGCAGCAGGGTCAGGGTGGTTCCCCATCGTCGTGGGCGCATCGGTCGGTGTCCCTTCGGGAGCGTCAACGGGCAGGTGTGCACTGCGATCCGGCCGCTCCCTCAAGGCGCGAGGGGGCGGTGCCGGATCCGGCCGATCCGATCCGAGCGCCATGAAGGTAGGGAGGCCGGCGGGGAGCGTCAAGGTGACGAACCGGGTCCGCTCGCGCCGCGCGCCTGTGGCCCGCACCACAGGTCGGGTGGGACCCTGCACACCATGAACATGTCTTTCCTGGACAAGTGGCGTAGGCGTCAGCATGCGCACCGGTCCGTGCCGCTCGCGGAGTCGGTGCGCGCCGATCCCGGAAGCGTCGTCGAGCTGCTGTCCGAATGCGAGCTGCTGCGGGCCCAGGCCGCCACCGCGGGGGTGGAACTGGACGACTCCGTACGGTCGTTGGAGCGGCTGGACCAGTTGCAGCCGGTATGGCGGGATGATCCGGAGGTGGTGCCCTGGCTCGGCAACGACGCGGGTCTCTACCTCGGCACGGTCCTGGTGCGCACGGTGCGCGGCGCGGTCTGGCATGTCTGGCCCAACGGGCAGCCGGTGGTCCGGCTGGAGTCCGGGCGGGAGGTCGACGTGGTGGCGGCGGGCCATGAATGGGCCGATGTCGGTGCGCCGGAGCTGTCCCAGGTCTACGCCGAGGCCTCCGAGGCCTGACACCCGCCTGGGAGGTAACGGGCTTACCTGATTTATCCACTCCTATCCGCTGATACGTGCGTGTCAGCGAAGATGCGCCCCTTTCGCCCCGGTAGGTTGCGGGCTCCGCGCGGTACGGATGAGAGTGGGCAGGACTGCATATGGCCGGTGATGCGCTGATCGAGATGCGCGGGGTCAACAAGCACTTCGGAAATCTGCATGTCCTCCAGGACATCGACCTCACCGTCGGCCGCGGGGAGGTGGTCGTGGTCATCGGGCCCTCCGGGTCCGGGAAGTCCACCCTGTGCCGGGCCATCAACCGCCTGGAAGCCGTCGAGTCGGGCACCATCAAGCTGGACGGCCGACCGCTGCCCGAAGAGGGCCGCGCGCTGGCCCAGCTGCGTGCCGAAGTCGGCATGGTCTTCCAGTCGTTCAACCTCTTCGCGCACAAGACCGTGCTCGCCAACATCATGCTGGCGCCGATCAAGGTCCGTAAGAAGAAGAAGGACGAGGCCGCGCGGCGCGCCCGCGAACTCCTGGACCGGGTCGGGCTCGCCTCGCAGGCCGACAAGTACCCCGCACAGCTCTCCGGCGGCCAGCAGCAGCGCGTCGCCATCGCCCGCGCGCTCGCCATGGAGCCCAAGGCGCTGCTCTTCGACGAGCCTACCTCCGCGCTCGACCCGGAGATGATCAACGAGGTGCTGGAGGTCATGCGCCAGCTCGCCCGGGAGGGCATGACGATGGTGGTGGTCACGCATGAGATGGGCTTCGCCCGCTCCGCCGCCAACCGCGTGGTGTTCATGGCCGACGGCCGGATCGTCGAGGACCGCACCCCCGAGGAGTTCTTCACCGCACCGCGCAGCGAACGGGCCAAGGACTTCCTCTCCAAGATCCTCAAGCACTAACGGGGGCGCCGCGATGCCGCACCGTCATTCCACGCGCCTGCGCCGTGCCCTTGTGGCCTTCATGGCCCTCGCGCTCGCCGCGCTCGCCCTCGCGGGCTGCGGCCGGCCCGGCAGCCCGCCGGTCAAGGGCCCCAAGGGCAGCGAACTGCCCCAGTACCCCGTCGCCAAGGACTTCTCGCTGCCCGACTCCCCGACCTGGGCGCGGGCCAAGCGCCGCGGCCATCTCATCATCGGCGTCAAGGAGGACCAGCCCTACCTCGGCGAGCGGGACCCGGCCTCCGGCCGCTACTCCGGCTTCGACATCGAGATCGCCAAGATGGCGTCGGCCGCACTGGGCTTCCCGCCCAGCACCGTCGAGTTCAAGACGATCGCCTCCGCCAACCGCGAGACGGCCCTGCAGAACGGCCAGATCGACCTCTACGTCGGCACGTACACCATCAACGACAAGCGCAAGAAGCTGGTGGGCTTCGCGGGCCCCTACTACATGGCCGGCCAGTCGCTGCTGGTGCGCGCCGACGAGAACGACATCAAGGGGCCGCAGGACCTGGCCGGCAAACGCGTCTGCTCGGCCGCCGGCTCGACCCCGTACCAGCGCATGCAGACCGAGTACCCCAAGGCCGTCCTGGTCGCCTACGACACCTACTCGGTGTGCGTCGACAACCTGCTGACCTACCAGGTCGACGCGGTCACCACCGATGACGCGATCCTGCTGGGCTACGCGGCCAAGGTGCCCGACGAGCTGAAGGTCGTCGGCAAGCCGTTCTCCCAGGAGCCGTACGGCATCGGTGTCCCGCACGGCGACAACGCGCTGCGCTACGCGCTCGACGACGCGCTCGCCGCGGACGAGGCGAACGGCAACTGGCAGAAGGCCTACGACGCGACCCTCGGCCTGTCCGGGGTGCCCGCGCCCAAGCCGCCCCCGATCGACCGCTACCCGGCGGACTGAGGAGCCAAGGAACCGACCGATGAACGTTCTCCTCGACAACCTCTCCCTCTACGGGGAGGGCCTGCTGGGCACCGTCGAACTCACCGTCTACGCCTCGCTGCTCGCGCTCGGCCTGGGCTTCCTCATGGCGGCCTTCCGCGTCGCACCGGTCGGCTCGCTGCGGGCCCTGGGCACGGCATGGGTGATGGTGCTGCGCAACACGCCGCTGACGCTGCTGTTCTTCGCGGTGGTGCTGGGCCTGCCGCGCTTCGGCCTCGTACTGCCCTTCAAGCTCTTCGCCATCCTGGCGCTGGGCTGCTACACCTCGGCCTTCATCTGCGAGGCGGTGCGCTCCGGCATCAACACCGTGCCGGTCGGCCAGGGCGAGGCGGCCCGCAGCCTGGGCCTGACCTTTCCGCAGACCCTCGGCGACATCGTCCTGCCGCAGGCCTTCCGGTCCGTCATCCCGCCCATCGGCTCGACGCTGATCGCGCTCGCCAAGAACTCCGCGATCGCCGGCGCCTTCAGCGTCACCGAACTGCTCGGCGTCTACAAACCGCTCAGCGAGATGGGCTACAGCATCATCTGGTCCTTCGTCTGGATCGCCGTGGGCTATCTGATCGTGACCCTGTCCATCAGCGCGATCTTCAACGTGCTGGAGAAGCGCTTCGGAGCCGCCCGATGACCACCACCGCCCTGTACGACATTCCGGGCCCGCGGACCAGGGCGCGGCACCGGCTCTACGGCGTCGGGGCGACGGCCGTGATCATCGCCCTGGTCGTCTGGATCGTCTACCTCCTCTTCGACACCGGGCAGTTCACCGCGGCCAAGTGGAGCCCCTTCCTCTACAAGGGGATCCAGGAACTGCTGCTCACCGGTCTCGGCAACACGCTGCGGGCCTTCGGCCTCGCGGCGGTGTTCTCCCTGGCGCTCGGCGCGGCGCTCGCCACCGGCCGGCTCTCCGAGCACCGGATCGTGCGCTGGGTGTGCACCCTGGTGGTGGAGTTCTTCCGCGCGATGCCCCTGCTCGTCATGATCTTCTTCATCTATGTGGCGCTGCAGGTCGCGCCGCTGCCCGCCCTCGTCGCCGGCCTGACCCTCTACAACGGCTCGGTCCTCGCGGAGGTCTTCCGCAGCGGCGTCAACGCCGTCGAGCGCGGCCAGCGGGAGGCCGCGTACGCACTGGGCATGCGCAAGACCCAGGTCATGACGCACGTCCTGGTGCCGCAGGCGGTCCGCGCGATGCTCCCGGCCATCATCAGCCAGCTGGTGGTCGCCCTGAAGGACACCTCGCTCGGCTACCTCATCACCTACGAGGAGTTCCTGCACGCCGGCAAGCTGATCGCCTCCAACCTCGACTACGGCCTGCCGTTCATCCCCGTCGTCATGATCATCTCGCCGATCTACATCGGGATGTGCATGCTGCTGTCCTGGCTGGCCAACTGGGTCTCCCGGCGCCAGAAGCGCAACCCCAAGGTCGACGCCGCCGAGGTGGCCGCCGCCGAGCCCGGCACCCTGATGCCGGGGGACCACCGGCGCCACATGGGGTGAGCGCTTCAGGGCGCTGTCCCGGCACGTCGGTGCGCGAGGCACGGCCGTAGTGGTGCTGGTGCCACCCCGAGGACGGCAACCAGCATGATCGATCGAGGGTTCCCGGAGCGCGAACATCGCATCAGACGCCGCGCGGTCGAGCGCGGCCACCGGGAGGTTCGATGTCCACGTCCAGGAAACCGCGATGGCCCGTGGCCGCACTGTCGGGTGTGGTGGCCGCGGCCATCGCGAGCGCCGTCGCCCCGGCGGTCGCGGTGCAGTCCGCACCGGCGGGCGCCGCGGCCGGCGGCGTAGCGCCCGCGCCCGCGGCCGCGCGCTACGCCGGGCAGCGGCTCGACTGGAAGCCCTGCGAGCGGGAGCCCTCGCTGCAGTGCGCGGCGATGACCGTGCCCCGCGACTGGCACCACCCGGGGAAGGGCGCGGATCTGACCATCGCGGTGTCCCGGCACCGGGCCGCCGACCCGGCCAGGCGCCGCGGGGTGCTGATGATGGCCGCCGGCGGGCCGGGCGCCTCGGGGCTCACGCGGCCCGCGGGCTTCGTCAAGGCGTCGCCCGCGGTCGGTGCCGCCTACGACGTGGTGGGCTTCGACCAGCGGGGCGTCGGCAGCAGCTCGCACGCGACATGCCAGACCGACGCCGAGTTCCGCGACTTCTATGCCGGTGACTTCCGCGACCGCTCGCCCGCGGCGCTCCACGGCGTGGTGGACCGGTCCAGGCAGTTCTCCAAGGGCTGTCGGGAGCGCAGCGGCGACCTGGTCACGTACCTCACCACGGACCAGGCCGTACGCGACATGGACCTGTTCCGCGCACTGCTCGGCGTGCGGAAGATCTCGTACTACGGGCCGTCGTACGCCACCTGGCTCGGCGCGTACTACGCGACACGCTTCCCGCGGCACGTCGAGCGCGCCGTGCTGGACAGCAACCTGGCGTTCGACGGGACCTGGCAGCAGGCCGAACTCGGGCAACCGATGAGCTTCCAGCGCCGTTTCGAGCAGGACTTCCTGCCGTGGATCGCCCGGTACGACGCGGTCTACCACTACGGGAGCACCGCCGCCGAAGCGAAGGCGACGTGGGAGGCGCGCCGCCGGGCGCTGCACGACCGCCCGATCACCGTCGGCCCGCTGACGATCGGGCCCAACCAGCTCGACAACGCCACGCTCCAGGGGATGTACAACGCCGACCGGCAGTGGGACGGGCTGGCGACCGCGCTGGCCGCCCTGGAGCACTGGGAGACGGCGACGCCGGCCGAGCGCCGGCTCGCCCAGCAGGCCTTCGGCAGCTACCTGTCTCCCGGATTCGCCGCCACGTACTTCCCGGTCACCTGCAACGACACCCCGTGGAGCCGGGACCTCGGCTACTGGATACGGCAGAGCGCCAAGGACACCGAGAAGTACCCGCTGGTCGGGGCGCGGGAGCTGGCGTACGCCGCGACCTGCGTGTACTGGCCGGAGTCGGACGCGCCGCGGGTGAAGGTCACCGGCAAGGGCCTGCCGCCCACCCTGATGCTCAACTCCGAGCACGACCCGGCCACGTACTACGAGGGCGCGGTGCGGGCGCACCAGGCGCTGCGGGGCTCACGCCTGGTCACGGTCGCGGGCGGCGGCGACCACGGGCAGTACCAGAACGGCAATGCCTGTGTCGACCGCATCGTCGACGCCTACCTCCTGAACGGAACCGTCCCGGCGCACGACGCGACATGCCCCGCCAAGCCGCTGCCCGTACCGGCGCAGCGCGGGTAGGGGTGTTCCGTAGCTCGGAGGTCCAGGACGTGCCCTTAGGAACGTGCCCTTTGGAACGTGCCCTTCGGACCTCCGAGCCGCACCCTCAGTCGCGCACCGGCACCGACACATACGACGGGTCGTTCGCCGGGGAGGAGAACGTCAGCCGCGCGCCGCCCGGATTGTGCTCGATGTACAGCGGGTCGACGGTGTCCACGACCACCGCCAGCCGGTGTCCGGCGGGGACGTCGTAGGCCGTGGAGAAGAGATCCAGGTCCACGCCGAACGGCTGGCCGGGGGTCTTGTCGTGGAAGGTGAACGGCGCGTGGGTGACCAGCCTGCCGAGGCCCAGCGGCCCCACGTCGTAGAGGTAGGCGATGGCGGTGCCGCTCTCGGCGGTGCTGGTGAGGGTGGTGTGCAGCTTGGTGGTGCCGCGGACCCGCTGCCCGCTCTCGTAGCGCTCGGACTGCCAGACGGCGGCCAGGGAGCGCGGCAGCAGCGGGATCGAGGCCATCGGCGGCAACCGGAAGAACTGGTCCAGCATGCTGGAGAGGAAGATCAGCCCGCCGTTGGCGCCGGAGTCCCAGTTGGTGTTGATCTGCTTGCTGCCGCCCAGCTCGATCCTGCGCTGCGCGGACGGCACGTCCTGCCAGCTCTTGTAGCCCTCGTACGCGCCGGTGGAACGGGACTTGAGCAGCACCGGCGACTCGCGGTCGATGCCGTTGTCGGCGCCCTTGAGGTAGTGGTCGAACCACCGCTTGGTGTTGGTCCAGGTGTCGTTGGGCAGTCCGAAGAGCCCCGTCGCCTCGGCCGTCGCGTGGTCACCCGGGCGGAACTCCAGCCGTTTGGGGCCCTTGAGCTTCTCGTAGAAGTCGGCGTACTGGTTGGGCGGGAAGAGGGAGTCGCCCCAGGCGTTGCCGAGCATGATCGCGGCGCCGTTGGCGTTGATCTTGTCGAGGTAGGTGGCGGGGGAGCGCTTCTTGCCCCACGCGATCATGTCCTGTTCCTTGGCGAGGTTCGAGCCGAGGAAGTCCTTGAGGATGGTCCGCAGTTCGGGGCTCGGCCGTCCGGTCAGCTCGCCCGCACCGCCGAGCATCGCCGCCGCCTGCAGATGCTGGGTACGGCCGCTGTAGATCGAACCGATGAGGTCGCCCCAGCCGCTGAGCGCCGCGACCACCTTGATCCGCTTGTCGAACGCGGAGGCCAGCAGGCTGATGCCGGCGCCGTAGGAGACCCCGGCCATGCCGACCTTGTGCGGATCGGCCGGGGTGTTGGACAGCGCCCAGTCGATGACCTTCGACGCATCGGCGACGTCCTGCGGTCCGGCCGTCTCGATCTGCCCGCCGGACTGCCAGAACCCGCGCGAGTTGTAGCCGACCACCACATAGCCCGCGTCGGCCAGCTTCCTGGCCTGGGCCAGGTACTCGACCTGCGGCATGCCCCAGCTGGTCGGCAGCACGATGACCGGGTACCGGCGGGTCCCGTCGGCGCCGGCCGGGGTGAACACGTTCGCCTTGAGGGTGATCCCGCCGTCGCCCTCGATGTCGACGAACCTGACGGCGGACGAGGCGGCAACGGAGTCGGCGGACGCCGCCGTCGTGGGGACTGATGTCGGTGCCGCCGCCTGGGCGGTGGCCGGCGCACCGGTGAGAACGGTGGTGGCCAGCACTGCCGCCGAGACGGTGCCGATCGCGGCACGCAGAGTCGTGCGGGAGGGCGTCATCTTCTGCTCCAGATCTCGAAGCGAGCCCGCCGTACGCTGTCGGAAGACAGGAGGGGCGTACGGCGGCTCGAGTTGACTGGAGAGTAAGGTGCGGGCCTTACCTTAGGTAACCCGTCGGTAGGTTACGGGTGGGTAACGTCCTTGGGTCCAGGGGGAGTCGACGCGGCGGCGCGGCGGTGCGCGGGGCGAGGGGAGTGGGGAAGGCGATGGCCGACACGCCGTTCGACGACAGCGAGCGCCGGGTGTGGGCGGGGAGCGCGGCCGCGTACGAGGCCGGATTCGGCAGGCTCTGCGCGTATCCGGTCCCGCGGCTGCTGGACGCCGCGGGGGTGGGCGCGGGCATGCGGGTGCTGGACGTCGGGACGGGTACGGGAACGGTCGCCGCGGCCGCCGCCGTACGCGGGGCACGGGTGGTCGCCGTGGACGCCGAGCCCGATATGGCCCGGCGGGCCGCGCGCGCCGTCCCCGAGGCGTGCGTCCAGGTTGCCGCCCTGCCGCAACTCCCCTTCGCCGACGCCCGGTTCGACGCGGTCGTCGGCAACTTCGTACTCAATCACGTGGGGCGGCCGAGAGCGGCCCTCGACGAGCTGCGCCGGGTGACCCGGCCGGGCGGCCGGATCGCTCTGACGACCTGGGCGGTGCCCGCGGCGCCGGGGCAGGCGCTGCTCGGGCGCGCCGTGCGGGCGGCCGGGGTGGAGCGTCCGCCGCATCTGCCCGCGCTCGCACCCGAGGACGACTTCCCGCGTACGGTGCAGGGTCTGGTCGGTCTGCTCCGGGGCGCCGGTCTGGTGGACGCCGGCTGCCGTGCGGTGGTGTGGGACCACCGCACGACGCCGCGGGAGTGGTGGAGCGGGGCGGCGGCGGGAGTCGCGACGATCGGTCAGACCGTGATCAGCCGGGGGGCCGCCGTGGCCGAGCGCATCAGGCGCCGATTCGCCGTACTGGCAGGGGAGTTCACGGACTCCTCCGGCACCTTGGTGCTGCCGCATGCGGCGCTGCTGGCGTACGGGCGAGTGGCCGACGGGGATCGGGGAGACGGGGATCGGGGAGACGGGGATCGGGGAGACGGGCGCCGGTCGGCGCGTCCTGCCGTCAGGCGGTCCGTGGCAGGGTGCTGAGGAAGGCCTCCAGCGCGGCGTTGAACTCGTCCGCCCGCTCCAGGTTCGGCATGTGCGCCGCCTGCTCGATCACCGTCAACTGGGCGTGCGGAACGCGTCGGTGGATGTCGCGGGCGTCGCTCACCGGGGTGTACGCGTCCTCCGCGCCGACCGCCACCAGTACCGGAACCGATATCCGCGACAACAGCGCCGTGTAGTCGGGGCGTTCGGCGCGGCCGCGCAGCGCCGCCGCCGCGCCCTCGGGCGGCGTGCCCGTCATCATTCCCAGGACGTGCCGGGCGACGTCCGGCTGTGTGGCGATGGTGCGCGGCGAGATCATCTTCGGCAGGACCTCGTGTGCGTAGCCGGACATCCCCTCCCGTAGGAGCCGCTCCGCCATGTCGCGGCGCGCGGTCTTGCCGGCCTCGGTCTCCGCCGCGGGGAAGGTGTCCGCGAGCACCATGCCGCGGATCCGGTGCGGGAAGAGCCGCCAGAACTCCATGACGATCTGGCCGCCCATGGACAGCCCGCCGAGCACGAAGCGCTCGATGCCGAGACGGTCGAGCAGGGCGACGGTGTCGCGGACGAAGGTCTCCAGCGGGGTCGTGCCGGGGACGACGGAGCTTTCGCCGTAGCCGCGCAGATCCGGGGCGATCACCCGCCATCCGGCCCGGCTGAAGTGCTCGATCTGCGGGCGCCACATCGTGCGGTCGAACGGGTGGCCGTGCAGGAGCACCAGCGGCTCGCCGCTGCCCTCGTCCTCGTATCCGACGCTGATCTCTGCGAATCGGGCCGATCCCATGCCGTGCATCCCCTCTGCCGCTCAGTGGTTCCTCGATGCTATGAGGGGCAATCGCTCGGTGCAATATAAATAATGATCTCGGTGCAATGTCGCGTAAGGTGCATGTCGAGGAGCGCTCGTCGAGGGAGCGGGCGCGCTTGTTGAGTGACGGGCTCGGGTGCCTGACGGGCCTGTTGGAGGAGGAGCGGGAAGGGCGATGGACGACTATCGCGTGATCGCCGACGAGCTGGCGGCGGAGATCGCCGCCGGCCGGCTCCGGCCCGGCGACCGGCTGCCGCCGCTGCGCCGGTTCGCCCGCGACCGGCGGATCGCCGGCTCGACGGCGGCCCGGGTGTACCGGGAGCTGGGCCGACGGGGGCTGACGGTGGGCGAGGTCGGCCGCGGCACGTTCGTACGCACCGCCGCCCCGTCGGCCGAGCCCGCGCTCGCCGAGCCGGGCGATGCCAGGATCGACCTGGAGCTCAACTTCCCGGTGCTGCCGGAGCACCCGGCCCTGCTCGGCAGGAGCCTTGAGCATCTGCTGCGCCCCGACGCCCTGGCCGACGCGCTCCGCCCGGTGGGCGCCGCCGGTACGCCCGCGGCCCGGCAGGCCGCGGCGGCGCACCTCGCCCGTGCCGGCTGGGCCCCGGACCCCCGACGGCTGCTCTTCGCCGGCAACGGCCGGCAGGCGCTGGCCGCCGCGATCGCCTCGCTGGTTCCGGCCGGCGAGCGGCTCGGCGTCGAATCCCTCACCTACCCCGTCGTCAAGGGCATCGCGGCCCGCCTGGGCGTCACGCTGGTACCCCTCGCCATGGACGAGCACGGCCTGACGGCCGAGGCGCTCCGCACGGCCGCTCCACTGCGCGCCGTCTACCTCCAGCCGGCCCTGCACAACCCGCTGGGCATCACGATGCCCGACCCACGACGCCGGGAACTCGCCGGGATGTGGGGGGAGTTGGGCATCCACGCCATCGAGGACGCCATCTACGGATTCCTCCGCGACGATCTGCCGCCGCTCGCGGCGCTGGCGCCCGAACGCACCGTGGTCGTCGACAGCCTGTCCAAGCGGCTCGCCCCCGGCCTGTCCCTGGGGTTCCTCACGGTGCCCGCGGCCCTCACCCAGGACGTGGCGACGGCGCTGCGGTCGGGGACCTGGACGGCCTCCCGCTTCGCGCTCGACGCCGCGACCCGCTGGATGGCCGACGGGACCGCGGCGGCCGTCGAAGCGGACAAGCGCCGGGACGCGGCGGCGCGCCAGCGGATCGTCGCCGAACGGCTGGCCGGCTTCCGGGTGCGAGCCGACCCGCAGGCGTACCACTGCTGGTGGGAGCTGCCGGAGCCATGGCGCGCCGACACCTTCGTCGCGGCGGCCGCGCGTCGCGGGATCGCCGTCACGCCGTCGGGAGCGTTCGCGGTGGGCGCGGGCCACACGCCCAACGCCGTGCGGCTGGCACTCGCGTCGCCGCCCCTGGACGCCCTGGCCGAGGCGCTGGGCGTCCTGGGCGAACTGGCCTGCGGCACGCCGGAGGACGCCGGACCGGAGTGACGCGGACGGGCGGCGGGAGCGCCGGCGGGGGCGCTCAGGTGCCGCTCATCAGCTCACCGAGCCCCCTGCGCAGGTCGTCCGCGTTCATCACCGGCTGCAGGGTGACCTTGGCGTGCAGATCCATGAAGAACGACTCGACCAGAGCCGGCATCTGCGACGACTGCTGCATGTCGAAGTAGTAGAAGCAGGCACGGTCGCCGCCGTCGAGGGTGAAGTAGGCCGCCTCCGGTTGCAGCGCGGCGATCGCCGTCTCCAGGATCTTCGGCAGGGCGCCGTTCTTGATCAGTTCGTTGCCCACTTCGGTAGGTATGCGGGCCGTCAGAACCATCCTCATCGGGCTCACTCCTCGCGTGGATCTCGTGGAGTTCACAGTCCCTGTGTTCTCAGGGTCTCACGGTACGGGCGCGCCGGTCAGGCGGGCGGGGGAGCCGGGGCGGCGCTCAGGAGCCGAGCCGGAGGTGCTCGGGGCGGCCGCTCGGCGGTACCTCCTCGGCCGGCGGTACCGGCCCCGGCGGGGTGCCGTCGCCGAACGGCCGGCCGCCCAACTCCTCGCGGCGGTGCGGCGTCAGCCAGCCGGACAGGTCCGGGCCCAGGGCGACGATGCCGGTCGGGTTGATGCCGGTGTGCACCCGGTAGTAGTGCTGCTTGATGTGGTGGAAGTCGACGGTGTCGCCGAAGCCCGGCGTCTGGTAGAGATCCCTGGCGTACGCCCACAGCACCGGGGCCTCGGCCAGCTTGAACCGGTTGCACTTGAAGTGGCCGTGGTAGACGGCGTCGAAGCGAACTAGCGTGGTGAACAGCCGGATGTCGGCCTCCGTGAGGGTGTCGCCCACGAGGTAGCGCTGCTCGGACAGCCGCTCCGACAGCAGGTCCAGCCGCCGGAAGAGATCGCGGAAGGCGGCGTCGTACGCGCTCTGCTTCGTGGCGAAACCGGCCCGGTACACGCCGTTGTTGACGTCCCGGTAGACACCCGCCATGACCACGTCGATCTCCTCGCGCAGCCGCTCCGGATACAGGTCCGGAGCGCCCGGCCGGTGCAGCGCCGTCCACTGTGTCGACAGGTCGAGGGTGATCTGCTGGAAGTCGTTGGTGACCAGCTTGCCGCTGGGCACGTCGACGATGGCGGGGACGCTGACCCCGCCCGGGTAGCCTTTCTCGCGGGCGTCGTAGGCCTCGCTCAGGAAGCGGATGCCGAGTACGGGGTCGCGTCCGTCCGGATCGAGGGTGAAGCGCCAGCTGCGGTCGTCCTGGAGCGGATCGGGGATGGCGAGCGAGAGCGCGTCCTCCAGACCGAGCAGCCGCCGCACGATGACGGCGCGGCTCGCCCAGGGGCAGGCGCGGCTCGCCACCAGCCGGTAGCGGCCGGCCTCGACCGGCCAGCCGTCGCGGCCGTCCGCCGTGATGCGGTCCGCGAAGTGGCTCCGGGAGCGTTTGAAGGGCGCTCTGCCGTACTCGGTGTTGCCGCACCTGGCGTCGCCCTCGGTGGCGTGGGGCATCACCGGCTCCTTCCGTCCGGGCGTGGGTGGCTGCTCTTGTCGAGCCTTCCCGAACCGGCGCGGCCGTCCCGGTGCGTCAGCCGCCCGGCGCATCGCGCCGACCGGCGACATACCGGATATGGCGCACTCTGTCATTATCGCGCCGGTCATTCGGATGGATACGGATTGACGCGGAGCGATGCGGATTGACGCGGAGCGATACGGATTGACGCTGATCGATAAGGATTGCTGCGGATCGACAGCGGAATTGCGGTCCGGATGGGTATTCCGGCAGGAATCAGGAAATGGGGGGGGCGTCGGTGGATGATGATGGTCGTTGAATCTTTACGAAGTGCCCGTCGATCACTCGTCGGTAACCCCGGAATCCGCCCTACACTCGGCCGATGATCAAGAAAGTAATCAGTGCGGT
Organism: Streptomyces sp. NPDC033270; assembly: GCF_055576575.1. Taxonomy (NCBI): domain Bacteria; kingdom Bacillati; phylum Actinomycetota; class Actinomycetes; order Kitasatosporales; family Streptomycetaceae; genus Streptomyces; species Streptomyces sp. NPDC033270. The sequence continues at coordinate 130,953 of NZ_JBVIRA010000003.1, forward strand.
CATAGCCGGCGCCACGCTCCTCGCGCCGGCTTCCGGTGAGCTGCCGGCGGACGACTGGCAGCGGGTCGGGGACGACATCACTTCCGGTGTCAGCGGCATCGTGGTCGACGGTCGCCGCGGCGATACCGTCGACGCCCTCGCCGTGCGCGACAACAAGGAGCCCGGCCAGCAGCGGCTGGTCGCCCTGCGGTCCAGCCGGCACGCGAAACCGCAGGTGAGGGCCGTCGAGTGGCTGGGTGAGCCGCCCGTCGACCTGGAAGCGATCGACGCCGTGCCGGGGCGGGAGGGGGAGTACGTGGCCCTCGCCAGCGACGGAACGGCGTACCGCGTCCGCCGGGAAAAGGGCGCCGTTCTCCGGGAAAACGGCGACCTTCGCCGGGTAAGGGACGCCGTACGCGTTATCCATGAATTCCGGCTGCCGGGCATTTCGCCGGACGGCAACTACGAGGGATTCGCGCTGGCCCGCACCGCCCGCGGCGGCGTCGTCGCGGTCTGGGCGGACCGGGGCGGCGACGATCGCCCGGCGAAGCTGACCGCGGCGACCTGGAATCCGGCCACCGACGCATTCGGCAAGCCCGATTCCGCGGAATTCAGCGTGCCCTACCCGGCCGAGAACGTGCGGCACGTCTCCGATGTGGAACTCTCCGCCCGCGGCGGACTGACGGTGTCGTCGGCCTCGGACCCCGGCGACGACGGGCCGTACGACTCCGCGCTCTACGCCGCCGGACGCCTCGTCGTCCGCGAGGACGGCGACGCCGAGCTGAGGCTGTCCGGCACGCCGGACCGGCTCACCACGTTCGCCGGGCACAAGATCGAGGCGCTGGCGTGCCTGCCGGATTCGCGCACGGGAATCCTCGGCACGGACGACGAGAACGACGGCGGCTCGGTGACCACGGCGACGTTCTGCCGCCCGTGACCTGACGGGGCCCTTAGGGCCTGTCCGATGGGTCATGGCCGGGTCCGCCCCGTTCCCGGGCCCTCCGGGGGCAGCCGTCCCTGCCCCCGCCTCAGCCCAGACGTGTCAGATCGGGCCGCAGCCGATGCCAGATCGGGTGCCGCAGCCGCCCGGCCGAGGTCCAGCCGGTGAGCATGACCTCGGCGACCAGCCGGGGCTCGGCCCAGTGCGCGCCCATGGTGTCCACCGGGTTGATGAACGGCGAACGGTCCATCGGGATCACCGCCAGGTACTGCGCCAGCTCCCGCCGTTCCCGGTCCGACAACCCCGAGCCCACGGAGCCGACGTACCGCAGCCCGGCCGGTTCCGCCACGCCCGCCAGGACGGAACCGGGAAGCCCCGCGAGAACGCCGTGCCCCTCCGTCCAGCCGCCGATGACCACGTCGAGGGTCAGCAGATGCTTCGTCTTGCGCCACTCGGGTGACCGGACACCCTGCAGATACGCCGAGTTCAGCCGCTTCGCCACGACCCCTTCGAGCCCGCCCTGCAGCGAGGCCTCCCACGCCTGCTGCGCATGGCCCCGGAGGTAGGCGGGCGAGGACCAGTTGGGGCCGCGCAGCCGCAGTCCGGACAGCACCGCCCGGCGTTCGTGATACGGCGAGCCGAGCAGCGACTCGCCCAGGTACATGAGGTCGAAGAGGACCAGGTGTACGGGGTGCTCCATGGCCAACCGGGCCGTACGCCGCGGGTTCACCACGCCCATCCGCCGCTGCAGCAGCCCGAAGTCCGGCCGTCCGCGCGCGTCCAGCACCACCACCTCGCCGTCGAGCACCGCCGGCCGGCCCCGCAACTGCTCGCCCAGCGGCGCCAGCTCCGGGTAGGTGCTGGTCGCGTCGTTGCCCGCCCGTGTGACCAGCCGGAGCGTGCCGTCTCCGGGGGTGTTGACGATGCAGCGCGCGCCGTCCCACTTGGCCTCGAACGCCCAGGCCGCCTCCTCGTCCTCGTCGGGCAGCGGCCCGACCGTGGCCAGCATCGGCCGGATCACGGGGTACGGGGTCGAGCCGTGCTCGGCGGTGGGGGCCATGGTTCGATGATCGGACGAGGCCGGGACGCCCGCAGATCGGCGCCGGCGCCACGACGCACGCGCCGCGTCCCTCTTCTTCCTCACCCTGCCTTCTCCCCTCCTTCTTCCCCCTCCTTGCCTCCCCTCCTTCCTCCCGTCTCGTCCGATTCCCGGTTGCCTTCCTAGGTGCCCTAGGATAAACCTAATACCCCTAGGAAGGAGTGGGCTATGGCACGGGCCGGGCTGACGGCGGAGCGGGTGACGATCGCGGGCGCCGAGCTGGCGGACGAGGTCGGGCTGGATCAGGTGACCATGTCGCAGGTGGCGCGGCGGCTCGGCGTGAAGGACGCGAGTCTGTACACGCATGTGCGCGGTCTGGAGGATCTGCGCGGGCGGATCGCCCTGCTGGCGGCGGACGAGAAGACCATCCGTATCGCGGAGGCGACCGCCGGACGATCGGGCAAGGACGCGCTGGTCGCGTTCGCCGACGCCTGGCGGGAGTACGCCCACGCGCACCCGGGCCGCTACATGGCGACGCAGACCCCCCTCCAGATCGATCCCGAGCTGGCCGCCGCAGCCCCAGGACCGCGACGCGCCGTCGAGCTGACCTACGGCATGCTGCGCGGCTACGGGCTGGCCGAGCCCGATCTGACCGACGCGGTCCGGTTGCTGCGCAGCACCTTCCACGGGTTCGTCGCCCTGGAGGCCGCGGGCGGGTTCGCGCACCAGCGCTCGCCGCAGCAGTCCTGGATCCGCGCCCTGGACGCCCTGCACTCCCTCCTGGAGCACTGGCCCCCGCTGACCGAAGGAGACCCCTCATGACCGACCCGACCATAGGCCGCCTGCGCGTGAACGGCGCGACCCTGCACTACGAAGTGCGCGGCCAGGGCCCGCTTGTGCTGCTGATACCCGGAGGGGCGGGCGGAGCGGCCGCCTTCGACGGCATCGCCGACGACCTGGCCACGGCATACACCGTCGCGACCTACGACCCGCGCGGTATGTCCCGCAGCACACTGGAGGACCCCGAGGCCGAGCAGTGTGTGGCCGAGCACGCCGACGACGCGTTCCGCCTGCTGGAGCTGCTGTCGCCCGGTGAGCCGGCCCGGGTGTTCGGCTCCAGCTCGGGCGCGATCGCCGCCCTGCATCTGCTCACCGCCCACCCCGACCGCGTCGCACGCCTCGTGGCGCACGAGCCGCCGGTGGTGGAGGTCCTCCCCGACGCCTTGGAACACCGCGCGCTCCTCGCGCGCGTGCAGGAGACGTTCCACGCGCAGGGACTCATGCCGGCGATGGAGGTGTTCGCCGCAGGGCTGAAGAAGGGCGAGGACACCACCGAGCCGAAGGCCGAGCTCAGGCTTCCGCCGCAGGCGGCGGCGCGGGCCGAGCAGACCATGGCCAACCTGCCCTACTTCGTCGGGCGCATCGTGCCCCGCTTCATGTCCTACGCCCCGGACGTCCCCCGGCTTCAGGCGCTCTCGGACCGGCTCGTCCTGGCCGGCGGCCAGGACTCCCGAGGCGAACTGCCCTACCGGTCGGCCGCATTCCTGGCCGAGCGTCTCGGCGCGGAATTCCGGCACTTCCCCGGCGGGCACACCGGCCTGACCACCCACCCCGCCGAGTTCGGCGAAGTCCTCCGCAAGGCCTTCGGAGGACAGGAGGCGTCCCGCCGCCCCATCGGCCCGCGGCCGGTGTCCATGACCTGAACCCGGGCCCGGCTCTTGGGGTCATGTCGTCGGTGCGTCGGTGAGGTGTGCGTGGGTGCGGTCCAGGAAGGATCGAATGGCGCGGGCGAACCCGTCAGGGTCGTCGGCGTGGAGCCAGTGTCCGCAGCCGGAGAGTTCGACCAGCTCCGTACCGGGCCGCTCCCGAGCCATCCGGCGGGCCGTTTCGCCGGTGAGGACGAAGCTCTCGCTCGCCCTGAGCAGCAGGGCGGGCTGCCTCGACGCGGCCCACGCGGCGGAGTGGTCCCCGGTCAGGGCGTGTTGAGAGGCCATCATCTCGGCGGTGTCGAAGAGCAGTCCGCAGCCGTCGTCGTACTCCGTCGCGCTGTCGAGGAAGTAACCGGCGTCGGGAACACCGTGCGCTTCGATCGCGGCGCGTAGTTCCTCGCGCGATGCCGCCCTGCGAGGCCAGCCCGAGACGTCGAGAACGGGGTGCGTCTCGGGCTCCTCGTTGCGAACGGTCATGTCCGCGACGACAAGTGCGGTGACGAGACGGGGGTGGCGCTCGGCGAGGAGGTAGGCGATGGCCCCGCCCATGGAGTGCCCCAGAACCGTGGCCGGCGCGAGATCCAGGGCGCGTAACAGGGCGGCCGCATCCTCGACGTAGTCGTCGGGAGTGAGCCCGCCGCCGTGGTCGGACAGGCCGTGGGCGCGCTGGTCGAGCGCGACGACGCGGTACCGTCCGGCCAGTGCCGCCGCCAGTGGGGCGAAGATCCGCCCCCTCCCGAAATGACCGTGCAGGGCGAGGACGACAGGTCCCGGGCCGCCGAAGTCCAGGAAGGCGAAGCGACGGCCACGAAGGTGGATGAACGACTCGGGCGGCATGGTGGGCTCCCTTGCTGTGGGTCGACGAGGCAGTGACCGGGTGATGGTGCACCCCCGGGTCGTGTCCGTCACGTGCGGCCCCCGCACTTCCCCGAGGTCCTGTCCTTAAGATCGTTTCCGGTACGGCAGGCGGAGATCGATGTGCTGAGGGAGGGCGTCCGATGAGCCGGGCGGTATTGGTGACGGGGGCTTCGCGGGGGATCGGACGTGCGGTCGCCGAGATGTTCGCGGCCGGCGGCGATCGCGTCGCGCTGCACTACTCCTCGCGCCGGGAGGCGGCCGAGGCCGCGTTCGGGGCGCTGGCGGGCAGTGGCCATGTGCTGGTGCAGGGCGATGTGCGGACGCCGGAGGGGGCGGCGGAGATCGTCGGGGCGGCGGTGGACGGGCTCGGCGGCGTCGATGTCCTGGTCAACAACGCCGCCGCGAACGTGGCGCACCCCCTGGACCGTACGTCGTTCGAGGACTGGCAGCGCGCCTGGCGGCAGGTCGTGGACGTGAACCTGCTGGGCGCGGCGAACGTCAGCTACTGCGCGGCGCGCAACATGATCGAGCGGGAGGTGGAGGGGCGGATCATCAACATCGGGTCGCGGGGAGCCTTCCGCGGCGAGCCGGACCATCCCGCCTACGGCGCGTCGAAGGCGGCCCTGCACGCGATGGGGCAGTCGCTGGCGGTCCATCTGGCGCCGTACGGGATCGGTGTGGCGTCGGTGGCGCCCGGGTTCGTGCAGACCGAGCGGGTCGCCGAGCGCCTCACCGACGAGGTGCGGCGGCAGAGTCCGTTCGGGCGGGTCGCGTCGCCGGAGGATGTGGCCTCGGCCGTCCACTACCTCGCCGCGCCGGAGGCGCTCTGGTCCTCGGGGACCGTGCTGGACGTCAACGGGGCGTCGCACCTGCGCTGAGAGGCCGCCGCGCCCGGACTCCGGGCGGTGCGCGCGCCCGGTACCAAGTGGGGGAGCCCCGGCCGAACGGGGGATTCCGGCCGGGGCTCGCAGCGGGCAGGGGGGAAGCGCCCGCCGCAATTGAACGATAAACCATCACGGGAATCGGCGGCCCGGCGGGTGGCCGCTCTCGCCCTCGGCACGGCTCCGCGAGCCTCCCTCCCGCCCCCTCCGACGGACCATAGTTTGTCCGGCTATGACCCCCCTTTTCTCCAGGACGAAGCGGATGATGGTAGGCCGCCCGCTGGACAGTGCGCGGCTCGGCGAGACGCTGCTGCCCAAGCGGCTGGCGCTACCGATCTTCTGCAGCGACCCGCTGTCCTCGGTCGCGTACGCCACCGAGGAGATCCTGCTGGTCGTGGGCCTGGGCGGGGTCGCGCTGCTGCATCTGACCTGGTACGCCGCGGCCGCCATCGTCCTGGTCCTGGTCGTCGTGGTCGCCTCCTACCGGCAGACCTGCTACGCGTACCCCGGTGGCGGTGGCGCCTACCTCGTCAGCGCGCAGAACCTCGGACGGGGCGCGGCGCTCACCGCGGCCAGTGCGCTGCTCGTCGACTACGTGCTGACCGTCGCGGTGTCCGTGGTCTCCGGCGTCGCCGCGATCACCTCCGCGATCCCCTCCCTCGGCGGCCACAACGTGGCGCTGTCCGTCGCGTTCGTGGTGCTGCTGACGCTGATGAACCTGCGCGGGGTGCGGGAGTCGGGCCGGATCTTCGCGCTCCCCACCTACGGCTTCGTCTTCTTCGTCTACCTGATGTTCGCGTTCGCCGCCGTACGGATGGCCACCGGCGCGACGATCCGCGCCGAGTCCGCGGACCTGCCGCTGCACGCCGAATCGGTCTACACGGGCCTGGCACTGGTACTGCTGGGGATGCGCGCCTTCGCCTCCGGGTGCACGGCGCTGACCGGAGTCGAGGCGATCAGCAACGGCGTGCCCGCGTTCCGCAGGCCCAAGAGCCGCAACGCCGCCACCACGCTGCTGGTCATGGGATTCTTCTCCGTCACCATGTTCGGCGGGATCACGATCCTGGCCATGCGCTACGACGTGCATGTCGCGGTGGACCCCACCGAGCTGGGGCTGCCGGCCGACACGCCGACCTCCACCGCGCTCGCCCAGATCGCCCGGGCCACCTTCGGCGACGTCGACGCCCTGTTCTACCTGCTGCAGGCCTTCACGGCCGGCGTGCTGATCCTCGCCGCCAACACCGCCTTCAACGGCTTCCCCATGCTGGCGTCGGTCCTCGCCGAGGACCGCTTCGCGCCCCGGCAACTGCGCAACCGCGGCGACCGACTGGTCTTCTCCAACGGGATCGTCCTGCTCGCGCTCGCCGCGATCGGGCTGATCGTGCTCTTCGACGCCGAGCTGACCCACCTCATCCAGCTCTACATCATCGGCGTCTTCGTCTCCTTCACCCTCTCCCAGACCGGCATGGTCCGGCACTGGCGGACGATCCTGGCCGCCCCGGGTCTGCGGCCCGGCGAACGGGCCCGACGCCGCCGTTCCCAGGCGATCAACGCGGTCGGCGCGGTGCTCACCGGGCTGGTGCTGATCATCGTCCTGATCACCAAGTTCACGCACGGCGCCTGGATCGTGGTGATCGCCATGCCGACGCTGTTCCTGGGGATGCGCGCGGTGCACCGGCACTACGAGCGGGTCGCGCGGGAGCTGTCGGCCACCCCGGACGCACGGCCCTGGGCGCCGGCCGGGAACGCGGTGATGGTGCTGGTCAGCGATCTGCACGTGCCCACGCTCAAGGCCCTGGGCTACGCCCGTACGATGCGCGCCACCTCACTGGAGGCGCTGACCGTCGCGATCGATCCCGCCGATGTGACGGGCCTGCGCGCGCAGTGGGACGCCCATGACATCGACGTACCGCTGCAGGTGCTCAGCTCGCCCTACCGGGACTTCACCCAGCCGGTGATCGACTACGTGGTCGGCGCCGGCGAGCGGTACCCCGGTGCCGCCGTCACGGTCGTCATCCCCCAGTTCATCGTCGGCCACTGGTGGGAGCAGCCGCTGCACAACCAGAGCGCCCTGCGGCTCACGGCGCGGCTGATGTTCACGCCGGGGGTGACCGTGGTCAACGTCCCCTATCGCCTGTAGCGGCGACCGCCGATGACGTGGGAGGCCGGCCGGCCCTACGGGCTCACCGCCAGGACGATGTAGGCCGCCAGCAGCGTGAGGTGCACACCGCCCTGGAGCAAGGTGGCGCGGCCGGGCACCACCGTCAGGGTGCCGACCGTCACGGTCAGCGCGAGCAGCACCAGGTGGCTGGGGCCCAGGCCCAGGACCAGTGGCCCCGGCAGCCGGGTCGTGGCGAGGGCGACCGCGGGGATGGTCAGGCCGATGCTGGCCATCGCCGAGCCGAGGCCGAGGTTCAGGCTCGTCTGGACGCGGTCGCGGCGGGCCGCGCGGACCGCCGCGATGGTCTCCGGCAGCAGCACCAGCAGGGCGATGACGATGCCCACGACCGACGCCGGCAGGCCTGCCGCGATCACCGCGGACTCGATGGTCGGCGACACCCCCTTCGCCAGTCCGACCACCGCGATCAGCGCCAGCGCCAGCAGCCCCAGGCTGCTCCACGCCGCCCGCGCCGACGGCGGGTCGGCGTGTTCCTCGGTGTCGATCACCTCGCCGGACGAGGTCACCGGCAGGAAGTAGTCCCGGTGCCGGACGGTCTGGGTGGCCACGAACAGCCCGTAGAGGATCAGCGCGGACAGCGCGGCGAAGACCAGCTGCGGGGTGGAGAACTGCGGGCCGGGGGCGCTGGTGGTGAACGTCGGCAGGGCCAGGCTCAGTCCGGCCACCGTCGCGACCGACGCCAGCGCCGCGCCGGTGCCCTCGGCGTTGAAGACGGCCACCCTCCGCTTGAGCGAGGCGACCAGCAAGGACAGCCCGACGATGCCGTTGCAGGTGATCATCACCGCCGCGAAGACGGTGTCCCGGGCGAGCGTCGCGCTCTTCTCGCCGCCGTCGGCCATCAGCGTGACGATCAGCGCCACCTCGATGATGGTCACCGCGACGGCGAGCACCAGCGACCCGAACGGCTCACCCACGCGCAGTGCGATCACCTCGGCGTGGTGCACCGCGGCCAGCACCGCCGCGGCCAGGAAACACGACACGAGGGCGACCAGGCCGCCCGGCAGCGACCGGCCCCAGGTCAGGGCCAGCAGGACCACCGCCAGCACCGGCAGCAGATCGCTCCAGTGCTGGGCGGTCGAACGGAGGCCGGCGATCATGCTGTCGAGCCTGGCAGATCGGCGGGGCACCCGCTCGTCCGGTCGGCCGGTCGGGCGGGTGCCCCGCCGCCCGACGGTGCGTCGGCCTCAGGCCGTCGCCCGGTGGCCCTTCACCTCGGCGGGCGTGATCGCGGCCTTGGTGACGTCGGCGACCAGCTCGACGACGTCCGGCCCGTACGCCTGCGAGTTGACCACCTTCAGCAGGAGGCAGAACTGGCCGTCGGTGCCGTGCTTACGGGCCAGCCGGGCACGGTTGCGTACCAGGTGGCGCACCGCGGCCCGGTGGGTGACCGGGCGCTGGCCGGCCGCCAGGAACACCGGACGGCCGCCTTCACCCGCCGTCAGACGGGCCAGCAGGACGTACTCCACCGCGCCGGGCTCCATCCGGTACGTCGAGCCGCCGACCGAGAAGGTTCCGCGGCCCGCACCGGATTCGTCACCCGGGTGCACCGCGATGCCCGGCAGCAGATTGGCCATATGGGCGGCCAGCCTGCGGTGCGCGGTGGGATCGCCGACGCAGAATTCGGTGCGCGCCCCGAAGCCCTGCAGGCCGGTGTCGTGCGGGGCGACCTCGGGGTGCGCGCCGCAGTTCTCCACCACCGCGGCCAGCCCCAGCAGCGCCAGTGCGTCATGGCGCGGGATGCTCCAGTGGGCCGAGGAGCTGTCCCGGTGGGTCACCAGGACGCACTCCGAGCCTTCCGGCAGCCCGAAGAAGCTCTGTTCCCGGGCGAGCTTCCGGCGGGCCGCCGCCGATTGCCCGGCCCAGCCGGCCGCCAGGCCCAGGACGAGGGCGGCGACCGCGACGGACAGGAGCAGCAGGGTGTCATCCATGGCCGGGGAGCGTAGCGGCTCTCCGGTTGTGCGTTCGAGGCCGGGGCCGGTAGCACCCGAAATGCCCCCTGTCGGCGCGCTGTTCGCCCGAGTAGGCTCCGGCCCCTGCCGTCCCTCGCGCACACCGTGGAGGAAACCCCGCTTATGACCAGATTCCGACGTCTCACCGTCCTGGGAGCGGCCGCCGCGCTGACCGGCTCCCTGGTGGCGGTCCCGGCCGTCGCCCAGTCCGCACCGCCGCGCCCGGCCCCCTCGGACCGGGACGGCGCCGCCCACGCCACACCGGACAAGACGCCGGTCGCCGTCGGCTACGGAGGGGCGGTCTCCAGCGTCGACCCGGACGCCTCGGCCGCCGGCATATCGGTGCTCAAGAAGGGCGGCAACGCCGTGGACGCCGCGGTCGCCACCGCCGCCGCCCTCGGCGTCACCGAGCCGTACTCCGCGGGCATCGGTGGCGGCGGCTTCTTCGTCTACTACGACGCCAGGTCCAAGACGGTGCGCACCCTCGACGGCCGGGAGACCGCACCGCGCTCCGCCGGCAAGGACCTGTTCCTGGAGAACGGCAAGCCGATCCCGTTCGACGACGCCGTCACCAGCGGGCTGGGGGTCGGCACGCCCGGCACCCCCGCCACCTGGGACGCCGCGCTGGACAAGTGGGGCAGCCGGTCCCTCGGCGACGTACTGGACCCGGCCCGCCGGCTGGCCTCCCGCGGCTTCACCGTCGATGCGACCTTCCGTCAGCAGACCGCCGACAACGAGGCGCGCTTCAGGGACTTCCCGGCGAGTGCCGGCCTGTTCCTGCCCGGCGGCAGGCTGCCGGTGGTCGGCTCGACCCTGAAGAACCCCGATCTCGCGCGTACCTACGCGGAGTTGGCCGAGCACGGAACGGGCGCGCTCTACAAGGGCGAGCTGGCCCGGGACATCGTCCGCACGGTCCGCAAGCCACCGGTGCGCGCAGGAGCCACCCGCACGGTGCGGCCCGGCGACCTCACCACGGACGACCTGCGGACCTACGAGGTGCTCAGCCAGGCGCCCACCCGTACGGCCTACCGAGGCCTCGACGTCTACGGCATGGCCCCCTCGTCCTCCGGCGGCACCAGCGTCGCCGAGGCGCTGAACATCCTGGAGAGGAGCGACCTCTCCCGGCTGAGCGAGAAGCAGTATCTGCACCGCTACATCGAGGCCAGCCGGATCGCCTTCGCCGACCGCGGCCGCTGGGTCGGCGACCCGGCCCATGAGGACGTCCCCACCAAGGGCCTGACCTCGCAGCGGTTCGCCGATTCCCGCGCCTGCCTGATCACCGACGACAAGGCGCTGACCAGCCCGCTCGCGCCCGGCGACCCGCGCCACCCCAAGCGCTGCGGCGCCACCGGCAAGGCCGCCCCGACGACGTACGAGGGGCCGAACACCACCCATCTGACCGTCGCCGACAAGTGGGGCAACGTCGTCGCCTACACCCTGACGATCGAGCAGACCGGCGGCAGCGGCATCGTGGTCCCCGGGCGGGGCTTCCTGCTCAACAACGAGCTGACGGACTTCTCGTTCGCGCCCGCCGACCCCGCGGTCCACGACCCCAATCTGCCGGGGCCGGGCAAGCGGCCGCGCTCGTCGATGTCGCCGACGATCGTGCTCCAGCACGGCCGGCCGGTGCTGGCGCTCGGCTCGCCCGGCGGCTCGACCATCATCACCACCGTGCTGCAGACGCTGCTGAACCACCTCGACCGCGGTATGCCGCTGGTCGACGCGATCGCCGCGCCCCGCGCCAGCCAGCGCAACGCGGCGGCCACCGAGCTCGAACCCGCTCTGTGGAACAGCCCGCTGCGCCGGCAACTCGAGGCGGTCGGACACGCGTTCAAACAGAATCCGGAGATCGGCGCGGCGACCGGTGTCCAGCGGCTGCCGGACGGCCGCTGGCTGGCCGCGGCCGAGAAGGCGCGCCGCGGCGGCGGCTCGGCGATGGTCGTACACCGGTCGTAACGCTCCCGGAACGGGTGCCGGACGCCACACCACCGACACCCGACCGGCCGCTGTGTGCCGTCCGTGTGTCGTCGATGTGCCGCGCCGCGCGGCGCCGTTGATGGGCACGGCGGCGACGATTAGCCTTGATGGGACCGTTCGTTCGAATGAGCGGTCCCATGGAGGGCACGCAGCGTGAGCGTTGACGAGAGCCAGGACAGGGAGACCGGGCCGGCCCCGGCACGGGACGTCGGAGCCGGCGAGTGGGAGGGCCTGGCCGAGCAGGCGCGGGCGCTGGCCCAAGGCAGGGTCACCTCGACCATGTTGGTGCGGCGGTCGCTGGAGCGCATCGCGGCCACCCAGGACACCGTCAACGCCTTCAAGCGGGTACGGGCCGAGGCGGCGATGGCGGAGGCCGCGGAGGCGGACCGCCGGCTGGCGGCGGGGGAGCGGCTGCCGCTGCTCGGGGTGCCCGTCGCGGTCAAGGACGACACCGATGTGGCGGGCGAGCCCACCGCGTTCGGCTGCGCCGGCGCGTTCCCGGTCAAGGAGCGCGACGCCGAGGTCGTCCGGCGGCTGCGCGCGGCCGGCGCGATCATCGTCGGCAAGACCAACGCCTGCGAGCTGGGGCAGTGGCCGTTCACCGAGGGCCCGGCCTTCGGCGACACCCGCAACCCGTGGAACCTCGCCCACACTCCGGGCGGCTCGTCCGGCGGCTCGGCGGCCGCGGTCGCGGCGGGGCTGGTGCCCGCCGCGCTCGGCACCGACGGCGCCGGCTCGGTCCGGATCCCCGCCGCCTGGTCCCATCTCGTCGGCATCAAGCCCCAGCGCGGCCGCATCTCCACCTGGCCGGACGCCGAGGCCTTCCAGGGGATCACCGGCATCGGCCCGCTGGCCCGTACGGTCGAGGACGCGGCGCTGCTGCTGGACGTGGCCAGCGGCAACCACGCCGGGGATCTGCACCGGCCGCCCGCCATCGCGGCGCGGCAGGCGGCCGGCCGCGACCCGGGGCGGCTGCGGATCGCGCTGTCCTGGAAGCCGGCCACGACATTCACGGCCAAGCCGCTGCACCCCGACGTACGCGCCGCGGTGACCGGCGTGGCCCGCACCCTGGCCCGCCTCGGCCACTTCGTCGAGGAGGCGGAGCCCGACTACGGGCTGGTCGGGCTGGCCTTCGTCCCGCGCGCCACCGCTGGGCTGGGGGAGTGGGCGGCCCGGGTGCCCGACCGCAGCCTGCTGGACCGCCGTACGCGGGGCGCGGCGCGGATGGGGCGGCTGCTCGGCGGGCCGGTGCTCCGTCGGGCCCGTTTGGTGGAGAAGCGCCAACAGCGGCGCATCGGCGCCCTGTTCGGCCCCTACGACGTGCTCCTGACGCCGACCACCGCCACTCCGCCGCCCCGGATCGGCACACTGGCCAAGCTCAACGGCTGGCGCACCGACCAGGCCATGATCGCCGCCTGCCCGTACGCCTGGCCGTGGAACGTCCTCGGCTGGCCGGGCGTGAGCGTGCCCGCCGGCTTCAGCACCGACGGCCTGCCCCTGGGCGCCCAACTCCTGGGCCCGGCCCATGGGGAGCCACGGCTGATCTCGTTGGCCGCCCAGCTCCAGGACGCGCTGCGCTGGCACGAGCGGCGCCCGGCCGGACACCCGGCGCCGCTCGACGGCGTACGGCGCTGAGGCGGGCGGTTCGCCTCAGCCGAGGAGCTTGATGATCGTCTCGGTGGTGTCGGTCTCGCCGAGCCGCGGGAAGATCTTCTCCAGGCTGTGGCGGTGCGCCGCCTCGTCCAGGTCGGTCACCGCGTCGGTGGCGATCGTGACGTGGTAGCCGTGCTCGTGCGCGGCGCGGGCGCCGGACTCCACGCCGATGCTGGTGGCGATGCCGGCGAGGACGATCTGGGTCACGCCGCGCCGGCGCAGCTCCAGATCCAGGTTCGTGCCGTAGAAGGCGCCCCACTGCTGCTTGGTGACGGTGATGTCGCCGGGCTGCCGGCCGAGCTCGGGCACCAGCTCGGCCCAGTCGGCGGGCGGGGTGCCGCCGCGCAGCACGGACTCCGTACGGCCCGGTGCGCCGCCCGTGACGTTCACCAGGACGACGGGCAGCGCGCGGGCGCGGAACGCGGCGGCCAGCCGCGCGCCGCGCTCGACGACCTCGGCGGAGGGCAGCGGAGCGGTGGGCAGACCGGCGATGCCCTTTTGAAGGTCGATCAGGACCAGGGCGGTGCGGGGGTCGAGGGCGGTGGCGGGCATGAATGCTCCCTGTCGTGGTGATGAGTGCGGATGCGTGGTGAATGAGGGCAGAGAAGGGGTGTGTGGGGGGCAGGGGACGGGCGGAGGTGTGAGCAGGTTGAACGGTCCGGCGGCGCGCGGACCTACGGCTGGTGGCCGGGGCGCAGGGCGCGGTCGGCGAGGGTCAGGGCGAGCAGCGGCAGCGCCAGTGCGATGCCGATCAGGGCGATCTCGTGCAGACCGGAGTCCGAGGCGCGCTGCCCGTACAGCAGCCCGATCAGACCAGCGGCGGTGATCGCGCCGAGGTACTGGGCGGTGCGCTGCAGCCCGGCGGCCGCGCCCACGCCGTCGGCCGGCGCCTGGGCGTAGACGGCGGCCTGGTTGCCGGTGGACGCCAGGCCCTGGGGGATGCCGAAGAGCGCCCCGGCACACAGCAGCGCGATCAGCGGACTGGTGCCCGCGAGCAGCAGGAAGACCGCGCTGCCGGCGGCGAGGCACCCCGCGGCGACGGTCAGCGGGGCCCGGATCCCCTTCGTCCGGGCGCCGGCCAGTGAGCAGCACGCGGCCGCGACGGACATCGGCAGCATGACCAGGCCGGCGTGGAACGGCGAGTAGCCGTGCGCCTGCTCCAGCCACTGACTGAAGCCGTAGAGCACGCAGTAGACGACCAGATACGTCAGGCCCTGCCGCAGGTAGGTGCGGACCAGCGCGCCGTTGCGGGCGAGCATCCGCAGGTCGATGAAGGGCTCCGGATGGCGCAGCTGCCACCACACCAGGACGGCGCCGAGTACGCCGGCGGGCGCCAGCAGCGGCCACGGTGGCTCGGCCGGCCGCAGCAGGAAGAACATCGCGCAGGTCAGCGCGCCGGCGAAGAGGGCGATGCCCAGCGGGTCGAGGGCTCCGGCGCGGCCGGCGGGGGAGGGTTCGCCGGGCCTGGTGCTTTTCTCGCCGAGCCCGGTGCCCGTCTCGACGCGGCCGGTGCTCCGGTCGGGCGGGAGCCAGGCGAGCGCGCCGGCGAGCGCGAGCAGCGCCAGCGGGACGTTGACCGCGAAGACCGCCCGCCAGCCCGCGGTCGCCGCCAGCAGCCCGCCGAGCGTGGGCCCGATGGCGGCGCTGGCCAGCGCGGCGAGCGAGAGCCGTCCGAGGACGCGGCGGGGGGTCGGCCGCCCCGTCCGGCGCGACTCGGCGCGCAGGATCGCCAGCGCCGCGGGGTAGGCGGCCGCGGTGCCGATGCCGAGGACGACCCGGGAGACGATCAGCAGCGCGAAGCCGGGCGCGAGGGCGCCGATGAGGCCCGCGGCGCAGACGGCCGACGCGCCGGCGACGAAGACCCGGCGCGGGCCGGCGCGGTCGGCGAGCCGCCCCATCGCCGGCTGGCCCACCGCGCTGGCGAGGTACATCGCGGAGATCAGCCAGGCGGTGTCGGCGGCGCCGACGTGGAAGTCCCGCCCGATGGCCACCAGGGCGGTGGCGATCATCGTCGAGTTGACGGGGTTCAGCAGCGAGCCGAGCAGCAGCGGCGTCATCAGACGGGCGCCGAAGGCGCGGCCGGGAGCGGCGGGCCGGCCCGGACCGTCCGGACCCTCCGGTGCGGCAGGAGCAGTCCGGGGCGTGGCCGCTGCCGCGGCAGCCGGGTCGCTCATTCCGGCATCAGCCGCCGGATCAGCGCGGTCGCCGCCGCCAGGGTCCGCTGCTCCTCGGGGCTGAGCCGGTCGGCGATGGCCACCGCGAGCCAGTTCTGCTTGGCCTGCCGTACGGCGGCGAGCATCCGGCGGCCCTCGTCGGTGAGCGCGAAGACCACTTGGCGGCCGTCGGTCGGATGCGGGCTGCGGGCGAGTATTCCGCGCTCCTCCAGCGCGCCGACGGTCAGCCGCATGGACTGCGGACGCACCAGCTCGGCGCGGGCCAGCGCCGCGATGGTGGCCGGTCCGCCGGTGTCGATCCGGGAGATCACCGAGCGCTGGGTGGGTGTCAGCTCGCCCTGCGGCGAGGCGGCGCGCAGATGGCGCATCAGCTGTGCGACGGTCGCGCCCAGATCCGTCGCCAGGCGTTCCTGGTCCTTTTCCGGCATATCTCCACCGTAGATATCAACAGGCAAACTTGCAAGTTTCCCTGTCGTGATCGTGGTGGAGACCTGGGCGCGCCACGGGGGAGATGGTCTTGCCACGGTGCGTGACGGGGCTTACGGTCACCTCCACACGCGTAGATCCCCCGCGTGGGCTGCAGGCAGACGCATCGACAAAGGAGCAGCTCATGGCCGATGTTGTGCGTGCCGCACTGGTTCAGGCGACCTGGACCGGCGACACCGAATCGATGATCGCGAAGCACGAGGAGTACGCCAGAGCGGCGGCCGCGCAGGGCGCGCAGGTGATCGGGTTCCAGGAGGTCTTCAACGCTCCGTACTTCTGCCAGGTCCAGGACCCGGAGCACTACCGCTGGGCCGAGCCGGTGCCCGACGGCCCGACCGTACGCCGGATGCAGGACCTCGCCCGTGAGACCGGCATGGTCGTCGTCGTACCGGTCTTCGAGATCGAGCAGCCCGGCTTCTACTACAACACCGCGGCCGTCATCGACGCCGACGGTACGGTCCTGGGCAGCTACCGCAAGCACCACATCCCGCAGGTCAAGGGCTTCTGGGAGAAGTACTACTTCAAGCCGGGGAACCTCGGCTGGCCGGTCTTCGACACCGCCGTGGGCAAGATCGGCGTCTATATCTGCTACGACCGCCACTTCCCGGAGGGCTGGCGGCAGTTGGGCCTCAACGGTGCCCAGCTGGTCTACAACCCCTCCGCCACCCACCGCGGGCTGTCGGCCTACCTGTGGAAGCTGGAGCAGCCCGCGGCCGCCGTCGCCAACGAGTACTTCATCGCGGCGATCAACCGGGTCGGCGTCGAGGAGTACGGCGACAACGACTTCTACGGCACCAGCTACTTCGTCGACCCGCGCGGCCAGTTCGTCGGCGAGGTCGCCAGCGACACCAAGGAGGAACTCCTCGTCCGCGACCTCGACTTCACGCTGATCGACGAGGTCCGCCAGCAGTGGGCGTTCTACCGCGACCGCCGTCCCGACGCCTACGACGGGCTGGTGCAGCCATGACCCGGACCCCCCAGGACACCGCGAGCCTGTACGCCCGTCACCAGGCCGTCCTGCCCTCCTGGCTCAGCCTCTACTACGAGCGGCCCATCGAACTCACCCACGGCGAGGGCCGGTACGTCTGGGACGCCGAGGGCAACCGCTATCTCGACTTCTTCGGCGGCATCCTCACCACCATGACGGCGCACGCGCTGCCCGAGGTGACCAAGGCCGTCAGCGAACAGGCCGGCCGCATCGTCCACACCTCGACGCTCTACCTCTCGCGCCCCATGGTCGAGCTGGCGGAGCGGATCGCCGCGCTCTCCGGCATCCCCGACGCCCGGGTCTTCTTCACCTCCTCCGGGACGGAGGCCAACGACACGGCCCTGCTGCTGGCCACCACGCACCGCCGCTCCAACCAGGTCCTGGCGATGCGCAACAGCTACCACGGCCGCTCCTTCTCGGCCGTCGGCATCACCGGCAACACCAGCTGGTCGCCGACCAGCCTCTCACCGCTCCAGACGCTCTACGTACACGGCGGGGTGCGCAGCCGCGGCCCGTACGCGGAACTCGACGACGCCGCCTACATCGCGGCCTGCGTAGCCGATCTGGAGGACATGCTCCAGCAGACCGCGGGCGGCGTCGCCGCGCTGATCGCCGAACCGATCCAGGGCGTCGGCGGCTTCACCCTGCCGCCCGACGGCCTCTACGCCGCCTTCCGGGAGGTGCTCGCACGGCACGGCATCCTCTGGATCAGCGACGAGGTGCAGACCGGCTGGGGCCGCACCGGCGACCACTTCTGGGGCTGGCAGGCGCACGACGCGAGCGGGCCGCCGGACCTGCTCACCTTCGCCAAGGGCATCGGCAACGGCATGTCCATCGGCGGAGTGGTGGCCCGCGCCGAGGTGATGAACTCGCTCACCGCGAACTCCATCTCCACCTTCGGCGGCAGCCCCGTCACCATGGCCGCCGGTCTCGCCAACCTCAACTACCTCCTCGAACACGACCTCCAGGGCAACGCCCGGCGGGTCGGCGGGCTGCTCATCGAGCGGCTGCGGGCGGTCACGGCCGGTCTCGACGTCGTACGCGAGGTACGCGGCCGCGGCCTGATGATCGGCGTCGAACTGATCCGTCCCGGCACCGACGAGCGCTCGCCGGAGGCCGCGTCGCTGGTCGTGGAGGCCGCCCGCGAGCGTGGTCTGCTGCTGGGCAAGGGCGGCCAGGGCGGGGCCTCGCTGAGGATCGCGCCCCCGATGACGCTGACCGTCGCGGAGGCGGAAGAGGGCGCCGAGCTGCTCGCGGAGGCGCTGCGGACGGCGCAGACGACACTCGCCGGGGCGTAGCCGGCGGCCCGGGATGCGCGGGCGGGGCGGTCGTCGCCGCTCCGCCTGACCGGTGTGCGCCCGGGGCGAGGGGCGCGCTTCGTGGCGGAAATCCGAGGTGGGGGGTGGCGTCGAAGCGGATGTTCGGATGCGCATGATGCGGATGACGTCTGGGACCGATGAGGATCGTTGATGACGTGAGCGATGTGAGCGACGTGAGCGACGTGAATGGCGTGACTGACGTGCGGTCAATCGCCGTCGCAGGCAGGGCCGTCGAGAACCCCCGCCGTCAGCCGCGCGCCGCGGCCTCGCGCACCGTGTCGGCGACCAGCGTGAAGAACCGGGTGTGCGCCCGGCGGCTGCACGGGGCCTCCGGGTTCCACGGCAGCAGCCGCGCCCCGGCCTCGATCGCCCGCCAGTGCTCGTCGGTTCGTAGCTCCTCGGGCCGGGTGGCGTTCGCCCGTACGTCCATGAGCACGATGTCCGGGGCCAGCGCCGCGGCCTCCGCCCAGCCGACCGTGGACCAGTTCACGCCGGCGCCCGCCGCCGGCTCCAGCAGGCCGACGCCGTGCTCGGTCAGCGCCCGCAGATCCGGCCAGGAGCTGGGCCGGGCCAGGTGCACCCGCTCCGGCCCCGCGGGCGACAGCGCCAGCACCCGGGGTCGTACCGTGCCCCCGGTCGCCTGCCGCAGCGCGTCCTCCGCGGCGTCCAACTCCCGTGCCGAGCCGAGGGGTTCGCCCCGTCCCAGCGACCCGGCCAGCGCCGCGAACCGCTCGCGTACCTCGGCAAGGCTCCGGCCCGGGCCGACCGCGACCGTGGCGAGCGGGACATGCGCCTCCAGCTCCAGCGCGGTCTTCTGCTCCAGCCCGTAGACCTGCTCTCCGTCGTAGGTCACCGCCACCACGAGGTCCGGCTCGGCCTCCAGCAGGGAGTCGGGGTGCAGCGCGCCACCCGAGCCGAGGTACGGGATCTCCGACAGCGGCAGCTCACCGCTCTTGGCGGGGTCGGGGGCGGCGCCGTCGTGCTGGGACCCGAAGAGTCCCACGGGGCGTATGCCGTGGTCCCACATCGTGGCCCCCGCCTGTATGTACGCGACGATCCGCAACGGCCGGCTCCCGGCAACCACCAGGCGCCCCCGGTCGTCGGAGAACTCCCACGGCGTGTTCCGCTCCATGACCTGCTGCCTTTCTGTATCGTTCCCAAGTCGTCCTGTCGTCCGTCCTGATGCTGTCCTGTTGTTCGTCAATGACGAATCGGCGCCGCGAGGATTGCCCGCCGGCGTCGGCGGATACCTGCCCATCCCGCCACCCCCGCACCCCTCCGGCGCGGCCCCCGCGTTGAACCGGCCGACTGATCGTCCGCGCAACACGAACGTCCTCGCCGATCTCCGGTCACGGTATTGCCACAGTGGGTGACATGCTTCTACGGTGTCTCCTTCTCAACCGGAATCTACGGGTGTAGACCAGCTGTGACGTGGCGTCAGGTAGGGAGCTGAGATGGTGATCGGTGCGAGTCGGTGTCTGCACGAGGCACAGCCGTCTCAGAGGCCGGAGTGTCACGACCGGTGTCAGGATCGGCTCCACCACCCGTACTGCGCCGCCCTCTTCGGGCACGCAGGACCACATTCGACTCGATGGCCGCATCGGGATCACGGAAGTACCCGGTGGGCGCAGGGAGGCGCGAAGGATGACCCGCACTCTGATCACTGGTGGCCTCGTCATCACGGCCGCCGAAGAGACCCACGCAGATGTCCTCATCGAAGACGGCCGCATCGTGGCCATCGCTTCCACCGGAACACAGCAGTGGACCGCGGACCGCGTCATCGACGCCACCGGCAAGTACGTCATCCCGGGAGGCGTCGACGCCCACACCCACCTGGACTTCCCCTTCGGCGGGACGTTCTCCTCCGACACCTTCGAAACCGGCACCCGCGCCGCGGCCTGGGGCGGCACCACCACCCTCATCGACTTCGCAGTCCAGTCCCGCGGCAAGTCGCTCCGTGCCGGCCTGGACACCTGGCACGCCAAGTCCGACGCCCAGTGCGCCATCGACTACGGCTTCCACATGATCCTCTCCGACGTGAACGAATCAACGCTGAGGGAGATGGACGGGCTCGTCGCCGAAGGAGTGAGCTCGTTCAAGCTCTTCACCGCATACCCGGGGGTCTTCTACAGCGACGACGGGCAGATTCTGCGGGCGATGCAGCGGGCCGCGGACAACGGCGGGCTGATCATGATGCACGCGGAGAACGGCATCGCGATCGACGTGCTGGTGCAACAGGCACTGGAGCGGGGCCAGACGGCGCCGCGGTACCACGGTGAGGTGCGCCGGGCGTTGCTGGAGGCCGAGGCGACGCACCGGACGATCCAGCTCGCCCGGGTGGCGGGTTCCCCGCTGTACGTGGTGCATGTGGCCGCGCAGGAGGCCGTCGCGGAGCTGACGGCGGCCAGGGACATGGGGCTGCCGGTCTTCGGGGAGACCTGCCCGCAGTACCTGTACCTGTCCACGGACAACCTGGCCGAGCCCGACTTCGAGGGCGCGAAGTACGTGTGCAGCACGCCTCTGCGGCCACGTGAGCACCAGGCCGCTCTGTGGCGGGCCCTGCGCACCAATGACCTCCAGGTGGTCTCCACCGACCACTGCCCGTTCTGCTTCGCGGGCCAGAAGGAGCTGGGCCGAGACGACTTCTCCAAGATCCCCAACGGTCTGCCCGGCGTGGAGAACCGCATGGACCTGCTCCACCAGGCGGTCGTGGACGGACACATCAGCCGCCGTCGGTGGATCGAGATCGCGTGCGCCGGCCCGGCCCGCATGTTCGGGCTGTACGGAAAGAAGGGCACGATCGCTCCCGGCGCGGACGCGGACGTGGTCATCTACGACCCGACCGCCGAGCAGGTCATGTCGGCAGCGACGCACCACATGAACGTCGACTACTCGGCATACGAGGGCAAGCGCGTCACGGGCCGGGTGGAGACGGTCCTGTCCCGCGGCGAATTCGTCATCGACCAGCGCAAGTTCACCGGGCACGCCGGCCACGGCCAGTACATGCCGCGTGCCACCTGCCAGTACCTGAACTAGGAGGCTCCACTGTGGATTTCGGACTCGTCCTCCAGACGGACCCGCCCGCGTCGACGGTCGTCGACCTGATGCAGCGTGCGGAGAACAACGGTTTTCGCTACGGCTGGACCTTCGACTCGGCGGTGCTCTGGCAGGAGCCCTTCGTCATCTACAGCCAAATCCTGGAACACACCACCGAGTTGACGGTCGGACCGATGGTGACGAACCCTGGGACGCGCACATGGGAGGTGACCGCGTCGACCTTCGCGACGCTGAACGACATGTTCGGCAACCGCACGGTGTGCGGTATCGGCCGGGGCGACTCGGCGATGCGGGTCGCCGGACGGAAGCCGAACACGCTGGCCACGCTCGGTGAGGCGATCCACGTCATCCGTGATCTGGCGGAGGGCCGCGAGGCCGAGGTGGACGGGCGGACCCTGCGGATCCCCTGGGTGCGCGACGGCCGCCTGCCGATATGGATGGCGGCCTACGGCCCGAAGGCACTGGCCCTGGCCGGCCGGCAGGCCGACGGCTTCATCCTCCAGCTGGCCGACCCGTATCTGACGGAGTGGATGGTGAAGGCCGTACGGGACGCGGCCGCTGCCGCCGGCCGCGACCCGTCCTCGCTGAGGATCTGCGTGGCAGCACCCGCCTACCTCACCGACGACACCTCTCCTGCCGCGCTGGCGCACGCACGCCAGCAGTGCCGCTGGTTCGGCGGCATGGTCGGCAACCACGTCGCGGACCTCGTCGCCAAATACGGCGAGCACTCCGCCGCCGTCCCCGAGGCCCTCACCGCCTACATCAAGGACCGCGACGGCTACAACTACGCCCACCACGGTCGCGCCGACAATCCTGACACCGCCTTCGTACCCGACGAGATCGTCGACCGCTTCTGCGTCATCGGCACCGAAGAGCAACACATCAACAAACTGCGGACGTTGCAGGCCCTGGGCGTCGACCACTTTGCGGTATACGCCATGCACGATGCCCGGGAGGACCTCATCGACGGCTACGGGGCGGCCATCATCCCTGCTCTGCGGCAGTGAGACCGGCGCCCCGACGTACCATTTTCCTACTCGTTCGCCATGCGCCCGCTTCTCTTCCGACGTCCATTACCGTCACGCCGGCGCAGCTCTGCAACCAGGTGGACCGTCGAGGCGAGTGCGCCTGGCCCGAAGAGCATGAGCCACAGGGCGATCACGTCGGGCTCCACGGCTGTGAAGCCGGCCGTCAGGCCTGTCTCTGTCAGCAGGACGGCGAGCAGCCACCGAACTCGGGCTGTGGGTGACTCGTGCGCGAACGGAGGAAAGGCGGCCAGCGCAACACCATATGCACTGATGGCGAACAGACTGGCCACTGGACCGATGAGGAAGGTGAGCATGAGAGCGCCCAGGGAAGTGGCGGCGATGGCCCATGCGAGATTCTTCAAGGTGCCTTGCGCTCCGATGGCCGTGACGGCGCCCCCCAGCCCGAGCAATGCGATGACGCTCAGTAGCAATTTTTCTCCCGATGACTCTTTGCTGAATTCTGTTGATCGATATGAAGGGGGGCCTGCCTGCGACTTCCACGCAGCAGGCGCAGGCAGGCCGAGCTCAGACCAATGGCCTTCGGCTAGTGGCCGCTAGCTACTGTAGTCGGTACTGCTTTCCAGGTTTTTGTCCAGGCAGAAGTGTGCTTTACCGGGATTGGTTCCGGGTGAGGCAGGTGGTATCGAGGTGATGTTCCACGGGTTTCCGCTCTTCCCGGTGGCCGCACCGCACGAACCGAATGGATTCGCCCAGAGCGGGAAATTGTCGTTTGGATCGGGGATCCTGCTGAACCGTTCGAAGTCGCCGTTGTTCACAGGCGCCTTCGAGTTGCTCGGACTGCCGTCCAGTCCCATGGCCTGACCATTGTGGTACAGGTACTGATCGGGCATGTGGCTGTACCGTAGCAGCGGGCGCTCACTGTTCTTCTTGATCGAACCATTGGCGCAGATCTTGAAGTTCAGTTCCTGCCAGATCGGCGGTGCCTGGCTGAAGACCGACCCGGTGGCCGGGCCTGTCAGGCCGCCGGTGTTGAAGAGGCCTTGGAACGTCTCCGTGGCCACCTTGACCATCGCGTGCGGGATCTTCTTGTTGTCGTAGACCCGCTTCTGCCAGTCGTCCATGGCCTTGGGGGCGGCCTTGGCGCCGATCATCGGCCGGTAGCCGATCGAGCCGCCCGAGGTGTAGAGCGCGGCGACACACGAGTTGTCGTCGGTGAGAACCGGGGCGCGCCCTGCGTATGCATAGGCCCGTCCTGGCATGACGCCGGTTTTGTTCGGTTGGGCAGTGGTCTTCTGACCGTTGTGAATGTTGAGATCCTCCGTGGTGTAGCTCAGGTCCGGCGGGGCGATGCCGTAGTCCTTCTGCAGGGCTTCGAACATCTCCGGCAGATAGCGAGGCAAGTGGGTATTGCCGGTGCGGTGCTCGTAAACGGCATTCTCACTGCCGTCGATGATCTTTCCGTCCTCGCCGACGACAAAGGACACGGTGGCCTTCGACTTGATCTTGTACGAGTTGTCGTCGCTGTCGAAGTGCGAAGGTTTCGCCGCGCTGGTCGGGCGGTCCTTGTAACTGTTCGCGAAGCCGATCCAGCGGGCGAGACTGGTACCGTCCGGGTGCTTCACGGGATCGGTTCCCGCCTCGGTGATCTGTTCTTTCCAGCGCTGCATCGCTTGCTTGCTGTACTTGCCGATGCACGTCGGGTCGTTGGCCGAGACGCTGCACTCCTTGAGGTTGGTCACACCCGAAGCGAGTCCCAGGCCCCAGTCGTAGAGCGACTTACGGGTCTTGAACGGGGAGTCGACGATCCAGGAGCTGGCGGTATCACCGTCGATGTTCTGGTTCTCATCGAATACGGCGACCGCTTCCACGCTGTGCTCGGCGTATTTACCCTTGATCGGTGCGACGGCCACGGCGTCGAACGCGACGTCCTGGTCGCCGGTGCCATCCGGGGTGATGCTGGTGAGCGTCACCTTCGGGTTGCCGTCGAAGAGGAAGGCTCCGATGGAGACCCAGCGGTTCTTGCCACCGCCGCCCTGGTTCTTCTGGTCGACGATGCGGGTGCGCTTGCCCTTGGCGGTGTCGACCTCGTACGCGGCGTACTTGGTCTGCGCACCGTGATCGGGGACGTGGACGAGCACCTTGGCCGGGCCGGAGACCTTCTGGTGGAAGTTCCAGGTGCCGGTCACCTTCATTCGGCGGCCCTCGGCGTCGTCCTTGCGGGTGTGGGCGAACCAGAAGTGGCTGCCATAGCCGGCGCCCAATTGCTGGAAGTCGATCCTCGCGGAGTCGGTGGCGAAGCCGAGGCGGAAGCTACCGCTGTTCTTCTTGGGCTGGGAGCAGCCGGGGCGGGCTATCGGGGTACCGTCGGGTACGTCATCGACGACCAGGGCATTGCCGGGAAGGCCGCTAGCGGCGCAATGCGGCGGGTAGGCGGTGCCATCCGGCTCTTCCTTGTACGTGTCGTTGAACCGGAGCAGTTCGTTGCCGCAGCCGCCCTTGTTGCAGTCCTTCCACTTGACGGGCCTGTTCCACCAGCACTTCAGGTCACCGCGGGTGCAGGCGCCCAGTCCCGGTTCGTTCTTGTCGTCAGGCCCGATCTTGCTGGGGTCGCACTCGTTGTCCTTGGTGCAGAACAGGTTCTCCGGTGGTTTGACCGCGGTGCGTGCGGGGTTGCTGGTCCACCAGGCGGCGCGGAAGCCGTGCACCATCTTGCCGGGGGACTCCAGTGCCTCCAGCGGGCGGGCGGCCCAGCCCAGGACCTTCTCCTGGTACGGCCAGTCCTGTGGGTGCGCGGCGTCCTTGTAGCTGTCTCCACCGCTCGGGCTCTCCAGGAAGGGAAGCCGGTTGGCCTTCCACAGCGGGTTGGCGGGGTTGTTGGTGAAGCCGACGCCCCACTTGCCGCCGTTCTTGCCCGCCTCCGACTTGGGGTAGTAGCCGGAGTTGTATGCCCACAGGGCGAAGAACCAGCTCTCCAGGTACTTCGGGTTGCCGCCGTTGATGGTCAGGCCGTCTTTGTGGGTCTGGTTCCACTTGTCGGCGAGGATGTTGACGCCGGCGGCGATGTTGGCGGTGTAGTCCAGTGCCGCGGCCTCTTGCTGCAGTTTGGTCAGCCGGCCCTCCTCAGGCTTCTCCTTTCCCCAGACGCGCATGCCGTCGGTGATCTGGGTGATGCCGTAACCGCAGTCGGCCTTGGCCCAGTTGATTCCCCACGGGTCGTTCTGCTGGCCGTTGGCCGCGTACTTGATGCCGTAGAAGTTGCCGACAAGCGGGTTGCCCGTGACGCCGGGGACGACGACGCGGGATGCCTGCCACATGTTGGATTCCTGTGCGGTGACGCCGAGCATCACTTGCGCCGGAATCCGTCCGCCGCCTTCCAGGAAAAGCAGGGGGAACAGGCTCTGCGGCTTGTAGGCGCCCATGCCCAGGTTCTTCCAGTTCGCCGGGCGCGAGATGTGCTTGTTCAGGTTGTTGGTGATGGCCTGGTCCACCGCCCACTCGACCTGCCGCGGCTTGGGCTGCATGGTCTGCTTGCGGGGGTCGTTGCGCGGCACCGAGCAGTAGCGTTGCGGCTCGGCGGTGTCGTCCAGGGATCCGGAAGCCGCCGCGGCGCGAAAGGCGGCCTGCTTGGCAACGGCACTCTGTGCGTGTGCGGGGACGGGCAGCGCCGGTGAGCGGTCGGCTCCCTTGGTGCCGTGCTCCTCGGGGGTGACGCGGAACTCGGCCTGCTTGCCGGTGTCGAGGACCTTCAGGTCGACATCGGCCGGGCGCGGGGCCATGGCCTCCTGCGGAGCGATGCGGGAGTCCTTGCCGTCCGACCACGCCGTCTTCGTGACCAGCGCCTCGCCGTGAGTGGAGGCGAGGGATTCCTTGGGAACGTCGGTACGGCGTTTGACGGGTGCGGGCAATGCCTGGCCGGGCTGAGTCCGGCCAGTGATGAACACCGTGCCGTTCGCGCTGCTGGAGACGTCCATCTTCGCCAGCGGGCCGTGGGCCAGCAACGGGGGTTTGGTCTTCTTGGCGTCCGCGGTGGCGATGTGCTGCGCGGTGATCCGCCGCACCTCGCCTTGGGCCCGGTCATTGGTCGGGGCCGGTGCCGCCGAGCGGAGCAGGGGAGAGGGCCCCGCCTTCGTCGTGGGGCGGTCCATGTAGACCACGCCGCCCTCAGCATCGGCCTTGAGCTGGAAGGGGATCTGCTCGGTTCGGGCGATGGTGCTGCGCTCGCCCGAAGTGGTGATCTTCACCAGCCGGTTGGTGTCGGCGGCGACGATGTCCTGGCCCACCGGTACTGCCGAGGTGACTTGCCCGTCCAGCTCGATCGGTGTGCGCATCTTCGCGGTTGCGGCGTCCACCTCGATGAGACGGGTGGCGTTCTTGTCCTCACCGCCTGCCTGGGTGAACACCGCTGTCTCGCCGGTGCCGCATCCGGGGCTGAAGTACGCCAGCGACGCCTGCCGATCCAGCTTCGTCACCTCACCGGAGCCGAGGTCGACCACGGCGGTGAACGCGCCGCGTGCCATCAGCTCCGGATTGTTGGTGAAGGCGCGAGGTGCGTACGCGACGACAGCGCGCTTGCCCGAACCGGTCACACACGCGTTGCCGATCCACATGTCGGCGTCGAAGCCGGGTTCCCGCAGCGTGGCCGCGGTGCGCCAGTTGTAGGCGTCCTTCTGGTCGGCGACCAGCACATGGAAGCCCTGCGCGTCGGCGCTGGTGGTCCAGGCACGGTCCTGGGAACGGTGCCAGTCCTTGCCCAGCACCTCGTCGCGATCGGCGTTACCGACGGCCGAGGGGCGGTCGAGCTTGGGGGATTCCGAGGGCGTGCTGTCGGCCGCCCAAGTGGCGGTCTGGAGGAGCGAGGTGAACATCGCGGTGGCTGCCGCCGCCGCGACAGGTGCCCGCAGTCTGGTGAAGCGGTGTCTCAAGGGGTGTCCTTCGTCGTCACGGCCAAGAGGGGCCATGTCGTACACGTGCCGTGGAGCAGACGAGGGCTCGGCGGCGCACGGGCACAACGCAACGGCATCAGGCGAGAACGCACCGAGGTCGTACGTGGGCAGGCTGGTGTGTGGGCAGGCGGCCGCAACAGAAACCCTTCGGTGAACGAGCGACAGTGATGGGCGGTCGGGGGCGGATCAGCGTCGGAGTGCTTCGGCCGGGGGAATGCGGGCGGCCCGCCAGGAGGGGTAGATGCCGGCGATCAGTCCGGTTGCCAGGCCCAGGACGGGTGCGACGGCGACGGCGAGCGGGTCGATCACGGGAGTCCACTGCCGGATGGCGGATACGACCACGACGGTCACGGTGCCCAGGGACGTGCCCACCAGTCCGCCGAGCAGCCCAAGTGCGGTGGATTCGGAGAGGAACTGGGTGGTGATGTGGATGCCACGGGCCCCCAGGGCTCTGCGCAGGCCGATCTCGCCGATGCGTTCCATGACCGCGACCAGGGTGGTGTTGGCGATGCCGACGGTGCCGATCACCAGGCACACTCCCGCCAGGAGGAGGAAGAGCTGGCCGAGGTCGCCGCCGACGGCCGAACGCAGGCCCTTGGGGTCGGGTGGTGAAAGGGCTCTGAAGTACTCCGGATGTTCGGGGCGTAGTGCTGTCGGGGCTTCGTCGGCTATCTGCTGGGCTGCGCCGAGACGGGTGGCGATCAGCATCGTTGCGCGTTCGTCGTCGGGTGGTCCCCAGATGCGTTCGGCGGTGGAGCGGGGCACCAGGACGGACATGAGCAGTTCGGGTTTGCGCTCGATGTCGTCGATGATGCCGATGACGGTGAAGGCGGTGTTCCCGATGAACACGGCGGGTCGGGTCTGCAAGGTGGTGATGCCCAGGCGGGCTGCGGTTGCGGAACCGATGACCGCGACCTTCTCGTGGCGGTGTTCGTGGAAGGTTTCGTAGGCACGACCTTGGGCGAAGGACGGGCTCACGGCCTGTAGGACTCCGGGGGAGGCGGCGACGACCTGGGTCTGCACGTCGCTGCCGCGCGTGTCGCTCGGTGCCGACCGGATGCGCTGAGTGGGGTCGAGGCGGATCTTCCAGTACACGCCGGCCGCGGTGACGCCGTTGAGGCGGCCGATCCGCGTGTCGGCATCGGCGGGGAAGGCGAGCGGGTCCGTGCTGGGGTCGGGGCCTCCCCTGTCCTGTACGGAGACCTCAGTTGCGGTGAGTTCGTTGAATCGTGTGTCGATCTGGGACGCCGCGGTACCGGTCAGGCCGAGCACCGCGATGAAGGAGCCCACACCCAGCACGGTTCCCAGCGCGGTAAGGGCCGAGCGAGCCGGACGTTGCAGGACGCCGGCCAGGGCTTCGGAGACCGCGTCACGGAGGGAGAGGGACGAGCGGCGAGGACGGCGCAGCCGCTGGGCCTCGACCGGTGCCTGGGAAGGTCGGCTGTCATCGCTCATGGGCGGTCCCAGCGCGGCTCGTGTCAGTGAGGACGCCGTCGTGGATGCTGACGGTGCGCTGCCCTCGGCGGGCGACATCCGGGTCGTGGGTGATGACCGTGATGGTCATTCCGTCGTGGTGGAGAGCGTCGAGGAGGTTCAAGATGGATTGGGCCGTCTCGGAGTCGAGGTTGCCGGTGGGCTCGTCACACAGCAGCAGGGAAGGGCCCGAGGCCACGGCTCGGGCGATGGCGACGCGCTGGCGTTCCCCACCGGAGAGCCGGCCGGGCAGAGCGTCCATACGGTGTGCCAGGCCCACCCGACGCAATGCGTGTTCGGCGCGTCCGCGGCGTCGGCGGCGGGGGACTCGCTGGTAGAGCATCGCCAGTTCCACGTTCTCCAGGGCGCTGCGGTGCGGCAGCAGGTGAAATGCCTGGAAGACAAAGCCGATCCGGCTCCCGCGCAGGCTGGTGCGCTGGGTGTCGCTGATCGCGCCGGTGTCGATGCCGTCGAGCAGGTAGCGTCCGGTCGTCGGCAGGTCCAGCAGTCCGACGATGTTCAAGAACGTGGATTTCCCTGACCCGGACGGGCCGACGACCGTGACGTACTCCCCCCGCTCGATCCGCAGATCGGCCGCCTGCAGAGCCTCCACCGGGGGCGGCCCGGGGTAGGTCAAGCCCGCTCCGCGGAATTCGACCACCGCGGGGGGCCCGCTGCCGTGTCCCGCCGTCACCGCGAGCTTCCTTCCGCGGAGTGCCGGGCATCGACGCCTACCACGGTCTGCTCACCCTCCGCGAGCCGTTCCCCGCCGACTGGGGTGACCTCGACGAACCCGTCTCCGGACATGCCCACCCTGACCTCGACTCGACGGCTTGTGCCGTTGCCCTCCCGCACGGTGACGGTCGTGCGGCCGTCTGCGCCGGTGGAGATGGCCGAGGACGGTACGGACAGCACCCTGGTGTGGGACGAGGCCGCCGAGATCGTCAGTCGCACGTCCTGGCCCGCCATGGTGACCGGGAGCCGACCGTTCGGCTTGATCTTCACCGAGTACTCCTCGGTGCCCCCGTTCTCTTCGCCCTCCTTGCCCTTCTTCACAGATGGCGCCTGCGCGACGGAGACCACCGACCCGGTTGCCCGTTCACCGGTGGACTCCGAGAAGATCTCCACCTTCTGTCCAGAGTGGATGAGCCCCTTCTCGTGCAAGCCGACGGCACCGTTGACCAGCAGATCACCGGCGGAAATCGTCATGAGCGTGCCGCTGGCCTCCGCACCCACCACGGCTGTGACTGAATCCGCCCGCGCCGGCGATGAGTTGAGGAACACCACCTCGGACACCGGCACCATGGGGCGCGTCGCAGTCGCTCCGGGCGCCTGCGGCGTCCCGCTCTCTGTTGCTTCCTTGCCCTCGTCAGCCGAGGTCGGCGAGTACCCCAGCCCGGTGTAGAGAGCCCGCACAGCACGTTCGGTGCCGGCGCCGAAGGCCCCTGTCCGGTCAGGCACGGTGGGATGGCCAACAGCAGCCAGAGCACGCTGGAGCTGTCGGACATCCTCCCCTCGGTCTCCCGGCTTCAGGTCCCGGTACGCCGGCAGTGCTCCCGGAAGGGCGAACACCGGACGCCCCGAGATCTCCAGCAACACCCGCCCGAACGCCACCGATTCACCGGACTTCACCCTCACCTTGGTCACCACCGAGTGCCCGGCACCCTCACCCGCCGGACCCGTCGAGGACACCTGCACTGACTGCGACGCCGAAACCTGTCCGCGAGTGACCACCGTCTCTGCCAGGACCTTGCGTTCCACCGCAGCGGTGAGCACATCCGGCGGTGGCGCCGATGTCTCTGCCGCCACCTGCGCCGGAGACTTGACGTAGGCAGCCGCACCCATGCCTGCGGCAGCAAGCAGCACGGCGCCGCCGCAGACACCGACGAGCACACGTCGACGGCGGCGTAGCGCCGAATGGTGGGGTGCGCAGCTCTTAGAAGGCTGCTGGGCCCTGCTGTCGCTGGGCACGGTGGGCAGTATCTCGGTGTCCGTGTCTTTCTTGGTCATTCTCTTACTTCGATCTGCCGAGCACCTGCGCTGCCTTCTTCACCGTGCTTGTCAAGTTCTTCTTGGCCTCAACCAGTTCCTCGGCATGCTTGTTGATAGCCTGTTCCTGAAGTTTGGACTCGACGTCGAACCAAGTCTTCGCGACGTGCGTCGTGCTGCGGCAGGCGATATCAGCCGTCGCGGTGGCAATCTCCAGCTTCGTCACCTCCGGTCCTGAAAACCGGGGGTCATCGCTGGCATCCAGTGGTGCCTTGTAGTTGTAGCCACGTTCCTTCATGCACGAAGACCACGCCGCGAACGCCTCGACAACCCTGCTGTCCTGCTTGGAGCGCAGAAACGCGTCATTGCTGAGCTCTTGCGCCTTGGCCGAGCGTTCCAGGGCACCGTCTGAGATCTCCCGGTTCGCTTGGCCGATGCAGCCGCCTGATGGGA
This sequence comes from Streptomyces sp. NPDC033270, assembly GCF_055576575.1. Classification (NCBI taxonomy): domain Bacteria; kingdom Bacillati; phylum Actinomycetota; class Actinomycetes; order Kitasatosporales; family Streptomycetaceae; genus Streptomyces; species Streptomyces sp. NPDC033270. Next base: position 161,988 of record NZ_JBVIRA010000003.1, read on the forward strand.
CGGACTTCCCGCTGACTTTCAGGGATCCGCCATTCAGGGCTTTCTCCTTGGCCCCGTCGTCAGTGGTGTCCTCCACCGCGCCTTCGTTCATGGCGCGGTCATAAGCAGCTTGTTCAGACGCATCCGGCCTGTATCCGCGCTTCTTCGCCAATACGACATCGTGGATTCCGTAACGCCAGTCAGTGAGTGTCTTGGGGCCAAGCTTTGGAAGATCAGGAGCGGGGCGCCACTCGAATCCGAAATCCTTCATGCAGTCGCCGATGAGGGTCGTTCTCGCTCTGCTCACCTGCCGCTCGTCATCGTCGGTAGGCAGGTATGCCTCAATCGGCAGCGTCCACGTCGCGGGGTCGGAGGCAACGAACTTCTTCTTCGGCGAGGTCGGTCTGTCCGCCGAGGCGACCTCACTGTGCCCCGGAGACCCGCACGCAGTGACCGCCAGGCCAACCAAGACTGCCGACACGACTCTCTTCCCGCCCGAAGTCTTCACTTCTACCTCTTCCGTATCGCATTCCGACTGCCGACGTATACGCAGGAACGGGACACCGCATCCCGCAACCATCTTGGGGACGGCGGGAGCAGCGAACTTCCGCTCCCGCCATCTGAGGCAACTTGAACCTGATTCAGCTCCACCTGAAGGATGCGTTGTTGTTGTACGTGTTCTTCAGCTTGGACATGGAACTGCCCGACCTCACACGGTCGGATGCCCCCTTGTAGCCGCTGTTGAAATACACCGTGGCGGCGTACTTGGAGTGCGTGTTCGATGCGGACGCCGCATTGTTCTTGATGGGCTTTCCGGCCCCGGTGCCGCCCGGGCAGAACTTCAGCGCATTTCCGCCGGACGGGTCGCCGGCCCCGATGTACACATGACTGAAGTCATAGACCGCGTAGCCGATGTTGCGGAACGCGCCAGTGTGCCCGGAGTTGTAGAAGACGTGGAACTTGAAGGACGAGGTCCCGGGGCTCTTGGAGCACGTTTCCATACTCTGCAGGTTCGCCGCTTCCTGGCTTCCCGCATAGGCGGCTGGTGCGCTCAGTCCTCCGACAACCGAGGCGGTGATGGTGCCGCACACGGCAAGACGGATGGTGCGCCTTGAAATCTTTGCCATAAGTGAATCCCGTAATGCTCTGTGTTGTGCAACCGAAAGGAATGCGGGGGCTCTTGGTGGCTGCCACGCCGTGCAGGGCCGAACGTGCGTCGACGCCGAAGCCGGCGCTTCGCACGCCACCGGTCGACTCGGATGCCGGAGCCCCCGTCTGAAGCGCCTCCGGTATGCCCCGAAGTGCGCGGATTAGCCCGATGGTCGGTCGGGCCGGGCATGACGTTAGGCGAGTCCAACATCCCACCCAAACGGTCAATTGGTGCAAGAGAAACCAAAGGGGGTGCATGGATGGAATCGTCCTATGTGGCTTGTCACGGTTGTGCCATCGCCGAACACGAACCCGTAACGGATCACGACAAACCGGCCGCATAGACGGTTTTCGCCCAATCAAGATGGCCGCGTAGTGCCGAGTTCGGAACGTCACAGGCTGCTGAGAGGCATCGAAGCGTGTCGGGTACCGACTGCCGGGGCCCCGTACTCCGTCATCGTGTGGGTTTCTGACCGGCCAGCACTTCCCAGCGCTCAGCTCCTGCCGGATGTACCGTCTTCCTGAGGAACTCGCTCAGCCAGGGGCCGGACCCGCCGATCGGTCGGTGGACGGACCCCGTTGCTGGAAACTGAGGCCGGGCCGGCTGGGTACGCTCATCGCCGTTGCCACGCCGGATCCAGCGGCCACAACGTGGGCCTGTGCGCCTTGGGGTTCCCATCCCTCGCTTGTGCGACGCCGTCCACCCGTTCAACTGATCGGCGAACCGGCCTCGGATCTGTTCCTGCACTTCGGGCCGACGTCATTCGAATCCATCGTCGGCCGGCATCGCCGCCTCACACACGCGCTTTCAGACTGGTGCCGCCGTGGCGGCTACTCAGTTTTGGTCATGGCCGGTTGGCGAGCTGGAACAGACGCGGCCGGTCACTGACCTGCTTGGCGATGCCCAGACCGACCAGCTTGTCGAGCGCGTCGGCCATGGTGCCTGAGGGCTGCGTTCTTCTCGTCACGATGCGGATGGCCTCCGCCGGTGTCGGCATCGTCATCGCGCTCGGTGCCCTGAGGTAGTTCGTCCTGGGCCGGGTCGGTTTCCTGCCCCATGCCAGTGTCCGTGCTGTCGGTGTCGGGTGCGGTGGTGTCCGCCCTGCCAGCCGGCTCGGCCGCCGACGCCTGCCCGCCCGATGACCTGGCCGACTGGCAGCAGGGCAACCAGGCCCGGGGGCACTGTGACATCACGGCATTGATCGTCAACGATGCCCTCGGCGATGACCTCATAGTCGGCGAGGTGCACCTTGACGGGATGCAGCACGGTTTCGACTGGTGGAACCGGCTGCACAGCGGAGTGCAACTCGACCTGACGCGCGAGCAGTTCCAGCACGGACAGACCGTCGCAGCCGCCCTGTCATCGAGCGCCCACCGGCCGCTGCCGCGTCGCTGGGAGGAGTACCTCGTTCTGCGCGAGCGCGTGATCAAGCACCTGGGCTCGCTGCCGGAGCCCGCCTGAGGGGGAGGGGTACGGGGGGCAGTGGAGCGGCAATCGAGTCGAAACCCGACGGGTGCAGGTTCGAGGTCACGCTCATGGGCCTGCGACCTTGTGGGTACAGCTGTGTCACATACCTTGCCACGAAAACGCGGATGAGTTCTGAAGCCCGTAGTAGAAATCTCATCCGAGATGAACTCAGTCTTTCGGGACCATGGAGATGCCGCCCGAGGCGATGGAGAATATTTTCGCAAGCGCCTTTCGAACCTGCGGATCCCGATCAATTCTTTCCATCGACGCGAGCGCCTCTGGGGCGATGTCGATTGTGGTCACGCCTCCTGCGGCATCCCCCTTCGCCGCCGGGAAAAGCACGAGGCATCGGTAGGCGTGAACTTCGCCATTTCGCTCCTCCCGCAATAGGGTGCAGAGAAATACGGAGTTCTCCTTCACCTGCCCACGCAGAGATTCCTCAGAGGACCAACGCGTTGCCCACCCTTCCCTCTCTGCCCGCGACTGCAGTTCGAGCAGATCCGTGAAGCGGACCTGGCACACGCGAAAATCAGGATCTGAAGACCGGACGAGTGACATAGGCGCTACTCCCCGCCAAGAACATCGACACGGATGGGAGTTTCGGGATCGATACGCCCATCGCCCACCCTGGTCATGAGCTCATCCCATCGGTGGTGCCCACCGAGCACTTGCCCTCCGGGTGAAACAAAGAATCCATCCCCTAGTCCAGCATTGTTGAATGACGCCACAAGCTCATCGTTACTCAGATACTCGTGATACCACTGTGAACTCGGATCGCGAGTACTCTGCCCTTCAGTGTACCGGGCAAGATCACGCGCTGGTTCATGGTGGCTTGAGAATTCGTCATCGTCTTCGCAGCCGAACAAGCCAAGGGGATCCCGCCAGCGTGAGGGGTTCAGCACATAGCTGATCGGATTGGGAGCCGGTCTGAGCCCGAGCGGGTCCGGGCTGGCGTACCGCCCGGTGCCCGGGTCGTAATGCCGGAAGAAGTTGTAGTGCAGCTCCGTCTCGGCGTCGGCGTACTGCCCGGGGTAGCGCAGGGGCGTGTACGCGGTGGCGTTGTGGTTCCAGGCGGCGGAACCCCAGGCGGTGGGGCGGGCTTGCCAGGCGACGTCGCCGTCCTCGCTGATGAGCTCCGTCGGCATACCGGTGAGGTCGGTGGCGATGGCGAAGAAGCGGGCGTCGACTTCGTCCTGGCAGAGGTGCTTGCGTTCGTACTGGGCGAGAGGGGTGTGTCCCTTGTGGTCCCAGGTGATGGTCGTTTGTGTGGAGTGGCCGTGGGTGATGGTGGTCTGCTCGCACAGCCTGGCGCCATCCCAGGTGAAGTTCACCTGCTCAGCGATGTTCTGGCCGTCGTCGGTCAGGCGTAGTTTGGCGGTGCGGCGGCCGAGGGGGTCATAGATGTAGCGCCAGGTCGTACCGTCGGGGGTTGTGCAGGCGGTCAGCCGGTTCTCGGCATCCCAGGTGTAGCGCCAGGTGTCGGGCTTGCGCGACAGGCGGGTCTTCTGGCGGAGGGTGGTGCGGCCGGCGGCGTCGTACTCGTAGCGGACGGTGCCGGCGCGGTTGAGGCGAGTCCCGGTGTAGGTGCGCTCGCCGCGGGCTTCGGGGGCGGGGTGGCGGTCGGGCCAGGTGGCGTGGGTTTGGTTTCCGGCGGTGTCGTAGGCGTAGGTCTCGGTCCAGTTGTGGGCCGAGACGGTGGTGACCCGGCCGATGGTGTCGAGTTCGAAGCGATGGGGGCCGTTGAGGTGGTCGTCGATGCCGGTGAGGTAGCCGTCGGCGCGGTAGGTGTAGGCGCGGTGCTGGAGGGTTTCGGCGGATGAGGTGACGTGTTGGTCGGTGAGGCGGCCGAGGACGTCGTAGGCGTGGGTGAACGTGATGTCGCCGATGGTGCGGGAGAGTTCCTGGCCGAGTGCGTCGTGGGCGAACGCCAGGGTGCGGCCGGAGGCATCGAGTCTGGTGCGCCGCCCCGCCACGTCGTAGGTCAGGTGCTGACCGCGCCGGTGGGGGTGGTGCGGGATATCCGACGGCCCAGGACGTCGTAGGTGAAGGTGGTGGTGCGGTCGTTCACCGTCTCGGCGACGACCCGGCCGACCTCATCCCGGCTGTAAGCGAGTTCGCTGTCCGGTCCAGTGATCCGAGCCGGACGGCCCGCGTCGTCGTAGGCGAAGGTGGTGAGCTGGCCGTCGACGTCTTTGGTGAGGAGCCGGCCAAGCGCATCGTGCTGGAAACGGGTGGTGTGGCCCAGCGGAGTGGTGCGGGAGGTCAGCCGCCCGGCCGCATCGTGTGCATAGCTCTGGGTGCGGTTGTCGAAGTCCGTCTCGGCGATCAGACGCCCGGCCTCGTCGTACTCATATCGCCAGGTCAGGCCATGCGGGTTGGTGGACCGGCCGCCTCGTCATGACGCCCACGGCCTGGATGCCGGACACGGCTGCGTCATCTGCGTGACCTCGCCGCCGTGTTGCTTCTTGGGACCCACCGATACGAGGGTAGGGTCCAAGAACTGCTTGAAGTGGTCCTTGATGGTCCTTGATGTGCAATCGCGCCTCGATAGCGTCAATAGCCTCAAGAACGATAAAAAGGCGGATCTGCTGGATCTCGTGGATATCAAGGTCCAAGTCGCCGGTGAAGTCCCGGCATGGTGCGGAGTGTCGGTTGCCCGTTCGAAGGAGTCGACTACTCGGCGTACGAGGGCAAACGGCTCACCGGCCAGGTCGAGACGGTGCTCTCGCGGGCGAACTCGTCATCGACCGGCGGGAGTTCACCGGGCGTGCCGGACGCGGCCAGTACATCCCGCGTGGCACCTGCCAGTACCTCATCTAAGGAGCGCCGCCGTGGACTTCGGAGTTGTCCTTCAGGCCGACCCGCCCGCCTCCGCCGTCGTGGCCCTGATGCGCCGTGCCGAGCGCAACGGCTTCCGCTACGGCTGGACCTTCGACTCGGCCGTGCTGTGGCAGGAACCGTTCGTCATCTACAGCCGGGTGCTGGAGCACACCGAGCGCCTGATCGTCGGCCCGATGGTCACCAATCCCTCCACCCGCACCCTCGAAGTCACCGCCTCCACCTTCGCCACCCTCAACGAGATGTACGGCAACCGCACGGTCTGTGGGATCGGCCGCGGCGACTCCGCGATGCGGGTGGCCGGCCGGCCACCCAACACCCTCGCCCGGGTGGGCGAGGCGATCGGCGTCATCCGCGACCTGGCCGAGGGCCGGGAGGCGGAGGTCGGCGGCCACCGCATCAAGATCCCCTGGATCAAGGACGGCCGGCTCCCGGTCTGGATGGCCGCCTACGGCCCCAAGGCGCTCGCCATGGCGGGCCGGCTGGCCGACGGCTTCATCCTCCAGCTCGCCGACCCCTTCCTCGCCGAGTGGATGATCAAAGCGGTACGGCAGGCCGCGGTGGACGCCGGACGCGATCCGGCCGCCCTCACGATCTGTGTCGCCGCCCCCGCCTACGTGGGCGACGACCTCGTCCACGCCCGGGAGCAGTGCCGCTGGTTCGGCGGCATGGTCGGCAACCACGTCGCCGACCTCGTCGCCCGCTACGGCGAGCACTCCGGCATGGTCCCCGACGAGCTGACCGACTACATCAAGGCCCGCAAGGGCTACGACTACTCCCACCACGGCCGGGCGGACAACCCCGACACCGCCTTCGTGCCGGACGCCATCGTCGACCGCTTCTGCCTGCTGGGCCCGGCCGCCGCCCACATCGACAAGCTGCGGGCGCTCCGGGAGCTGGGCGTCGACCAGTTCGCCGTCTACGCCATGCACGACGCCAGGGAATCCACCATCGACGCCTACGGAGCGGACATCATCCCCGCGTTCGCCGACTGAACGGGCGCCGCACGCCGCTGCCGCAGCCCGGACGCGTCTTCGCAAGCAAGCCGGGCTCTTTGGGAGCCCGGCTTGCCGCGGCGGAGGAACGCCGCTGAAGCGATCAGTCATCCCTCGACCTGGCCAGGCCTAGGCCAGGTCGAGCGTCTTGACTCCCGACAGGATGGGGACGAGGTTGTAGTTGCCGTCTCCCGCCCCGCAGTTCGGTTGGCTGTCCGCGGCGGCGGCGATGTTCGTTCCCGCCAGGAAGCGTCCGTCGCTGCTCGGCACCACCGTCGAGAAGTGGTTGGTGGCCGAGGCCGAGTAGTACATGCACTGGTGCAGGTTCACGTAACGCCCCGTGGTCAGGTCGAGCGTCTTGACTCCCGACAGGGTGGGGACGAGGTTGTAGTTGCCGTCCCCAGCCCCGCAGTTCGGTTGGCTGTCCGCGGTGGCAGAGACGTTCGTTCCCGCCAGGAAGCGTCCGTCGCTGCTTGCCACCACCGTCGAGAAGTGGTTGGTGGCCGAGGCCGAGTAGTACATGCACTGGTGCACGTTCAGGTAGCGCCCGGCTTGCCGGTCGAGCGCCCTGACCCCGGACAAGATCGGCACGAGCCCGTAGTTGCCGTCCCCGGCGCCGCAGTTCGGTTGGCTGTCCGCGGTGGCTGACGCATTGCTCCCGGCCAGGAAGCGTCCGTCGCTGCTTGGCACCACCGTGGTGAAGTGGTTGGTGGCCGAGGGCGAGTAGTACATGCACTGGTGCAGGTTGAGGTACCTGGCGGCGACTCGCCCGGGGTCGTGGGCGTGGGCCGTGCCCGGTGCGAGCAGCAGAGCTGCGGTGCTTAAGGTGGCGGCGAGGGCAGCCAGCCACGCCTTGAAGGGACCTTTCTTACGCACGATGTTCCCCCTCTCCAGTGCTCCTTCCGGTAAGGAGCAGGGAAAGCAGAGCACGGGGTGGTGCGCATTGACTGACGTCTGCTGTCCAATCCACCCAAAGGTGGGTAGTGCGGGCGATCACTGCAGGTCGGTCGCCGCGTCACGGGTTGCCGGTGGCCATCGGTGCGGTGCCGACGGTGATGACGTTTCCCTCGCTGATGTAGCCGAGCGGGTCGTTGAGTGGGTTGGTGGCGTCGTCGGGGTCCAGGAATGCCTGCCAGCCGCCGTCGAGGGCGGCGTCGGTGGCCTGTTGGGCTATGCGGGCGCAGGCGAGGCCGTAGAAGCGGCGGACGGCCGGGTCCATTGGGGCGTAGTGCTCCATCACGAGGGTGCGCTGTCGCACGCCTTGTAGTCCCGCCTCGGTCAGCCAGCGGTAGAGGTCGCGCGCCCGGAGGAGTTGGCGGGCGTATCCGGGGGTCCGTGCGGCCGTGCGGAAGAAGTCGGTGAAGAGGAAGGGGTCGGCCCCGGGGCGTGCCGTGATCAGGCTTGCGTCGAGGTCCTTGACGGCGACGACCCCGCCCGGGCGGACGACTCGGCGGAACTCCCTTAGTGCGCCGAGCAGTTCGGCGTCGTCCAGGTACTGGGTGGTGTTCGCGCACCAGACGGCGTCGAACGTTCCGTCCTCGTAGGGGAGGTTGAGGATGTCGCCCTGTTGGACAGCGGTGGGTGGGGTGGAGGGGCGGTCGCGCATCCGCTCGGCGGCCCGCGCGGCGTTCTCCTCGGCCAGGTCGATCGCCGACAGTCGGCCGGTGGGTCCGACCCGGTCGGCCAGCAGGGGGAGGAAGGAACCGCTGCCGCAGCCCGCGTCCAGTACGTGCCAGCCCGCCTCGATGCCCGCCTCGTCCAGGGCCTGGCGGTAGTACGGAGCGCAGGCCGCGAAGTGCGCCTCGACGATGTCGTTGCGGGTGAAACCCAGGCCGGTGGAGGAGGCGTAGCCCCAGGACTCGTGGTCGTCGCTCACCGTGCGTCCGCTCCCTTCCGTCAGCATGCGTCCGCTCCCTTCCGCTCCGCCGCACCGACGGTGTCGAGCAGCTCCACGAGGGCGTCCGTGGTGCGCTGCGGTGCCTCCACCGGCGGCAGGTGTCCGGCTCGGGCGACGGTGACGAGTCGTCCCTGTGGCAGCGCCGAGGCCAGCTGCCGCGCCTCGTCGAGGGAGACCAGCTCGTCCTCCTCGCCGGCGACGATCACGGCGGGTACCTCGGTCGTCCGCAGGTCGTCCAGGGCGCCCGGGCGGGCCGCGATGGCGCGCTGCGCCCAGGCGACGGCTTCCGGCGCCGCGGCCGCGGCCAGGGACACCACCCGTGCGACCGTGTCCGGTGCTTCGGCGCGGGTGGTGGCCCCGAGCAGCATCGGTGTCGTGTGGGCGACGAGTTGATCGCGCAGGGAGTCGTCGAGGATCCGCTCGGCGAACCCCCTCCGCTGGGCGGCGCCCTCCGCGGTGTCCGCGGTCCCCCTGGTGGACAGCAGGCCCAGACCGAGGACGCGGGCGCGGTGGCGGCGCAGGAAGGCCATCGCCACATAGCCGCCCATGGAGGCGCCGATGACGACGGCGCGGGGCATTCCCCGCTGGTCCATCCGGCGGGCGAGGTCGTCGGCCACCAGGTCGAGCGAGGGCGGGTCCGTGCCCAGGGGGGTGCCGCCGAAGCCGCGCTGGTCGTAGGCGAGCACCGGGTGCCCGCGTGCGCGGAGCCGGCGCGCCTGGGTGTCCCACATCGAGGAGTCGAGTGGGAGGGCGTGGAGCAGGACGACAGGGGGTCTGTTCGCCGGGGTCATCGTTGGGCACTCCGTTCGGCGTCGGTGATGAACTGCCTGACAGCAGTGGGTAGTTGTGCGTCGCGTCGCCAGGCGAGGGACACCGGGGCCGGTGGCAGGTCGTGGAGTGGGACGGCCCGGATGTGCGGGGGAAGGACGTCCCCGAGCGAGCGGAACGACGGGTGCACGGCGGTCGAGCGGGCGAGCAGGTCCACCATCTCCTCCACCGTGGTCATGGGATGGACCCGGCGCACCGGGCGGCCGCCGGGCGTGCGCGGCGGCACGACCTGGTCCCAGACGTACGGAGGGAAGTCGCCCGGGCAGCTGAAGGTGTCGTAGTCGGCGACCTCCTCGACCGACACGGTCGCGCGGGTCGCCAGGGGGTGGTGCGCGCCGAGGATCAGGGCCCGGCCGTCGAAGAGCACGGGTTCGCTGAAGGCGAGGTCCGGTTCCCGCAGCGCGTACTTGACGAGCAGGACGTCCATCTCGTCGGCGCGCAGCGGCCCGAACGGGTCGGCCAGGTCGTAGGGGACGAACTCCACGTCCCGCCGGTCGCGGCCCGCGGCGGCGACCAGCTCGTCGGCCAGGCGCGGTGAGCCGTGCGCGCCGAGGCGGACGGGGCGGCTCGCGGCGTCGGCGCCGGTGGTGGCGGTGGCGTCATGGGGAGGGGGCAACGCGGGTCTCCTCGGTCAGTCCGGCGTACGCCTGGAGCGCGTCCGGACGGTGGGTGTCGGTGTCGATCCGCAGGGCCGCGAACGGCTCGCCGACCCCGGCCAGCCGCGGCACCGCCCGCACGGTCAGCCGGTCCCCGCCGGCGATCAGCCCGTCCATGACGGACTCGGCGAGCAGATGGTTGAGCTGGACGAGCACCGTCGCGACGGTGGCCCCGGCCGTGGCGACGTACACGTCGCGGTGGACCGGCGCCCGCCCGCCCGGGACCGCGGCGGGGACGTCGACGGTCATCGGCCGCCAGGAGGCCAGCGGCTGCGGGCCGCTGAACGCCTTGAGCAGCCTGCGGAGGGTGGCCGTGGCGCCGTCCGGGGCGGGACGCGTCCAGGCGACCGCGCCGTCGTCGCCGATGTGGCCGAAGGCGAAGCGTTCCCGGAGGTTGTCGGGCCGGCCGGACAGGTAGACGGTGCGGGTGAACGAGCGCCGCCAGGCCGCGCTCTCGTCCGCCGGCAGGCCGAGCGCGAAGCGGCAGGTCTCCCGCACCCAGCTCCGCAGGTCGAAGCGGCTGACGACGGAGACGACCAGCGCCCCGTCGGAACCGTCCGGCCCGTCCAGGGCGGCGATCCGGCCCTTCGCCGCGCGCAGGGCCTGGGGGCTGGACAGGTCCAGGGGCCCGGAGAACTCGGGCCGGGCCGTGCGCAGGCGCTGCGCGGCCACACCGAGCAGGAGTTCGGGGGAGAGGGTCATAGGTACACCGTCGAGAGCAGTGCGCGGTCGGGGGCGGGGCCCTTCTTGCCGAGCAGGGACGAGGTCAGCCGGTAGGGGTCGACATAGGTGTGGTCGCGGCGGTGGCGGGCCAGGGCGGCCGGCACGTCGGGCGGGCCGTCGCTCCGCGCGGCCGCCTCCGACCGGTCGAGCAGCCGCTCGGCACGCAGCAGGCACTGCCGCAGGAGGTCGTGCCGGAACGACTGCGCCTGCCCCGGTCCCAGGGTCGCGATGAAGTACAGCCGTATGCCCAGGCGCCGTACCGCGGGTTCGTGGTCCTCGCCCACGGCCCGCAGCAGTGCGTCCACCGTGTAGGCGTGCCAGCCGCCGTGCCGGGCCGAGGTGATCTTCCCGTCGAGGGGTACCCGGCCGACCGGCACCCGGTGGACGGTTCGGTCCGGTCCGGCGAGCACCCGCTGCAACAGCTGGTAGTCGGGGTCGAGTTCGCGGTCGTAGAGCAACACGACCTCGTCGTAGTGGGGGACCAGTGGCAGCAGTTCGCGCAGCGCGCAGGCCAGGTAGTTGGGGCGCCCGTCGGGGGAGACGATCTGGCGCAGCGGCAGGCCGAAGCGCGTCGCGTCGAGGTAGACGGGGCCGCCGCAGTCCCGCTGGTCCAGCCCCGTGCCCGCCGAGACCAGTCGGCCGATCATCTCGTCGAGCCCTAGGCCGGGCGGCTGGTGCCGCTCCAGCCCCGGGTCGTGCAGCCCGAGCCGGGCGTAGTGGCCGGCCCACAGGCGCAGGACGCGCGCACTGGCGGGGTGCACCCAGCCGCCGCTCTCGACGGCCTCCTCATAGGGGCGCAGGTCCTCGGCGGGGGGACGGCGGCCCTCGGCCCGGTACCGGACGTAGAGCTCCCCGATCTCCTCCTCCGTGAGCGTGGTGTAGTCGGTGTCGCCGGCCGTGCGGTCCAGGAACTCCCAGAAGCCCAGGGTCTGTTCGGTGGGGTGGTAGGTGGTGTGGCTGTAGCGGTAGGTCACGTCGGCCAGCTGCGCGGTGGCCCGGAACATCACATCGGTCCACAGCAGGCCCTTGAGGTGGCTGGGGGTGAGCGGCTTGGCGGGGGTGACGGTGATCGGCGCCAGAAGCACGGTCGGGCGGCGGGTCACCGCTGCGCTCCTCGCCCGGTGGCCATGGCGTCCAGCAGTTCCTCCCGGGTCGGCGGCAGCGGTCCGGTCGGTTGGTCGCGGGGGCGGGCCCGGTGCACCCGTGCCCGGAAGTCGGGGTCGTCGAAGACCTCAGTGGGGGTGGCGAGGGTCATCAGCACGCGGGTGAGACCGCGCCACACGGTGAGGTCGGAGGCGGCCGCGGTCGCGATCGCCGCCATGGACGGCCGGGCGGTGGTGTCGGCGGTGCCCTGCCGAGGCGGTGGCGTCCCGTCGGCCGCCGCCCGCCACAGCGCGATACGCGTCAGGCCGTCCTGGGCCGCCTGCGCGTACCAGGGGCCGAACAGCTCCTCGGCGAGGTGCGCGGCCCGTTCGCTCTGTGCCGTGCCGACGGCCGGGTGGGAGTCCAGCAGGTCCGCCAGCGCGAAGGCGTGGGCGAAGGCGAGGGACACACCGCGTCCGTAGAGCGGGTCGGTGACACAGGCGGCGTCCGCGACCGGGAACAGCCCGGCCACCGGCTGCTGCCGGGCGGTGGCGGTGCCGCGCAGGATGTTCGGTGCGAAGGTGATCGCGCGCACGGCGGTGAGCGGTACGGCGACCCCGTCGGCCAACCAGGGCCCCAGGTACGGGGACAGCCGGGCGACGGCGGTGAAGGCGTCGGGGGAGGGGAGTCCCCGCGTCGCCGGGTCCCCGGTGAGCAGTCCCAGCGATACGGCGAACACGTCGCCGTCGGCGGGGTGCAGCACGGCGGCGTAGTGGCCGTAGATGCCGCCGGCCGCGTTGCCCCGGTTGAGCGGTCCGGGCCGCCCGGGGCCGGTCAGCCGGTAGAAGCGCGTGGCGGCGCGCACCGCCGTCGGGCTGGTCAGGTCCTCGGCCAGGGGGATGCCGGCGGCGTCGAGCCAGGACCGGGACGCGGCCTTGCGGCCGGAGGCGTCGACGACCACCCGGGCGGGGAGGTGCTCTCCCCGGTCGGTGACCACGCCGGCGACCGCGCGCCCGGACGGGGCCAGGAGGAGACCGCGGACCGTGGTTCGGTAACCGATCTCGATCCCGGGGGTGTCGCGCACCGCGCGGTGCAGCACCAGCTCCAGCACGGGGCGGCGCATGGCGAGCGCGACCAGGTGGTCGTCGGCCGGCTCCCGGGCACCGCCCGGTGCCGTGCGGGGCGCGGCGGCCGTGAGGTCGAGCGTATGGCCGCCCTCCGCCCGCAGGGCGTCGAGCAGGCCCGGCAGGCGCTCGGCCAGCACCCGCATGCCCAGGGAGGTCAGGACTTGGGAGTGGGCGCTCTGCGGCACGGTGGGCCGCCGCCACTCCTCGGCGGCCTTGGCGGCCGGTCCCTCCGGCGGCGGGCCGGACCGCTCCAGGATCCGCACGCGGTAGCCGCGCTCGCGCAGTGCCAGTGCCGTGGCGAGGCCGGCGATACCGGCCCCCGCTATGAGCACGGCGGGCGTGGTCAACGCCGCCGCCCGTGGACGAAGAACACCCGGCGGACGTCCCTGACGTCCCGCTCGGGCACCGGGTCCGGCCACCGGCCGAAGTCCGCCTCCGGCTCCCCCGGCTGTACCGCGCGGACCTCGTACCCGTAGCGGTCGAAGAGCGCCTCGGGCTCGTCGCTGCCGAACAGCCAGGGGCAGCCCCACCCCGCGAAGACGTTCAGCAGTCCCTGCATGTGGGGCAGGGTGAGGGCCGCCGCGTTGACGATGTCGGCGGCGATGCGGCTGCCGGGCGCGGTGAGGGCGGCGACCCGCTGCAGCATGCGGTGCGCGTCCGGCTCGGGGATGTAGTAGAGCAGCCCCTCCAGCAGCCAGGTGGACGGCAGGGCCGGGTCGTAGCCGGCCGCGACGAGCCGGCTCTCCCAGTCCTCGGCGGTGAGGTCGACGGCGACGGTGCGGTGGGCGACCCGTGGCGCGACGCCCCGGAGCCGCTGCTCCTTGAACGCCAGCACGGCCGGCCGGTCGACCTCGAAGTAGCGGATGTGGTCGGGCCACGGCAGCCGGTAGGCCCGGGAGTCCATACCGGCCGGGGCCAGCACGATCTGGGTCGTCTCCGGTTCCTGGGCGGCCTGCTGGAGGAAGTCGTCGAAGAACCGGGTACGGATCGCGTTGTAGTCGGGGGTGCTGGGAAGGGAGCGCGGCCGGTCGGGTGGGAAGGTCGCGGCACGGACCTCGGCGAGCAGTCCTTCCCCCGCCTCGCCCACGAGCCGGGCGGCGTAGGGGTCCTCGTACAGCCGGTCCGCGCGGCGGGTCTCCGCGGCGCGCAGGGCCGCGGTGAGCAGAGCGGTGCGCTCCACGGCGTTCAGCAGGTCGGTCATGCCGGTTCTTCCCCGTCCGTCGTGGTGTGGGTCAGGCGTTGCCAGAGCGCGTCGTCCTGCCGGAACATCCGGTCCTTGACCTGGGTCGGGCGGATGCCGCCGGCCACGGCCGTGTGCCAGTCGCGGTGGAAGGCGTCGCGGTCGAGGTGGCGCAGGACGGGGGCGTCGAGCCGGCCGTCGGCCCGCGCCCGCCCGTAGTCCGCGGACTCCGCGGTGAGGCCCTGGTCGAGCAGCGCGGCGAAGCGTGCGTTCTCCGCCGCGCTCCAGGGCGTGGTGGCGGCCAGGGCGAAGGTGTAGCGCACCGCGGCGCCGGCAGACGCCTCCACGCGGCAGGCGACATTGCGCAGTTGCAGGCCGGTGGCCCCCAGTGCGCGGTGCAGTGCCCGCACGACCTGGGCGTCGCGCAGCCGCTCCCCGGCCGCGTCGGAGCGGGTGTTGCGGCCGGCGTACTCCAGTCGCGGGACCCCGCGCACCCGGTCGACGACGCGCACCACGTCTCCGCCCGCGTAGCGGTACAGACCGCCGACGTGGCTGAAGACCACGTGGTAGTCACGGCCCGCTTCGAGTTCGTGCGGCAGCAGGGTCTGGGTGCCGGGCAGCAGGTCGTCGTCGGCGGGCACGAACTCGTAGACCGACGCGGACACCACCAGGCTCCCCGCCGAGCCGTGCCGGTCCAGCGCCACACCCGACGGCCCCTCAGACGCGGCCACCGGCGCCGGCAGTGCGGTGACGCCGGTCCCGAACTCCTCCCGCAGCGCGGGCATGTAGAGCGACGCCACTCCGGTCGTCCAGCAGAACAGGGCACGCAGCCGCGGCCACACATGGGCCGGGCGGACCACGCCGAAGTACTCCGCCAGCCGCTCCAGTTCGCGGGCGCGCTCCGGGTCGGGTGCCCGGTGGGCCACCCCGCCCAGGGTGCCGTCGCGCACCTCCCGCACGATCCGGGGCCACCACAGGTTCAGCTGGTACGGGACGGCGGCGATCATCGCCGGGTTGATGCCGATCAGGCAGCGCACATCGCTCTGCACCGCGAGCCGGAGCCGCAGATACATCTTCTGGAGGTGGTCGTCGGGAGCGACGTCGACCGGCAGGGTCGCCCAGGGCGCCTGCGTGCCGGGTTCGGCCGAGAGCGGTTCGCCGAACATCTCGCCGAAGTCCACCTGGCTGGCCCCCACATGCGGCCGCCCGTCCGCCGTGGTCGGCGGGGCCGACAGCGGGTCGTGCTTGAGGTTGAGCACGGCGTCCGGCCGGGCCAGCACCTCCGGGAAGTGCTCCAGCAGCGGTGCCCAGGCCGCGTAGTAGAACGGGAAGAAGGTGGTGCGCATGAAGCGCCGGGTGACCGGGATCTTCTTGTGCGCTCCGGTGCTGCCGCTGCTGGTGAAGTACACGACGGCCGGGTCCGCCGACAGCACATTGCTCTCACCCGCCGCCATGCGGTCGATGTAGGGGGCGTGCGCGGAGTAGTCCTGGAGGGGAACGGCCCTGCGGAAGTCGTCGATCGTCCGTATGCCGGCGAATCCGTGGCGCCTGCCGAATTCCGTTCCGGCGTTGAAGTCCAACAGGTCCTTAAGGACCCGCTGCTGCTCCTGCCGCATGTCGGCGAGCGACGCCATCAGGCGGTCTCGTTCCTCGAACACCCGCGCCCGGTACCGTTCGGCGTGGCCCGGGGCGCCCCATGATCCCGCCGTGTTCACCGGGACAGCACCTCCAGCACCTGCTCCGCGGTCCCCGCCACGCTGTCCTGCTCGTCGAGCATCTCCACCGGCAACTGCCGCACCTCTTCCAGCATCAGTTTCCGAAGCTGCTTCTGGTAGCTCTCGAAGCCGCCCCACACGGGGCGCGTTCCGAAGTACTCCAGGGGATTGAGCCGCGCCCCGTTCGCGCTGCGCCGCCAGGCGGACTCCGGCGCGACATCGAGGTAGAGGACCCCGCGCGGCTGCGGGAAGGACCGCCACCACGAGAACAGCGGACCGGCCCGCACGCCGGCCAGCCGGCACTTCGCCAGGATCTTGTAGTAGTAGGAGTCCATCAGGAGCGGGGTGCGGGGGTCCTGGGCGGCCATCTGGTCCCTCAGATGAACCACGGCGGTCTGCAGCAGACTCGCCAGGAAGTCGGCCGAGTACGCGCCGCCCAGTTCGGGCAGCACGTCCTCGACCACGTTGCGGCGCAACTGCGTGATCAGCGCGTACTTCTCGGCGGTGAGCTCCCGGTCCGTGGACAGGGTCCGCCACGCCGGCGCCCGCTTGGCGACCTCCGCCAGGACCGACGACTTCCCGGCGCCGTCCGGCCCCAGCAGAACGAAGAACTGGTGCTCCGTCACGGTGGCCTACCTCTCCGCCAGGGCCCGCAGGCGTGCGCGGTCGACCTTGCCGTTGCCGTTGAGCGGCAGTTCCGGCAGTAGCACGCAGCGGCGCGGGACCTTGAACGGTTCGATCTGTTGCCGCATCCGCTCCAGCACCTCCTCCTTGGACAGTTCGGTGACGGCGGCGAGCACGGAGGGGCGGCCGTCCGCCGGTGGCAGTACGGCGGCGGCCGTGACCTCCGCGATGCGCAGGGCGGCGGCCTCCACCTCGGTGCAGCTGACGCGGAACCCCCGCTCCTTGTAGAGGTCGTCGCGGCGGCCGGAGAAGTAGAGGTAGCCGTCCGCGTCGAGGTGCCCGTAGTCCCCGGTCCGCAGTTCGGGGAAGAGCCCCTCGCGGCGCCAGAAGCGCTGGGCGGTCAGTTCCGGGCGGCGCCAGTAGCCGGCCATGACGTGCGGGCCGCGGACGGCGATCTGCCCGATGTCGCCCGGTGGGAGTTCCGCGCCCTGGTCGTCGAGGATGACGATCTCCGTGCCGCGCAGCGCCCGGCCACAGGAGCCGGGCCGCTTCAGATCGCCGTCCGGCTCCATGATCGCCGCGCGTTTGCACTCGGTCAGCCCGTACATGACCTGGATGCGCAGCGCGGGCAGGTGCTCGCGCAGCTCGGCCATGGTGCGGGCGGGCAGGTCCGCGCCGGTGTTCGTCAGCAGCCGCAGCCCGGGCAGTGGCGTACCCGGGGCCCGTTTGGCCAGCCAGGCGAGGGTGCCGGAGACGGACGGGACGCCCGCCAGCACCGTGGCGCCGCTGCGCTGGAGGCTGCGCAGCAGTGGCGGGCCGGCCTCGGCGGTGGTCGCCAGCCGTAGTGTCGCGCCGCTGAGGGTGGCCAGGAAGAGCTGGTAGAGCCCGTAGTCGAAGGACAGCGGCAGCGGGCAGTAGACGATGTCGTCGGAGCGCAGGTGCAGTTCGGCCTGGATGGCCCGCATGGCGAACAGCATCTGCTGGTGCGTGCCGACCACGGCCTTGGGCAGCGCGGTGGTACCGGACGTGTAGATCAGGCAGGCCGGGTCGGTGGTGAGGGTGCCCGGGTCCGGCAGCTCGTCGGGGGCGCCGCCGGACCGCAGCTCCGCCGCGTGCAGGCTCGGCACATCCCGCTCGTGCGCGGTCCGTTGCGCCGCCTGGTCATCGGTGACCAGGAGGGTGGCTTCGGCGTCGTCGAGGACGTGGACGAGCGGCGCGCCGCGTACGTCCTCGTGGAGCACGCTGAAGACCGCGCCCAGGCGGGAGGCGGCGTACACCGCGGCGGCCACCGCATGCCCGTCCTCGGCGGAGACCAGGACCCGTGAGCCCCGCCGCACGCCGTGGGCGCGCAGGACGCTCGCGGCCGAGGTGCTGGCCGCGGCCAGTTCCCGGTAGGTGAGGGTGGTCTCCTGCCAGACGACGGCGGGCGCGTCGGGGTGGGTGCGGGCGGCGGCGTCGAGGATGTCGTGGAGGTGGACCGGTGTGGGGGGCTCCGGTGTCATCGCTGCTGCTCCTTCCGGGACGAGGCCGCGCCCATCGGCACGACGGTGGTGGCGGTCGCCCGGCAGACGAGTTCGGGCGCCGCGAGCAGCCGGGCGGCGCTGACCCGGTCGGCTCCGCCGGCGGCTATCACCCGGTGCGCCTCCAGGGCGACGACGCGGCGCAGCCGGGTCCGACGGACCAGGCGCGCGGTCGCCTCCAGGTAGTCGCCCGGGTGGACGGGGGCGGTGAAGCGGACGTCGGAGTACTGCGACAGCAGCCCTTCGTCGCCGTCCGTCCGCACGGTGATCTCGGTGAGCAGATCACCGAAGAGCTGCATGATCCGGGCGCCGTCGACCAGGCCGCCGCCGTAGTGGGCGTCGTGCGGGGCCATGCGCACCCGCAGGAACGCGGTGACGGGGGCCTCTTCGGCGGACGTCCGGGCCGGGGGGACCTCGGGTGTCGTGGACTGCGGTGACATGCCCTCTTCCTTTTGCGGGTGCTGGGTCGCCACGGCGGTGGCCACGACGAGTTCGTCCTTGTGGGCGATGGAGACCCTCATTTCCTGGAGGCGGAGCCGGGCGGCGATCCGCGCGGCCGCGCCGGACAGGTGGGCCGAGGGCGCCCCGTCCGTGGAGCGCCGTACGGTGACGTGGTGGGGGCGCACTCCGGAGCCGAAGCCGACGCCCAGGGCCTTGACCACCGCTTCCTTGGCCGCGAACCGGCCGGCGAGGAACTCCCGGGCCCGGGTGGGGCCGCAGGCCGCCGCGTGGTCGAGCTCTTCCGCGGCGAAGGCGTAGGCCCGGAACCAGGGGCGTTGCAGCAGCCGGTCCAGTTCCCCGATCCGCAGCACATCGACGCCGGTCAGCACGGTGCCGCTCCGTCCCCGGCGGAGCCGTCCGGCCCGGTGCCGCGGCCCACCACGGTGCACGACCAGGTGAATCCGCCCCCGCCGGACAGCAGCAGCGCCACCTCCCCGTCGGCGACGAGGGCTTCGCTGTGCACCACCGCGAGGTTGGCGAGGATGTCGCCGCTGCCCAGGTGCCCGGTGCGGGCGCCCGGCCGGTGCACGGTGGCGTGCGGCAACTGCCGCTCCAGGACGGGCAGGTAGGTGCGTTCCAGGGTCGCCGGGCCGAGCCGGGGGAGCAGCACATGCCGCACCCGGCGGTCGCCGGGCGCCAGGCCCGCCTGGGCGAGGGCGGCGGCGACCAGGTCGCCGATGGCGACCGGCGCCAGTTCCGCGAACCGGGCCATGCCGCCCGCCGCGGCGAACGCCTTCTTCGTGCGCCGGACGTCGACCGGGCGGCTGTGCTCCATGGGCGCCGGGCTGAAGGGGTCGTCCCCGCGGTACATGCTCTCCATGTCGGGGGCGGCGCGGACGGTCTGGGCCAGCAGCCGCAGGCCGCGGCCGGAACGGGAGAGCACCGCGGCCGTGGCGCCGTCCCCGTAGGCGACGTGCGAGTCGCTGGTCCAGCGGTCGAAGCCGGGCCGCTGGAAGCGGTCGCCGGTGGTCACCAGCGCGGCCCTGGCCGACGGGTCGGCGCACAGGTGCAGGGCGGCCTCGTGCAGGGCCATGGCGCCGCCGTGACACATCTGCGCGATGCCGACCGGTACCGCGTTGACCGCGCCCACCCCGTCGGCCACGTAGTGGGCCGGCGACCAGAAGTCGTGCCCTTGGTGGTAGGTCCAGCTGTGGAACAGCACATCGACGTCCGCGGGTGCCACCCCGGCCTGCCGCAGGGCCCGCCGTCCGGCCAGTACGGCCATCTCGGGTGCCGCGTGCGCGACGGCGACCGGCACCTCCACCACACCGGACTGCGCCGACTCCGCCGGGGTCAGCACGCCGTCGGACACCTGGGAGGCGGCGGACTGCCGGGTGGTGGGCAGCCAGCAGACGGCCGCGTCGATCGTCATGTTCTCGCCGAACCGCATGAGGGGGCTCCTGTGCTCCGGTCGTTCCGCGGAGGGTGGCTTCGCCTTTCGGGGATTCGCTGCGTCACTTACGCCACTACAGACCCGGCAGGCCCACCGGTGGATACACCCCCGGCCGTACGTTCCGGTGTGCGCGGCGACTTCGGGCCCGCGGTTCGCCGTTTCCCCCGCGGTGGTTTCTGGATGTATCCGGGTGACCGCCCGGCGGCTCTGTGTCAGAGGAAAGCCGCTCGGCGGGCTCTTTCGGCCCGTCGCAATCAAGGGAAAGGACCATCGAATGGCGCGCACAGCTGCCGAAGTGTGGGAAATCTGGCTGGAAATGTGGAACGAGGACCCAAAGGCCGCACTCAAGATTGTGGGCGACGACTTCCGCGTCCATCTGCCCTCCAAAGCGGCGGTCTTCGACACCTCGGGTATTCGTGACGGAGCGGCGCTGGCCGAATGGGTGGCCGGATTCCGGTCCAAGTTCGCGAGCCTGCGCTACGAGACCGACTTCGGTCCCGTACAGGACGGCGAACTGGCCGTCTGGCGCTGGTACGGCACCGCCGAGTGCCTCGGCCGCACGGGCTGGCCCTCCGACGTGCCCGGCGGGACCATCCACTGGTCGGGGGTGGACATCCTCCGGATCGTCGACGGCCAGGTCACCGAGGCCTGGACGCAGGGTGTGGAGACCGACGAGGTGCCCGGCACCCCCGCGGACCGGGAGCAGCGGTGAACGCGCGCGAGACCGCACGACCGCCGCGGGCCGCCGCCGACCTCTGGGAGCAGTGGCTGGGCATCTGGAACGGCCGCTACGACAACGCCGCGCGCATCGTCGCCGACAAGGTGACGCTGCACCTGCCCCGTTACGGGATGCCGGACCCCGCCGGCATCACCGACCGTGAGCGGATGGTCGCCTGGATCGACGCCTTCCGGTCCTCGTACGACCGGGCCCGGTTCCGCACCGCGCTGGGGCCGTTCACCGACGACGGCCACCTCATCGGCCGCTGGCGGTTCACCGGCGACTGGCGGTCTGGACGGCCCGAGGGCGCGACGGCCGCGCCCGGCACTCCCGTGGAGCAGCAGGGCGTCGACATCCTGCGCCTCGACGCGGCGGGACGGATCGCCGAGTACTGGCTCTCCGACGATCTGCTGGACGTCTATGTGCAGCTCGGGGCACCGCTGCCGGCGCACCGGACGGCGCCGGCCGAGTGAGGGCGCCGGCCGCGAAGGACAACCGCACATGTGCTGAGGAGGGAACCATGCCGGACAACCGGCGCCCCGTCGCCCTGGTCACCGGTGGTACGCGCGGCATCGGCCGGGCCGTTGCCCGCCGGCTCGCCGCGGACGGGTACGACATCGCCTTCTGCGGGCGCGGCGAATCCGCCGGCAGGACCGCGGAGTTGCTGACCGCACACGGCGCCGCCCACTTCTACCAGGCGTGCGACGTGGCGGACGGTGACGAGGTCGGGCGCTTTGTGAAGCGGGTCGGGCGGGAGCTGGGCCCGATCGACGTGCTGGTGAACTCGGCCGGCGTCGTCCGGGACCGGAATCTGGTGATGATGCCGTTCGAGGACTGGACCGAGGTCATCGACACGAACCTGACCGGCACTTTCCATTTCTGCCGGGCGGTGGGATTCCAGATGGTGCGGCGCCGCACGGGAGCGATCGTCAACATGTCGTCGGTGTCCGGTGTGCACGGCCACGCCGGGCAGGCCAATTACGCGGCGTCGAAAGGCGGCGTCAACGCCCTCAGCCGTTCACTCGCCAAGGAACTGGCCCGCTACGGCGTCCGGGTCAATGCCGTGGCGCCCGGATTCATCGAGAGCGATATGACGGACGAACTCACCGAGCAGACGAAAGAGCGCGCACTGGCCGGCATTCCTATGGCGCGATTCGGAACGACCGAGGAGGTCGCCGACCTGACCGCGTTTCTGGTCTCGGACCGGGCCGCCTACATCACGGGGCAGGTCCTGCAGATCGACGGCGGCATAAGTTTGTGAGGGCACCGGATCCGGGCACGCCGGAGGAGTCCGATGACACGGACGCCGACGGATGCGAAGACGAAGCGTGCGAGCCGGCGGACGAGGTGCCTCAGTACCTGGTCGAGTGCGTCGCGAGCTGGCCGATATCCGGCCGGTAGCCGGCGCCGGGTCCTCGACGGGCACCTGCGCCCGTCGCCCCGGCACCACGAGGGCGGGCCGCGCCTTCGGCCCCCTGCGCGCACACCGCGGTGGGGGGCCGAAGGCGCGGCCCGGTAGCCGGCTGACGGCTCTCGGCGGCCCCGCGCCCGAGGCGGGGCCGGTTCACCGCGTGGCGGACTCCGCGGAGGCGGCGGCCAGTTGCTTGGTCAGCCGCTGCAGCGCCCGCGCCCGCAGTGGGCCGACCGACCCGCGCGCCACCCCCAGCCGGCGGCTCACCTCGTCGTAGCTGCACTCCTCGTCGGCGCTGAGCATGCCCAGCAGCGCCTGGTCCCGGGCCGAGAGCCGGCCGAGGGCGTCGAGGACCTCGTCTCTGCGCTCGCTGGACAGCACCGCGTTCTCCGGGCCGGAGTCCGGGGCGGTGGGCCGGTCGAAGACCTCCGGCCCGCCCACCGGTACGTAACGCAGCGCGCGTTCACGCTGCTTGAGGCTCTCGCGCTTGGCGCAGGTGGTGAGCCAGGCGGCGAAGCGCTCGGGCGACTGCAGGGTGTGCAGCCCCTGGTAGGCGCGCAGCCAGGTCTGCTGGAAGACCTCTTCGCAGTCCGTTCTGCTCACCCGGTGCGAGCGGGCGACCGCCCACACCAGGGGCGAGAAGCGTCGCACCAGCGCCCCCCAGGCCGCCTGACTCCCCGCGCGGCAGGCCTCGATGAGGTCGGCGGTGGCGAGGGTGGTGGCATCGGACCGCTCCGTCAGCGACGGTGACATGGAATGTCCTTTCACAAGAGGTGGTGGATCGCTGTGGGGAGCGAAAGCCGCCGCCCGAAGTGCCGTGCTTCGTCGGGACGTCGTCTCACCTGGGATCGGCGCGGACCGCGGCGGCCGCGGGACCGCGCACCACGAGGCAGCCGACCGAGCCGTCGTGGCCCAGCGCAGTGATCAGCGCCGCCTCGCCGGACCGGGCGCCCCGCTGCCGCCAGGTCTCCACCAGCGCGGCGAGCTGGAGGGGGACCGTCGCGCTGAAGGTCTCGCCCACCGCCCGCCGGACGTCCACGGCCGACGGGAGGCCGGAGGTCCCCAGTGCCTGGCGCAGGGCGCGCAGTTCGAGGCGGTCGGCGCCGACCTGTCCCGTCGCCCCCGGGGCCACGGTCCGTACGTCGGCCGGCGCGACGCCGCTGCGCTCCAGCGCCCTGCCGATGCACCCGGCCAGGGCCGCGGTGCGGCGCCCGCGGGGCGCGAAGCCCACTTCGGCGGCGAGCACCCGGGCGAGGACCGGCCGGCCCGCGGCGCGGGCCCGCTCCTCCGGCTCGACGACCAGGGCGGCGGCGCCCTCCCCCAGCGGGAAGTCCGGCCGCAGCGCGCCGGAGCGCTGCCAGCCCCAGCCGCTCTGCGCGCTGAGCTCCTCCGCGCCGGCCACCAGGAGGCATTCGGCCTGCCCCTGCCGGATGGCGTTGCGCGCGTAGCGCACCGCCTGGATGCCGGCGAGCGCCCCGCCGGCGACGGTGGCGTTCACGCCGTGCAGTCCGTTGCGGATGGCGACCTGGCCGGCGGCGCAGTTCATCACGGTGTTGGGGAAGAGGCTGGGGTTGACCAGGTAGGGGCGGTCGGCCTGGAGGGTCCGCAGGGAGTACTCGCCGGAGCTGCGCACCGAGCCGCTCGCGGTAGCCATCACCACGCCCGCACCCGGGCTGACCGTCCCGGGGTACGACGCGAGCGCCATGTCGCACGCCACCAGGGCCAGCCGGGTCGTACGGTCCAGGTTGCGCAGGCCCTTGCGGCCGAGCAGCTCGTCGAACGCCAGCGGGGGGACGGCCCGCACGGGTCGCGGCGGCAGGGACTCCCCGCCGAGGTCCGGCAGGTCCTCGGCGGTCGCGGCGCCGGCGCTGTGGGTCCCGGCGAGGACGGCGGTCAGCGCGGCGCTGCCGACTCCGGCCGGTGACAGGGCCGCGGCGGAGGTCACGGCCAGCGTGGTCGGTGCCGGTGCGAGGTCGTCGGTGGACAGCGGGAGTCGGGCGGTGTCGGTGCTCATGCTGCCTTCCCCAGGATGACGATGGCGTTGTTGCCGCCGAAGGCGAAACCGTGGTTCTGGACCACCTGAGGCGCGGCCCGGCGCGCCGTGCCCGGCACCGGGTCGACGCCGGGACCCAGCTCCGGGTCCACTCGTCCGACGTTGGCCGTCGGCGGCAGAAAGCCGTCGTACAGGGCCCGGCAGCAGATCAGCGCCCCGAAGCCGCTGGCCGCCCCCATGGTGTGGCCGATCATCGACTTGATCGAGCTGATCGGCGGCATGCCGGACCCGAACACCTCGCGCACCGCGGCGACTTCGGTGGCGTCGTTGGTGCGGGTGCCGGTGCCGTGGGCGCAGATGTAGTCGATCTGCCCGGGGGTGACACCGGCGTTGTGGTGGGCCTGGCGGATGCAGCGGGCGATGGTGGCGGCGTTGGGGTGCACCATGTGGTCGGCGTCGCAGTTGAGGCCGTAGCCGAGGACTTCGGCGTAGATCCGGGCACCCCGTGCGACCGCCCGTTCGTACGGCTCCACCAGCAGGGCGACGCCGCCCTCGGCGGTGAGGATGCCGGCCCGTTCGGCGTCAAAGGGGCGACAGACCTCCTCGGCGAGGGCACCGAGCCGGTAGAACCCGGCGTGCGCCCAGCGGTTCACCGAGTCCGCGCCGCCGGCGAACATGTAGTCGGCCTCGCCCTGCGCGACCATGTCGCAGGCGTAGCCGAGCGCGTAGTTGCTGGCCGAGCAGGCGGTGGCGAGGGTCAACGCCTCGCCCTCCAGACCGAGTTCGGTGTTGACGGCGGCGGCGATCCGGCCCGCCGGCACCGACTGGACCACGGCCGGGGTCAGGGACTTCAGCCCGTCGCCGCGCCACTCGGCGACCAGCTGCTCGACGGCGGCCGACTCGCCGCTGGTGGTGCCCATGACCGAGCCCGCCCGGGCGCGGGCCAGGTCCTGGGGACCCAGGCCCGCGTCGCGCGCCGCCAGCCGGGCCGCGGAGGCGGCGAACTGGCTGCTGCGGCCCCACCGCTCGGGATCGACCCGCGACAGCCACTCCCGCGGCCGGAAGCCGGTGACCTCGCCGGCGTTGCGGTGGGGGAAGCCGCCGGCGTCGAAGCCGGTGATCGGGCCGGTGGTGCACCGGCCGGCCCGGATGGTCGCGGTGAAGTCGTCGGCGCCGATACCGGCACTGCTCACGGCCCCCAGCCCGGTGATCACCACGCGCCGGCCCGGCCGGGTCGCGGTCCGGGTCACCGGCCCGCACCCCTTTGGTTGCGGGCGAAGACGTCCCGCACACCGGTGAGGTTGACCATCTCCGGGAGCTGGTCCTGCGGGATCTCGACGTCGAGGTCCTGTTCGATGCGCGCGAGGATCTCGATGGCCAGCAGGGAGTCGGCCTCGTGGTCGTTGACGAAGTGGCTGGTCTCCGTCAGCTCCTCGGGCTCCAGCTCCAGGACGTCGATGACGATCTCACGCAGCTGCCGGGCCTGCTCTTCGGTCACGGCCGGGTGGGACGGGGTCATGGTTGCTCCTCGGGGTTCGGGGGATTCGGCGGGTTCACGCGCTGCGGTGCCGCAGGTTCACGGCGGCGGCCCGGCCGAGGGCGGTGGGACTGAGGAAGCGCGCCGGGCCGATCAGCCGGGACGCGAACAGGTGCATATGGCGAGCCATCGACGCGTCCCGGGCGGCGGCGGAGAACATCAGCCGCTCGAAGGGGTTGAAGGGGCGGGCCTTGGCGTAGTCGGCGGCGAGGAACTGGTGGCCGCGCAGCTGTCGCCGGTGGCGCCGGCGGTAGGTGTCGAGCGCCAGGTCCATGGCCTCGCGGCTGCCCGAGACGGCGGCCGCGCGGGCGGAGGTGGCGAGCCACTGCGCCGACTCGAGCGCCCATCCGCAGCCGACCCCCCACAGCGGGTCGCCGGTCAGGGCCGCGTCGCCGATCAGGGCGACACCCGGCGCGGTCACCTGTCGGCTGACCAGCGGGTAGTTGGTGGTGCCGACGATCTTCGAGACGCGTTCGGCGGCACTCAGGTCGGGGGCCTCGGGCAGCCGGCCGACGAAGTCGAGGAAGCTGCCTTCGAGGTCCGCCCGGAAGGCGGGCAGCCGCTTCTTGTCGGGGATGATGGCGATGACGGTGATCCCGTCGTCGTTCGGCATCGCATAGGCGACGTCCGGGTCGAGGAACCAGCAGTGCGACTCCTCACGCGCCATCCGCACGCCGCGGAAGTGCGCGAAGTAGCTGAACCGGTTGTTCTTGTGCGCGCGTTCGCGTACCCCGGCGAGCTTGGCGACGGTGGAGTCCTTCCCGTCGGCTCCCACCACCAGGCGCGCCCGGATCTCCTGCTCGCCCTCGGCGGAGCTGGTGCGCACACCCGCGGCGCGGGATCCGTCGCGCAGCAGCGCGGTGACGGTGTGCCCCGAGAGGAGGTCGACCCCGGGCCGGTCGGCGGCGTAGGAGCGCAGCAGCGGGTCGAGCGTGCTGCGCCGCACGTTGTAGCCGTGCGCCAGCGGTACGCCGTCCCGGCCGGGGCGCGGCTCGATCCAGCCCCAACGGGTGTACCAGCGCGGCTGGTTGGCGAGGGCGCCGGCCTCGCGCAGCAGGGGGGAGAGGCCCAGGTCGTCGAGCACCTGGTAGGCGCACGGCTGGAGGTAGTGCGTGCACAGGACCTTGTGCGCCTCGGGCGAGGAGCGCCGTTCGAGCAGGGCCACCCGCGCGCCGGCCCGGGCCAGGAGGACCGCGGCGGTGCACCCCGCGATGCTGGCACCGCTGATGGCTACGTCGTATTCCCTTACCTGTGGGGAGGTCACGCTGTCCTCATCTCCTCGGCTGAGTGGGGAAGTCGGAGCATCGGAAGGAAGTCGGTGAGCTGTTCGGCCACCTGGGCCGGCTGCTGGGTCTGGCAGAAGTGGCCGAGGTCCGGGGCCCGGTGGACGGTGACGTCGCGGGCGCGGCCGCGCAGCACTTCGAGGTCGCCGCCCGGCGCGGCGGTGTCACCCAGCCCGCTGATCACGAGCAGGGGCGCCACGATCTTCTCCACGGGCAGGTCGGGCAGCCGGGCCAGCTCCAGATAGAACTGCAGGAAGCCCTCCGGCTCGACGCGCTCCAGCACCTTGCCGGCCATGATGCGCAGCAGCTCGTCGTTCACCGTGCGGCCCCGGGTGTGGAGTTGGACCCGCAGGCCCTCGGTGATGGTGTGCCGGAACCGGGTCCTGGCCTCGGCGAAGAACTCGGGGGTCAGCGACGGATCGCCGACCCGCCACACGGGCGCCACCAAGGCGGCCGGGACGGCGCCGCACGGGTGGTCGGGGTGGCGGGCGAGCAGCTGGAGCAGGGCGCAGGCGCCGAAGGAGTGCGCGACGACCAGGTCCGGGGGCCGGTCCAGGGCGTCGAACGCGCGCAACAGCCAGGTGGCGGCGTCCCCGTGGCGCGGCCAGGTGTGCGCGGCGCCGGCCCGCCAGGGCAGCGAGAGCGCGGACGCCTCTACCGTCCGCGGCAGGTGCTCCAGCAGCGGTTTCCAGCCGTCCCAGCGCTCCTCGAAACCGTGGACGAGCACCACATGGGGCGCCGGCGCCGTCCCGGCCCCGGTGTCCTCCCGCCGCCCCCACACCGCCAGTTCCGTGCCGTCGGCGTGAACGGTGCGCTCCTGCCGCCAGCGGGCGGCGGTCACCGCGCGGTGCATCACGACGAGCGGAGCGCGGCCCGGGGGGACGCACCGCCGGTTCTCTTCGAGGCGGCTGCCGCGGCACGGCGCAACGGACTACGCGCAGCCTGCCGCGCGCTTTCCACAGGAATTTGGCAAAGCATTCTGCATCTGGAATACATAATCCCCCACAAAACCCTTTCCCCGTATGCGGTCGACCCGAATAACCGAGGCCCCGCGCCGCGGGGGAAGCGAGCGCAGGTGGATAGCTGAAAACGCGTCCGTGAGTTCGCAGAATGAATCCCCCGAGGCGAATGCAGCTTCACAAGGCGGCGCGGCACTGTCAAGGTGACGAAACCCATAGTTCAGGTTGCTGCCATCCGGTGGCCCAGCGGGTTTTCCGGCGGATCGAGAGACGCCGCAGGCGGCGCCGGGCCGCCCGGTACCACCGGCCCCGGCGCCCGGACTGCCGAAAAGAATCGGCCCTCGGGGTGTATCCAAAGGTGCTTGTGAATGCACTGTAGGGACGCAGGCTCTTCCCTCACGGATTTTCCCGCGAAGCGCTCTGGGCGCCAAAGGAAGGCCGTGGCATCCACTGTTCTCCACGATTCACGACGACCTACCGCGCAGTAACGACGAGTTCGCGAGGAGCCCGCAATTGACTTCGAAGTCGCACATCGCCTTCACGAATATCGGATTGCACGGCCATGTGCTCCCGACGCTGCCCGTCGCCCGTGAACTCGTCTCCCGGGGCCACCGGGTGAGCTACGCGGTGCCGGAGCGGTTCGCCCCCCTGGTCGAGGCGACGGGGGCCCACCCGGTCCCCTACCGCTCGGCCTGGCGCGCCGACGACGACGCGACGAAGTCGCTGACCGGTTTCACCGCGATCGTCTCCGCCATGCTGGACGAGGCCGAGTCCGCGCTGCCCCAGCTCGCCGGGGCCTTCGACACCGACCGCCCGGACGCGATCGTCTACGACGTCTTCGCCTACGGCGCACGCGTCCTCGGCCTGCGCTGGGACGTCCCCACCCTCAACTTCTGGCCGTTCGCCGCCCCCTACCAGGGTAAGGACAACGGCATCGCGGCGGTCTACCGCGGCCTGCTCGACGACCCCGCCGCCCACCGCCTGCGGGACCGCTTCTCCCGGTGGCTGGCCGGCAACGGCGTCGACATGACGGTGGCGGACTTCGGGCTCGTTCCCGAGCACGGCATCGCCTCGATCACCCGGACCCTGCAACCGCACGCCGACAAGGTCGACGCCTCCCGCTTCTCCTTCGTCGGACCGTGCTTCGGACCGCGCGGCGACACCGCGGCCTGGACCCCGCCCGCCGCCCGGCGCACCGTGCTCGTCTCCCTCGGCTCGACGTTCACCAACCGGCCGGACATCTACCGGCGGCTGGTGGCCGCGTTCGCCGGCTCCGACTGGCATGTCGTGCTCCAGACCGGCAAGTTCGTCGCCGCCGAGGCGCTCGGCCCGATCCCGGACAACGTGGAAGTCCACGAGTGGCTGCCCCAGCTCGACGTCCTGGCGCACACCGACGCCTTCGTCACCCACGCCGGGATGGGCGGCACCGTCGAAGCGCTCAGCCACGGGGTGCCGATGCTCACCCTCCCGCAGGGCGCCGACCAGTTCTTCATCTCCGACCGGCTCGTCGAACTCGGCGTCGCCAGGCGCCTGCACGAGGACGAGCTGACCGGGGGCACCGCCCGTACGGCACTGGAGGAGTTGCTCGCCCGCCCCGGGCTCACCACCCGGCTGCACCGGATGCGCGAGGAGATCCGCGCCTCCGGCGGCGCGCCGGCCGCGGCCGACCTCGTCGAGCGGCGCCTGCGCCGAGGGCCGCAGCACCCGCAGACCTGACCTCGCCCGGCCACACCTGGCCCTCTCCTGATGAACGGGGAAGACGTGACACTCAACATCGCGATCATCGGTGCCGCGGGATTCGTCGGCACGAACCTCGCACTCGCCGCCGAACAGCGCGGACACCGCCTCACTCTCGTCGACGTCAGCGACCGCCTGGGGCGCCTGGACGCCTCCGGCCTCCTGGAGCGCGCCGACTGCCACTTCCTGGACCTGTCGCGGCCGGGCGCCCGGATACCCGACTGCGACGTCATGATCAGCCTCGCGGCCCTGCCGCAGGTGGACTTCTCGCTCCACCACCCGGAGCGCACCTTCACCAACAACATCGGCATCATGTCCGCCGTCCTGGAAGCGGCCCGGCTGCGCCGGGTCCCGCTGCTCTTCGCCTCCTCCATCGAGGTGTACGGAGGCAACGACGGCGACCTGCTGACCGAGTCCAGCGCACTGCGGCCCCTGTCCCCCTACGCCGCCTCGAAGATCGCCTGCGAGAGCCTCACCGAGTCCTACCAGCACGTCTACGACACCGTGTCGACGACCGTGCGGCTCACCAACCTCTACGGACCGTGGCAGGCCCCGGACCGGATCATCCCCCGTATCACCGCCCAGGCGCTGCTCGGCATCGAGTCGGAGGCCGTCACCGGCCGCCTGCGGGACTTCCTCGCCGTCCAGGACGCCGTGGGCGTGCTGCTCGACCTCGCCGAGAACGGGCCCTGGGGCGAGACGTTCAACCTCGCCGCGGGCCGCCACACCCCGCTGGAGGAGGCGGCGGAGGCGGTGATCGGCACCGCCGGCCGTGGCGCGTTCGTGACCCGGGACGTGCCCCAGGCCGACGGCCGCGGCAGCTCCCTGGTGGCCACCTCCGCCCACCTGACCGAGGCCACCGGGTGGAAGCCCACCACGGACCTGTGGGACGGGGTGGGCCTGACCACGGACTGGTACCGCGACCACCGCGCGTGGTGGGCGCCCTTCGAGGCCCAGGTACGCGCCGACCGCAGCGGCCCGGACTTCCTCCTCGACCACGCCTTCCCGTTCTGGGCCAACTGACGAGGACACCCCACATGACGCACTCCCTCGTCACACTGGAAGACATCGCCGCGCACACACCGCAGCGCACGGTGACGGTGCAGGACCTGGCGGAACCTCTCGGGCTCAACCCGTCGAAGGTGCGCCTGTTCACCACCATGCAGGGGCTCAAGGAGCTGCGCCAGGACCCCGCGGCCGACCTCTTCCAGCTGGTGCTGCCCGCGGCCCGCCGGGTCCTCGACGCCCTGCCGTCGAAGGAACGGGTGACGTACCTGCTCTTCGGCCACGCCACCCAGCAGATCGCCCCGCACGGCATCTGCCCCGCGCGGGTCCTGCGCAAGGAACTCGGGCTGGACCACGCCGTCGCCTTCGCCGTCACCCAGCAGAACTGCGCGACCGGCATGGCCGCCATCGACATCGCCGGAGAGCTGCTCCGGTCGGACGGCGACCCGGACGCCAGGGCCCTGGTGGTCACCGGCGAGAAGTCCTTCACCCCCGGGGTGCAACTCGTCCCGGACACCGCGCTGATGGGGGAGGCCGCGGCGGCCTGCCTGGTGGCCGTCGACGGCCCCGGCGACCCCGTGCGCTCGTATGTGACACGGACCCTGGGCGCGTACGCCAACGGTGTCCGCCTCGGCAAGGAGAAGGCCGCCGAGCTGGGGCAGATCTACCCCGACCGGTTCGCGGACGTGATGCGCAAGGCCGTCGCCGACGCGGGCCTGACGCTCGACGACATCGACCTGCTGATCCCGCACAACGTCAACATGATGTCGTGGCGCCAGACGATCAAGGCGATGGGCTTCCCCCGGGAGCGGACCTACCTCGACAACATCCCCCGGTTCAGCCACTGCTTCGCCTCCGACGTACTGCTGAACTACACCACCCTCAAGGCAGAAGGGCGCCTGGTGCCCGGCCGCCACTACCTCATGGCCTCCGTCGGTGTCGGCACCACCTTCGCCGCCATGGTCTTCACCCACCGGGGGAGCTGACGGATGCCGGACACACCAGCGACGGTGCAGGGCATCGCCGTCACGGACCTGGCCGAGGAGTTCGGCACCCCCTTCTTCCTCTACGACGCCGACGTCCTCGAACGCGACTATCTTCAGGTCCGCCGACTGCTCCACCCCGGCGTGGAGCTGTTCTTCTCCCTCAAGGCCAACCCGAACGTCAGCGTGTGCGCCGTGCTCGGCGCGCTGGGCTCCGGCGCCGAGGTCTCCTCGCTGGCGGAACTCAGGACCGCGCTGTGGGCCGGCATCGCGCCGCAGGACGTGATCTTCCTGGGGCCCGGCAAGACCCCGCGCGAGATCGAGGCCTGTGTACGCACCGATCTGCGTGCCGTCGTCTGCGAGTCGCCGGCGGAACTGCAGCGGCTGGAGCGGGCGGCACGGGACGCGGGCCGCACCGACGTGCCGGTGCTGCTGCGCCTCAACCCGGACTTCACCACCAAGGGGTCGGGGCTGTCGATGGGCGGCAAGCCCCGCCAGTTCGGCATGGACACAGCGCAGCTGCGAGAGCAGCGGCACCTGCTGGGCGACCTGCGGCACCTGCGGATACGCGGCTTCCACGCCTACATGGGAACCCGCTTCCTGCGGCACGAGGACATCGTCCACAACACCCGCGAGATCCTGCGGCTGGCGGCGGAACTCGCCGCCGAACTGGACCTGCCCTGCGAGATCGTCGACATCGGCGGCGGGTTCGGGGTGGCCTACTTCGACAACGAGACGGACCTGGACCTGCCGGCCCTCGCAGCCGGCGCCGACGACGTCATCGGCGGCTTCCTCCAGGCACACCCCGGCTCCCGGGTGATCTGCGAACTGGGCCGCTACCTCACCGCGCGCTGCGGCACGTACGTCAGCCGGGTCCTGGACGTCAAGGAGTCGATGGGCACCCGCTTCGCCGTCACCGACGGCGGCACCCACCACCACATGGCCGCCGTCGGAGTGGGCAGCTTCGTCAAACGCAACTTCCCCATGCGCGCGCTGACCCGGCCCGCCGGGAGCGGCGAGCGGCCCTACACGGTCACCGGTCCGCTGTGCACACCGAACGACGTGCTCGGCAAGAACGTCCTCCTTCCCCCGCTCGAACCCGGCGACCTGATCGGGGTCGAGCGGTCCGGGGCCTACGGCCCCACCGCCTCCCCCGGGCTGTTCCTCAGCCACGGATTCCCCGCCGAGGTCATGGTCCGTGCCGGCCGCGCCCATCTGGTGCGGGTCCGCGACACGGTGGAGGACCTGCTGAGCCGGCAACGGCTCATCCCCGTGTGACCCCGGCCCGCCGGGCCGGCCCGAGCCGCCCGGCCGGCCGAGAAACCCCGCCCACCACCGAGAACGCAGGAGATGTGATGGACCGCCAGCAGATGGTCGGCACCATTCAGTCCGCCCTCAGCGGCGTCCTGGAGCGTGACGTGCCCGGAGTGTCGGAGGAGACGAGGTTCTTCGACGACCTCCACCTGGACTCCACGTCGATCCTGGAGTTGCTGATGGCCCTTGAGGAGGAGGTCGGCTTCACCGTCGACCCCGAGGAGATCGACATGGACGACTTCGTGTCCGTGGCGACCTTCATCGACTACCTGGAAAGGGTGCAGACCACATGATGCCCGGCCTGGAAGGAGCC
Source organism: Streptomyces sp. NPDC033270 (assembly GCF_055576575.1). Classification (NCBI taxonomy): domain Bacteria; kingdom Bacillati; phylum Actinomycetota; class Actinomycetes; order Kitasatosporales; family Streptomycetaceae; genus Streptomyces; species Streptomyces sp. NPDC033270. Next base: position 194,917 of record NZ_JBVIRA010000003.1, read on the forward strand.
GCGGCCGTCCTCGACCCGCCGGCCCGGCAGCACGAGGAGAACCCGCACAGCCAGGCGTTCTACCGCGATCTGTACGCCGCGTTCGACCAGACCGCCGACCTGGACCGGTTCGCCGCCGGACCGCAGAACACCCACCGGCACCTGACCGACCTGCTGGCCGGCCACCCGTCGCTGCGCGGGCGCTCGGCGGACCTCGTCGTCGTCGCACACGCGCTGCCCGACTCCCAGCCGTACGGGGTGACCGCCTCCTACGCGGGTCTGCTCTTCGGCGACGACTCCCACGGTTTCGCCGTCTCCGAGCAGGGGCCGGCCGCGCCCTTCACCGCGCTGCGCATCCTGTCCGGCTTCTGGCGCAGCGGGCGCACCCGGCGGCCCGTCCTGCTGGTACTGGAGCAGACCACGCTTCCGGTGCGCGACCCCGCCGTACACGGCGAGCGCCCCCTCGTGGACTCCGGCGCCCTGCTGGCCTTCGGCGGCGAGGGGCGCCTGGGGCTGCGGGACGCCAAGGACGTCCGTCTGGAGGTGACCCGCGAGGAACTTGCGGCCCGGCTCAACGCCCTGGTCGACCAGGACCCCCAGGGAACGCTGGTGGTGCTGGGCACCTCGGCGGCCCACCGCCTCGGCCCGGCCCTACGAGGGCGGAACCGCCACGAGGCGGCCCCCGGCACCCACGCCACCGGCGTCTGGGTGGCGCTCGCCGACAACTGGCTTGACTGGCAGGCCCGTTACCGCCGCATCGCGCTGTGTGATCTCGAACTCACCACGGATCAGGGGTGCATGGCCGTCCTATACGGTGATCCCGATGCATCGGGGGGTTGAGGCAGTGACCGCTGGGGAAGCCGCGAGCGCACCGCCGCAGACCCCGCCCGCCGCGGACGCCCGCCTCCCGGAGCGCACGGCCGGCCCCCTGCTCGTCGGGCTCTTCGCCGCGGCCTACTGCGGCGTGTACATCGCGCTGGTGACGCCCGTGACCGTCACCCTCGCGGTCAAGGCCCAGCAGATCGCGCCGCACGACAAACAGGCGGTGCTCTCGCTGGCCCTGGGGATCGGGTCCGTGCTGGCGATCCTGGGCAATCCGCTGTTCGGCAGGCTGAGCGACCGGACCACCTCGCGGTTCGGGATGCGCCGGCCCTGGCTGGTGGGTGGGCTCGCCGGCGGGCTGGCGGGCCTGCTCGTCTGCGCGACGACCCAGGACGTCGCCACCCTGGTGGCCGGCTGGTGCCTGACCCAACTCGGGTTCAACGCGGTGCTCGCGGCGCTGATCGCCGTACTGCCCGACCAGATACCCGAACACCGGCGGGGCGCCGTCTCCGGCGTCCTGGGACTGTGCCTGTCGGTCGCCCTGGTGGTCGGCAGCTTCCTGGCGCAGGCCGTCTCCTCGTCGGTGGTGCTGATGTTCATGGTGCCGGCCGGGGTGGGCGCGCTGACGGTGCTCGCCCTGGTCGCCGTACTGCGCGACCGCCGCCTCACCGAGCGCCCGCCCTTCGGCGTGCGGGAACTGGCGCGGAGCTACTGGGTGAGCCCCCGGCGTCACCCCGACTTCGGGTGGGCCTGGCTGAGCCGCTGCCTGATGTTCATGGGGACGTCCGTGCTCAGCGCCTACAAGACGTTCTACCTCTCCGACCATCTGGGATACCCCGCCGCGCAGGTGCCGCGGCTGGTGTTCTGGGCCCTGCTCACCCAGACCGCCGTCACCGTGGTCAGCAGCCAGCTCAGCGGCTGGCTCTCCGACCGGCACAAGCGGCGCAAGCCCTTCGTGGTCGGGGCGGCGGTGCTCTACGGGCTCGGTCTGCTGGTGATCTCACTGGCCGACTCCTTCGCGCTGTTCCTCCTGGGCATGGCCATCACCGGCATCGGCTTCGGAACCTACCTCTCCGTCGACCTCGCGCTGGTCACCGACGTCCTGCCGAGCCGCGCGACGGCCGGCCGGGACCTCGGCGTCTTCAACATCGCCACCGCGCTGCCGCAGTCCCTGGCCCCCACGCTCGCGCCCGCCGTCCTGGCCGTCGGCGGCGGCGAGAACTATGCCCTGCTGTTCCTGCTCGCCGCCCTGTGCGCGGTGGCGGGAGCGGCAGCACTTCAGCCCGTGCGGGCGGTCCGGTGAAAGGTCCGCCGCGCGGGTCGCACCTGATCCCAAGGAGTACACGTGACAACCTCTCCCCCCACCACGGCGCAAGGGGCACCCACCGACGCGAGGCGCTTCCCCCTGTGGCTGGTGTGCCTGTGCGTGGCGTCCTTCACCGCCGGTACCGACAACTTCGTCATCGCCGGTGTGCTGAAGGACATCGCCCAGGGCCTTTCCGTCTCGGAGGCCGTGGCGGGGCAGCTGATCACCGTCTTCTCGCTCACCTACGCGTTATCGGCGCCCTTCGTGGCCCTGCGGACCGCGCGCTACCCACGGCGGCGGGTGCTGATCACCGCGCTGGTGGTCTTCGCGGCGGCTAACGTGGGAGCCGCCCTCGCCCCCACCTACGGCGTGCTGGTGGTCTTCCGGATCCTCACCGCCCTGGCCGGTGCGTCGATCATGCCCGCGGCGTTCTCCACCGCCGCCGCACTGGCGCCCAAGGGGGCCGTGGGCCGCTATCTGGGCTCCGTCACCTTCGGGCAGTCCGTGGCCCTGGTCGTCGGCGTCCCGGTCGGTACGGCGATCGCCGGCGCCTTCGGCTGGCGCGCCACAATGATCTTCGTGGGCGCCCTGGCGCTGGTGGTGATCGCCGGAGTCGCGGCCTTCCTGCCCGCGCTGCCCGGCGTTCCGGCCATCCCGCTGCGCCGCCGGCTGGCCCCGCTGGGACACCGCCCGGTGCTGCTGGGCCTGGTGGGCACCGTCGTCGGCGCCACCGGCAACTTCATGACCTTCAGCTACATCGCGGTCATCGCCGACGACCTCGGCCGCTCCGGCCCCGGCCAACTGGCCTTCCTGGTCTCCCTCATGGGCATCGCCAGCGCCTGCGGCGCCCTGATCGGCGGGCGCGCCGCCGACTCCTGGGGAGCCGGCCGCACCATCGTGCTCGCCCTGTCCCTCCAGGTCTCCTCGACCCTGCTGCTCGCGGTCCTCGGCTGGGTCTGGCCGGGCGGCGTCTCCGTCGTCGCGGTGGCCCTGCTGCTGGCCGGCTGGGGCATCTTCGGCGGCGCGCTCAACCCGCCCCTGCAGACCCGGCTGCTGTCGCTCGCGGGCGACGCCGGCAACGAGGTGGTGGCGCTCAACAGCAGCTGCCTGTTCCTGGGCATCTCGCTCAGCGGCGGGCTGGGCGGACTGGTCCTGGCCGGCCTCGGGCCGGTCGCGGTGCTCGCCGCCGCCGGCGCGGTGGGAGCCGTGTCCGTCCTGATCCTGTCGTGGTCGATCCATGGGGACAAGGCGGCGAGGAGCCAGAATGCCTGAGAGGCCCTCAGGTCAGCACTCCGGCGCCCCGGCCGGGGCGGGAAACAAGGAGTTGTCGATGGTTGACCACTATGACGTCGTCGTGCTGGGCGCCGGTCCCGGGGGCTATGTCGCGGCCATCCGGGCGGCCCAGCTGGGACTGCGCGTCGCCGTCGTCGAGGAGAAGTACTGGGGAGGCGTCTGCCTCAACGTCGGGTGCATCCCCACCAAGGCCCTGCTGCGCAACGCCGAGTTGGCCCACATCTTCACCCACGAGGCCGGCACGTTCGGTATCAAGGTCGACGGCGAGGTGCGCTTCGACTACGGCGAGGCCTTCCGGCGCAGCCGCCGGGTGGCCGACGGCCGCGTCAAGGGCGTGCACTACCTCATGAAGAAGAACAAGATCACCGAATACGACGGCCGCGGCACCTTCGTGGACGCCACCAGCCTCCAGGTGGCCCATGCCGACGGGACCACCAGCACCGTCGGCTTCGACCACTGCATCATCGCCACCGGCGCCACCCCGCGCATGCTGCCCGGCACCGGCCGCACCGAACGGGTGGTCTCCTACCAGGAGCAGATCCTCGACGGGACACTGCCGGAGAGCATCGTGATCGTCGGCGCCGGTGCGATCGGCGTCGAATTCGCCTACGTTCTGCACAACTACGGCGTGCGGGTCACCCTCGTGGAGTTCCTCGACCGTATCGCCCCCCTGGAGGACGAGGAGGTCTCGGCGGAACTGGCCCGCCAGTACCGCAGGCTCGGCATCGGGGTCATGGCCGCCACCCGCGTCGAATCCATCGACGACTCCGGGCCCCGGGTCCAGGTGCACGTCCGCACGAAGGACGGCGCACAGCAGACCCTGGAGGCCGGCAAGGTGCTGGTGGCCATCGGCTTCCAGCCGAACGTCACGGGCTACGGCCTGGAGAACACCGGCGTCCGGCTCGCCGACGGCGGCGCCGTCGCGGTGGACGAACGGTGCCGCACCTCCGTACCGGGCATCTACGCCATCGGCGACGTCACCGCCAAGCTCATGCTCGCGCACGCGGCGGAGGCGATGGGGGTGGTGGCGGCGGAGACCATCGCCGGTGCGGAGACCATGGAACTGGACTTCCCCATGATTCCCCGCGCCACCTACTGCCAGCCGCAGATCGCCAGCTTCGGCTGGACGGAGGCGCAGGCCCGGGAGAAGGGCTTCGACGTGCAGGTGGCGAAGTTCCCCTTCGCCGCCAACGGAAAGGCCCATGGGCTGGGCGACACCACGGGCTTTGTGAAGATCCTCAGCGACGCCGAGCACGGCGAACTCCTCGGCGCGCACATGGTGGGCCCCGACGTCACCGAGCTGCTGCCGGAGTTGACCCTGGCCCAGCAGTGGGACCTCACCGTGCACGAGGTCGCCCGCAACGTCCACGCCCACCCCACGCTGTCCGAAGCGGTCAAGGAAGCGGTGCACGGCCTGGCCGGACACATGATCAACTTCTAGGGCGGGTCGGCCCCGGCGTCGGTCCGGTGGATCATGGGCCGGCGGGGACCGGGCGGCCGGCGACGGCATTACGGCGGGGCGCCGGGGCGGGCGGGAGCGCCGCCCGCCCCGGCCTCCGCCGCGCCGCCGGCCGTGCCTCAGGCGCGCTCCGCCAGCCCCGCCAGCAGCCGGGGCAGCGCGCTGCCGATCGGCTCGCGGATCACCTCGGCGGCCAGCTCGTCGTACGGCGTCGGTTCGGCATTGACGATGATCAGCCGCGCGCCGTGCTCGGCGGCCACCCCGGCGAGCGAGGCGGCCGGCTGCACCTGGAGTGTGGTGCCGACCGCGAGGAAGAACTCGGCGGCCTTGGCCACGCCCAGTGCCGTGCCGAGCACCTGCGGATCGAGCCGCTCGCCGAACATCACCGTCGCCGACTTCAGGATCCCGCCGCACACCAGGCACGGCGGATCGGGCTCGCCGGCGGCCACCCGCGCCAGTGCCCGGCTCATCGACGACCGGGCGTGGCAGCGGGTGCAGACGACCGCCCGCACGGTGCCGTGCAGTTCGAGCACCTTGCGCTCGGGCATACCCGCGCGCTGATGCAGCCCGTCGACGTTCTGCGTGATCACCCGCACCGGCGTCCCGGACCGCTCCAGGCGGACCACCGCCTCATGCGCGGCGTTCGGCCTCGCCCGGAAAGCCGGGCTCTCCTGCCGCATCCGCCACGACCGCCGCCGGATCTCCGGGTCGTTCATATACGCGTCGTAGGTGACCAGCTTCTCGGCCTCCGGGTCGCGCCGCCACAGCCCGTTCGGCCCGCGGTAGTCCGGAATGCCGGAGTCCGTGGAGATCCCGGCGCCGCTCAGGATCGCGACGAGGGGGCGGCGGGACGCCGGGACGTGGTGGTCGTGCGACGCATCGGTGCCGGTCATGCAGCGAGCGTACGCAGCCCGCCGCCTCGCCGTCCCGTCAAATATCTTGCCGATGGGCGGCCGCGCGCGGGGGAATGGGCAGCGAAGGATCAGGGGAGGTGTAGCCATCCGCGGACCGTCGGGCCACCCCACGCGCCACCGGGGCCTCAGGTGCCACCACTCGAAACAGGAGCCGCCGTGTTCACCACCCGCCCCACCCTGCAAGGCACCTTCGGGATGGCCGCCACCACGCACTGGCTGGCGTCCCAGTCCGCGATGGCCGTGCTGGAGGACGGCGGCAACGCCTTTGACGCGGCCGTGGCGGCCGGGTTCGTCCTGCACGTGGTGGAGCCGCATCTGAACGGGCCCGCCGGCGAGGTGCCGATCATCCTGGCCCCCGCGGACGGTCCGGTACAGGTGCTGTGCGGCCAGGGACCGGCGCCGGCCGGGGCGAGCGTGGCGCACTACACCTCGCTCGGACTCGACCTGGTGCCCGGTACGGGGCCGCTCGCCGCCGCGGTCCCCGGGGCCTTCGACGCCTGGATGCTGCTGCTGCGCGATCACGGCACCAAGACCCTCGCCGAGGTGCTCCGGTACGCCATCGGATACGCCGAGCACGGCCACCCCGCCGTCGAGCAGATCGGCGAGACCGTCGAGACGGTGCGGGAGCTCTTCGAGACGGAGTGGACGTCCTCCGCCGAGCTCTACCTCCCGGGCGGCACCTCCGTCGCCCCGGGCGGGCTGCTCAGGAACCGGCCGCTGGCGGCCACCTGGCGCCGACTGACCACGGAGGCCGAGGCCGCCGCGGCCGGCCGGGAGGCGCAGATCGACGCCGCCCGCCGCATCTGGCGCGAGGGCTTCATCGGTGCGGCGCTCGCCGCGTTCGCGGCCCGCCCGGCCATGGACACCTCCGGTGAACGGCACGCCGGCACGCTCACCGGAGACGACCTGGCCGCCTACTCCGCCACCTACGAGGCGCCCGCCACCTACGAGTGGAACGGATGGACCGTCGCCAAGGCGGGCGGCTGGTCCCAAGGCCCCGCATTCCTGCAGCAACTCGCCCTGCTGCCAGACGAGTTGCCCCCGTACGGCAGCCCCGCGTACGTGCATCTGCTCATCGAGGGCGGCAAGCTGGCGATGGCGGACCGGGAGGCCTGGTACGGGGACGCCGCGCAGGTGCCGCTCGACGCCCTGCTGAGCGACGGGTACAACGCCGCGCGGCGGACGCTGATCGGCGAGCACGCCTCGTTCGAGCTGCGCCCCGGCAGCCCCGACGGGCGCGCTCCGCGGCTGGGCGCACACGCGGCGGCGGTCGCGGCCGGCGCGGCCGGCGCGGCCGGGGGCGACGCGCGGGCCGGCGCCGCGAGCGGCGCGGGCGAGCCCACCGTCGCCCGCGCGGGCCGGCCGGTGGGCGCCCCCGCACAGACGGCGCCCGAGGTCGACCGCAGCGGTGCCACCCGGGGCGACACCTGCCATCTCGACGTCGTCGACCGCTGGGGCAACCTGGTCTCCGCCACCCCCTCCGGCGGCTGGCTGCAGTCCAGCCCCGTGGTCCCGGCCCTCGGCTTTCCGCTCGGCACCCGGCTGCAGATGACCTGGCTGGAGGAGGGCCTGCCCAACTCCCTCACCCCGGGCCGGCGGCCCCGCACCACCCTCTCGCCGTCCCTCGCGCTGCGCGACGGGGCCCCGGTGATGGCCTTCGGCACGCCGGGCGGTGATCAGCAGGACCAGTGGCAGGTGCACTTCTTCCTGGCCGTGGCGCTGCGCGGCCGGGTCCGCGGCGGGCTCGACCTCCAGGGCGCCATCGACGCGCCGAACTGGCACCAGGACTCCTTCCCCGGCTCGTTCTTCCCGCGCGGGATGTGGCCGGGGAGCGTGACGGTGGAGTCCCGGATCGGCGACGAGGTCATCGCCGGACTGCGACGGCGTGGCCATCTGGTCACGGTGGGTGACGCCTGGTCCGAGGGTCGGGTGTGCGCGGTGGCACGCGACCCGGAGAGCGGGGTGCTGTCCGCGGCGGCCAATCCCCGGGGGATGCAGGGGTACGCGGTCGGGCGCTGAGGCGGTGCGGCGCGGGAACCGCGGTCGCGCCACCGGCCGCCCGTCCGCCGCCCGCGCACCCTCGCCGTGCCCTCCGCAACACCGGGAGTTCACCTGCGATCCAGCTGCCGTGTCAGTGGCTCATGTTTCCATGGACACATGATCGAAGCACTTCGTACCGAAGTTTCGGGAGAGACCACGAACATCACCGATGCCGCCGCGATGCCCTTCTCGCCGGACCTGACCGGGTTGAACCTGGCCGCCGTCGAGGCCGCCGTCCGCCGCGCCGCGGCCGACGAGATCATGCCGCGCTTCCGCCGGCTCGCCGCCGAGGACATCGTCGAGAAGAACGGGCCGCACGACCTCGTCACGATCGCCGACCGGCTTGCCGAGGAGCACCTCACCATCGCCCTCACGACCCTGCTGCCCGGCTCCCGGGTGGTCGGGGAGGAGGCGGTGCACGCCGACCCGGCCGTGCTCGAGGCGCTGCGCGGCGACGACCCCGTCTGGATAGTCGACCCCGTCGACGGCACCCGCCAGTTCGTGCACGGCGACCCCGGCTTCGCCACGCTCGTCGCGCTCGCCCACCGCGGCGAGGTGCTGGCCTCTTGGACCTACGCCCCCGCGCTCGGTCTGATGGCCATCGCCCGCCGCGGCGCCGGCGCCCGGCTCAACGGCGTACCGCTGCGTGCCGGCAGCCCGTCCCCGGACGCGGTCCTCGATGTCGCCACCTCCCACTTCGACTTCACCGACGACGACCAGAAGCGGGTGCTGGCCGCGCTGGAGACCGGGGGCATCGCCCCGCGGCCGTGCGGTTCGGCGGGCCTGGAGTATCTGCACATAGCCCGCGGCGAGCTCGACGCCACGGCCTTCAGCTGGGAGAACGCCTGGGACCACGCGGCCGGGCTGCTGCTGGTCCATGAGGCGGGCGGCGCCAGCGGCACGGTCGCCGGGCAGCCGTTCCGCATCGAGGGCGGCAATGCGCTGCCCTTCACGGCGGCACGTGACGCCGAAACCGCGCGGCGTATCCTCGGACTGCTGGCGGCCGCCAACTGATCCTCACCGACGAGGGTCGGACACGAGGGGAGTGGCGCAGGTGCCGAGGATGCTCGATGCCGTGGTGATCGGGGCGGGACCCAACGGCCTGACGGCGGCCGTCGAACTGGCCCGCCGTGGCATGTCCGTTGAGGTCTTCGAGGCCCGCGACACCATCGGCGGCGGCGCCCGTACCGAGGAGCTGACCCTCCCCGGTTTCCGCCACGACCCCTGCTCCGCCGTGCATCCGACCGGCGTGGGCTCACCCGCCTTCGCCAGGATGCCGCTGGAGCGCCACGGTCTCGAATGGCTGCACCCGGACCTCCCGATGGCGCATCCGTTCCCGGACGGTACCGCCGCCGTGCTCGCCCACTCCGTCGGCGAGACCGCGATGTCCTTCGGCCCGCGCGACGCCGGCACCTACCGCAGGCTCGTCGCGCCGTTCATCGGCAAGTGGGAGGCCATGGCCCATGACTTCCTGCGCACCCAGTGGCTCGGCCTGCCCTCCGACCCGCTGACCTACGCCCGCTTCGGCCTGCTCGCGGCGCAGCCGGTCACCCTCCTCAACCGCCGCTTCCAGGACGAGAAGGCCCGCGGGCTGATGGCCGGCCTCGCGGCGCACGCCATCGCCCCGCTCGGCGGCGTCGGCACCTCCGGCATCGCCCTGATGTTCGCGCTCGCCGCGCACGCCAAGGGCTGGCCGGTGGCGCGCGGCGGCTCGCAGGCCATCTCCGACGCGCTCGCCGGGCTGCTGCGCGCCCACGGCGGAGCGGTGCACACCGACTTCGAGGTCAAGCGCCTGGACGACCTGCCGCCGGCCCGTGCGTATGTCTTCGACACCTCCCCGACCGCGCTGGCCCGCATCGCCGGCCTGGGCAACGCCTACCGCGACGTCACCTACGGACCCAGCGTCTTCAAAATCGACTACGCGCTCTCCGGCCCGGTGCCGTGGACGGCCAAGGCCGCCCACCGCGCCGGCACCGTCCACATCGGCCCCACCAGCGGCGAGATCTCCGCCGCGCTGGACGCCGCCAGCCGCGGCCAGGACCCGTCCGTACCCTTCCTGATCACCGCTCAGCCCAGCCTGATCGACCCCACCCGCGCCCCCGAGGGCAAGCATGTCTTCTGGGCGTACGGGCATGTCCCCAACGGCTGGGAGGGTGACGCGACCGAGGTCGTCGAGCGGCAGATCGAGCGCTTCGCCCCCGGCTTCCGCGACCTCGTGCTGGCCCGCGCGGTGGCCGGACCGCCGCAACTCGCCGCCCGCAACGCCAACTACGTCGGCGGCGACACCGCCACCGGCTCCGCGGCCGGCCTGCGGCTGCTGATCCGCCCGAAGCTCACCCGGGTGCCCTACGAAACCGCCCACCCCGCCGTCTTCCTCTGCTCCCAGGCCACCCCGCCCGGCCCGGGAGTCCATGGGATGTCGGGCCATTACGCGGCCAAGACCGTGTGGCGCCGGTTGCGCGCGGCTCGTCGTTAGGGTGCGGCAGCGCGTGGGGCGCAGGTTGCGCGCGGCCCGCCGTCAGGGCCTGTCCGAGGGGTCAGGGCCGGGTCCACGGACAGAGGCGGCCGAAGGCCTACGCTCGGACCCCATGAGCGCCAAGAGCACCTCCCTCACCCTCATCCAGGGCGACATCACCGAACAGGCCGTCGACGCCGTGGTCAACGCCGCCAACTCCTCGCTCCTCGGCGGCGGGGGAGTGGACGGCGCGATCCACCGGCGCGGCGGCCCGGAGATCCTGGCCGAGTGCCGTGCGCTGCGGGCCGCGCAGTACGGGCGCGGCCTGCCCACCGGCCAGGCCGTCGCGACCACCGCCGGGCGGCTGCCCGCGCGCTGGGTGGTCCACACCGTCGGCCCGGTGCACTCCGACAGCGAGGACCGCACCGACCTGCTCGCCTCCTGCTACACCCAGTCGCTCCAGGTCGCCGCGGGGCTCGGCGCCCGTACCGTCGCCTTCCCCGCCATCTCCACCGGCGTCTACCGCTGGCCGGTCGCCGACGCCGCCCGGACCGCCGTCGCCACCGTCCGCGCCGCGGTCGCCGCGTCCCCGGACGCCTTCGACGAGATCCGCTTCGTCGTCTTCGACGACCGCGCCCGCGAGGCCTACGAGGCGGCCCTGGCCGAGTCCTGACGACCACTCACATGCGGCGACGGACGGAGCGTCGTCAGGCGGTACCGCCCTCCCGCCGCCATGGTCTCCCGCCGCCATGGTCTCCTGCCGCCATGGCCCCCGCCGCCGTGGTCCGCCACCGGCCCGCATCGACGACATGACACCCTGTCGGCATGGTCGACGTGCAGGTGTCAACGCCCTCCGAAGAGACGCTCCGTGAGCCGTATCCGCCGCTGGAGCCCCACGACACCGGCATGCTCGACACCGGTGACGGCAACCTCGTGTACTGGGAGGTCTGCGGCAACCCGGAGGGCAAGCCCGCACTGGTCGTCCACGGCGGGCCGGGGTCGGGGTGCACCACCGGGGCGCGCCGGTACTTCGATCCGGACCGCTACCGGATCGTCCTGTTCGACCAGCGCGGCTGCGGGCGCAGCACCCCGCACGCGAGCGATCCGGCCACGGACCTGCGGCACAACACGACGGACCATCTGCTCGCCGACATGGAGCGGCTGCGCCACCACCTGGGCATCGACCGCTGGCTGCTGTTCGGCGGCTCCTGGGGCTCGACGCTGATCCTGGCGTACGCGCAACGCCACCCCGGGCGGGTGTCGCAGATCGTCATCCCCAGCGTCACCACGACCCGGCGCTCGGAGATCGACTGGCTCTACCGGGGTGTCGGCCGGTTCTTCCCCGAGCAGTGGGAGCGCTTTCTCGCCGGTGCGCCCGGGACGGACCGGGACGGTGACATCGTCGGTGCGTACGCGCGCCTGATGGCGGACCCCGACCCGGCGGTACGGGAGCGGGCCACTGCCGACTGGTGCGCCTGGGAGGACGCGGTGCTCTCCCTGGAGCCGTCCGGCCCGGCCAACCCGTACCGCGACCGGCCGTCGAGGGCGCGGCTGGCCCTGGTGCGGATCTGCTCGCACTACTTCTCGCACGGCGCCTGGCTGGAGGAGGGTGCCCTGCTGCGCGACGCCGGGCGGCTGGCGGGCATCCCCGGCGTGCTCGTCCACGGCCGCCAGGACCTGGGCACGCCCCTGCACACCGCCTGGGAACTGGCCCGCGCCTGGCCCACCGCCCGGCTGATCGTGATCCACGACGCGGGGCACAAGGGGAGCGGGATGATGCGGCACGAGGTGATCGGGGCGCTGGACCGCTTCGCGGCGAACGGAACACCTGAGCCCGGGTGACCTGGGCCAGTCCTGGTCACCCGACGTTGATGTCGGATTCCCGCCAGCCGTGACCCGCCCCCTGGGCAATCCTGGGGGCATGCACACCGACACCGAGCGCTGTCTGCGCGCCGTGCAGTCCAAGGACGCCCGCTTCGACGGCTGGTTCTACACGGCGGTGCTCACGACCCGTATCTACTGCCGCCCCAGCTGCCCCGTGGTGCCGCCCAAACCCGAGAACATGCGCTTCTACCCGAGTGCCGCCGCAGCCCAGCAGGCCGGGTTCCGGGCCTGCAAGCGGTGTCGCCCGGACGCCAGCCCCGGGTCCCCGCAGTGGGACGAGCGGGCCGATCTCGTCGCCCGCGCCATGCGGCTGATCGCCGACGGCATCGTCGACCGCGAGGGCGTCCCCGGCCTCGCGGCCCGGCTCGGCTACAGCACCCGGCAGATCGAGCGGCAGCTGCTGGCCGAGCTGGGCGCCGGGCCGCTCGCCCTGGCCCGCGCCCAGCGCGCACAGACCGCCCGGCTCCTGGTGGAGACCACCGCACTGCCGATGGCGGACGTCGCCTTCGCCGCCGGCTTCGCCAGCATCCGCACCTTCAACGAGACGGTACGGGAGGTCTTCGCGCTCTCCCCGACCGAACTGCGGCAGCGCGCCAGGCCCGGCCCGCGCGCGGCGGTCCCCGGCACGCTCGCGCTGCGACTGCCCTTCCGTCAGCCGCTGAACCCCGACAACCTCTTCGGGCATCTCGCGGCCACCGCCGTCCCCGGCGTCGAGGAGTGGCGGGACGGCGCCTATCGCCGCACCCTGAGCCTCCCCTACGGGCACGGCATCGTCGCGCTCGCACCCCGGCCGGACCACATCGACTGCCGGCTCGCCCTCACCGACCTGCGCGACCTGGCCGGCGCCATCGCCCGCTGCCGCCGGCTGCTCGACCTCGACGCGGACCCGGAAGCCGTCGACGGGCTGCTGCGGGAGGACCCGCAGCTGGCGCCGCTGGTCGCCAAGGCGCCCGGTCGCCGGGTCCCGCGCACCGTCGACGCCGCCGAGTTCGCCCTCCGCGCGGTCCTCGGCCAGCAGATCTCCACGGCGGCCGCCCGTACCCACGCCGGACGGCTGGTGCGCGCCCACGGCGAGCGGGTCGACGACCCGGGTGGTGGCCTCGGCCACCTCTTCCCGTCCGCCGCCGCGCTCGCCGAACTCGACCCGGAGTCACTGGCCATGCCCCGCACCCGCCGCGCCACGCTCACCTCGGTCATCGCCGCCCTCGGCTCCGGAGCGCTGCAACTCGGCGTCGGCAGCGACCGGGACGAGGCCCGCGCCCAGCTCGCCGCGCTGCCCGGCATCGGTCCCTGGACCGTCGAATGCATCGCCATGCGCGGCCTCGGCGACCCGGACGCCTTCACCCCGACCGACCTCGGACTGCGTCGCGCGGCCGCCGGCCTCGGCCTGCCGCACACCCCGGCGGCCCTGGTGCGGCACTCCGCGGTCTGGCGCCCCTGGCGTGCCTACGCCGTCCAGTACCTCTGGGCGACCGACGACCACCCCATCAACCACCTCCCGACGAACTGAGCCGCAGCCATGACCGTGCACACACCCGGACCCCGGGACGACACCGCCCCCCTCACCCACACCGTCCTGACCGGCACCCCGGTGGGAACCCTCACCCTCGTCGCCGCCGGAGCGGCGCTCACCGGCCTCTACATGACCGACCAGCGCCATCGCCCGCCCCAGGAGACCTTCGGCAGCCCGGCGGACCCCGGCGAGCCGCCGTTCGCCGCGGCCATCGCCCAGCTCCAGGCCTACTTCCGCGGCGAATCGACCACGTTCGACCTGCCGCTCGCGCTGCGCGGTACGCCGTTCCAACGCCGCGTCTGGGCGGCGCTGCGCACCATCCCGTACGGCGAGACGCTCTCGTACGGGGAGCTCGCCGAACGGATCGGGGCACCGTCGGCGGCCCGCGCGGTCGGCCTGGCCAACGGGCGCAACCCGATCGGCATCATCGTCCCCTGCCACCGCGTCGTCGGCGCCGACGGCAGTCTCACCGGCTACGGCGGCGGCCTGGACCGCAAGCGCCGGCTGCTCGCCTTCGAACGGTCCGAGGAGGCGGACACGCTGTTCCCGGCGGAGGCGTGCGGCTGACGTGAGCCCCGTGAGCCCTGTGCCACGGGGGCGCCCCCGGTGGGTCAGGCGAAGGCGCTCCTAGACCCGCGGGGTGAGGCCGTCGAGCAGGGCCCGTGCGGTCTGTGCCGCGAACTCCTCCTCGGTCTCGGGCAGCAGTGCGCCGGCCGGCGCCTCGGTGCCGAAGAACAGGTCGAGGAAGGCCCGGTGGAAGCAGGCCCCGATGAGCAGCGTGGCGGCCGCGTGCGGGTCGACGGCGGACGAGACCCGGCCCAGCGCCTGCTCGGCCCGCAGGTAGTCGGCCAGATGCTGGCTGGCGTTCTGCGGCCCGGCGGTGCCCAGCTCGTCCAGCTTGCGGCGGTGCGTCGCCAGCAGCTCCGGACTGGCGAAGAGCGACGCCGCCATCGGGAAGGCACGCCGGTAGAAGCGGACGGCCGCCAGCGCCACCTCCTGAAGGTGCCCGGACGGGCCGCGCTCGTCGCCCACGACGTCCGGCAGCTGCTCCAGCGCCGTGGAGAACCGCGGGGCGCGCTCGTGCAGCACCCGGACGAAGATCTCCTCCTTGTCGCGGAAGTGCTTGTACAGCGCCGCCTCGGAGCACCCGGCCTCCCGGGCGATCTGCTTCGTCGTCGTGCGGGTCAGCCCCACGGTCGCCATCAGCGCGGCGGCGGCGTCGAGGATGCGGGCGCGCGTGCGGGCGCCTCCGGTCAGGGGAGCGTCGGCGTCTTGGGGCATGGCCCCGATCCTACATTGACAGGTGAGTGGGTACTCACTCACACTGACGCAGGTGAGTGAGCACTTACCCACTCACCTGCGCGTGCGCATCCCGCATCCACGCGACACCCACTCATCCCCTGGAGAGGCATGAAGCTCACCGTTCTCGGCGCGTCGGGCGGCGTCGGCCGGCACCTCGTCCGCCACGCGCTGGCCGACGGGCACGAGGTGACCGCCGCGCTGCGCAGCCCGGAGAAGCTCACCGAGCGGCACGACCGCCTGACCGTCGTCCGCGCGGACGCGCTCGACGCCGCCTCCGTCGAGGCCGTGGTCGACGGGGCCGACGCGGTGCTCTCCGGTATGGGCCAGGCCGGCCGGCACGACCCGCTGCGGCCCGCTTCCACCTCCGCCCGCGCGGTGGTCGAGGCGATGAAGGTCACCGGCGTACGGCGCGTGCTCATGGTCAGCGCGGGCCCGCTCAACCGCGCCGGCACCGGCCAGCCGTTCGTCAGCCACCGGGTGTTCGGGCCCCTGCTGTGGGCGGTCCTCAAGGAGCTGTACACCGACCTGGAGCGCATGGAGGCCGTACTGCGCGGCAGCGGCCTCGACTGGACCGCGGTCCGCCCGCCCCGCCTGCTCGACAAGCCGGGCGAGGGCCGCTACCGCCACGCCGTCGAAGCCGGCCCGGCCGGAGCGTCCATCGCCCGCGCCGACGTGGCGCGCGCCATGCTCGATTTCCTCGCCGATCCGCAGACCTACGGCCACGCGGTCGGCGTCAGCCGCTGAGCCACCGCCGCCGCCGGGCTCAGTCCGCTGTTGACGCGGTGGGCGGACTCTGGCCGTCCACCACCGCCCGCACCTCCGCCACCAGCCGCTCCGCCCCCGCCAGCGCGCGGCGCAACTCCTCCTCCGCGGGCCCGAGCCGGGACAGCACGGCGGCGGCGCGGTCACCGAAGCCGGACGGGGTCTGCGGCAGCGCCGCGGCCGCCGCCAGCGCCCCCTTCTCGTTGAGGCACCAGACACCGTGGTGCGCGTGCAGCGCCTGGACGAGGTGGCCGACGGCGCGGGACAGGCACAGCGCCGCGTGCAGCACGTCCCGCGTCGCGTACGACCGGCCCGCCATCGCCGTCGAGAACCCGGCGTCCCAGACCGCGGCATCGGTCAGCGCCGTGCGCAGCGCCGGCGGGTAGTCCTGGGCCGCCTTCTTCAGACGGGCCAGCTCCCCGTCGGTGTCGGCGAGCACCCGGCCCAGCGCCGCCTCACCCGGGTAGGCGGGTGACCAGAAGCCGAGCGGATGACCGGCCTGGACGCCGATCTCGAAGCGGCCCGCGCGGCACTCGTCCCACACCCGCCACACCCGGTCGACGTCCCGCAGGATCCAGTCCATACGGCTCCCGTCGGGCAGTACGAGCCAGGCACCGCCGTTGACCCATGCCCCCCAGGACCCCGGCGCGTACACCTCGACGGGCTCGCCGGTCAGCTCCGCGGCCAGCGTCCCGAGCGCCGCCAGATCCGGCTCCCCCCGGTAGTAGAGCCCCAGGTCCCAGTCGGAGTCCGGTCGATGCGTCCCCCGCGCCCGGCTCCCCCCGAGCATCACCCCGACCACTCCGGGCACCCGCGCGACCTTGGCGGCGATCTTTCCCACGGTGTCTTCCACGCTGTCTTCCACGGGAGCAATCTAGGCGCGCGGGCAGCCGCCGCTCACGTCATTTTTCCCGGCTACCGCCGGCCCACCGTCCCCGTGCACCGCCGGCGACCACCGGTGGCACCCCGTCCTCCAGCTCCGCCGGTCCGAGGCCGTCCGCCAGGGCCCTGAGGGCGGCACCGATGCGCAGCGCCATCGCCCGGTTCACCAGGGTCTGGGCCTCGTCCCAATGGACCAGCCGCCACGACAGCAGCTCCTCCTCCTGCAGCCGGATGGCGGCGAGCCGGTCCGCGTCCAGCACTCCGCCGTCGAAGAGGTACGACACCAACGGCGGCCGCCCCTCCCCGCGCACCCAGTCGACGGCGAGCAGCGGGCCCAGCTCGACGTCCAGGCCGATCTCCTCGGCGGTCTCGCGGCGCGCGGCCTGGCGGGGCGACTCGCCGCGGTCCGACTCGACGGTCCCGCCCGGCAGGATCCAGGTGTCGCGATAGTTGGGCTCCACGAGCAGAATGCGACCCTCCGCGTCACGGAAGATCGCTCCCGCCCCCGTGAGAACACGGGGCAGACCGGCAAGGTACGTGGCGTAATCCATGGTCGTCACGGCGCGAGCCTAGAGCCTGCCCGGCTGATCTTCGAGGGCGCACTTCGGTGCGTTCGGGAGCGCCCGCGACCGATGTGCCCTGTTCGTCGGGCCGCTGGCCGGATAAGGTCACAGCGGCGCGACTGCCAGTTCGAAAGCAAGGGGAAACACGGTGGCGGACGCAGCAAGGACACACACAGCACATGTGCTGATCGCCGCGGACAAGTTCAAGGGTTCGCTCACGGCCGTCGAGGTCGCCGAGCACGTCACGGCCGGTCTGCGGCGCGTGGTCCCCGATCTGGACGTGGCGGCCGTCCCGGTCGCGGACGGCGGCGACGGCACGGTCGCGGCGGCGCTCGCGGCGGGCTTCACCCGCCACGAGGCGCGGGTCACCGGCCCCACCGGCGTGCCGGTGACGGCCACCTTCGCGCTGCGCGACGACGGCACCGCGGTGGTGGAGATGGCGGAGGCGTCCGGCCTCCAGCACCTGCCCGGGGGCGCCTTCGCCCCCCTGACGGCCACCACGTACGGCACCGGGGAGCTGCTGCTGGCAGCCCTGGACGCGGGCGCGACCACCATCGTCTTCGGCGTCGGCGGCAGTGCCACGACCGACGGTGGCGCGGGCATGCTCGCGGCGCTGGGCGCCCGCTTCCTCGACGCGGACGGTGCGCCGGTCGCCCCCGGCGGCGGCCCGCTGCGCGATCTGGCCACGGCCGACCTGTCCGGCCTGGACCCCCGGCTGGCCAAGACCGAGATCGTGCTCGCCAGCGACGTCGACAACCCGCTGACGGGCCCCAAGGGCGCCCCGGCGGTCTACGGGCCGCAGAAGGGCGCCAGTGCGGACGACGTGGCCACGCTCGACGCCGCCCTCGCGCACTACGCCGAGGTGCTGGCGCGCACGGTCGGCCCCAAGGCCGCCGAGCACGCCCTGGCACCCGGCGCGGGCGCGGCCGGCGGCATCGGCTACGGCGCGCTGGTGGGTCTGGACGCGGCGTTCCGGCCGGGCATCGAGGTCATGCTCGATGTGCTGGGCTTCGCCCCGGCCCTGGCGAAGGCCACCTTCGTGATCACCGGCGAGGGCTCGCTGGACGAGCAGACCCTGCACGGCAAGGCGCCGGCCGGTGTCGCCGCCGCGGCCCGGGCGGCCGGCCTGGACGTGGTCGCGGTCTGCGGCCGGCTCCAGCTGCCGCAGGAGGCCCTGAGCCGGGCCGGTATCCAGCGCGCGTACGCCCTGACGGACCTGGAGTCCGACCCGGCCCGCTGTATGGCCGAGGCGGGCCCGCTGCTGGAGCGGGCGGCACAGGACCTGGCCCGCGACTTCCTGGTCTGAGGCCGGCCCCGGCGCATACGCCGCACACGCCGAGAGCCCCGAGCGAACGATTCGCTCGGGGCTCTCGGCGTGTGTACGGGGCGCCGTGCCTGCGCTAGGGCAGCTGCGCGGCGCGCGACTCGGCCCGCGACTCGCGGCGGTTGTCGCGGAAGGTGTTGACCCTGCGGGCCGTCGCGAACAGCGGGATCATCGCGCCCAGGACCACCTGGAGGGAGCAGCCGGTCTGCAGCAGCAGCTGACCGCCGGGGGCGTCCAGCGCCCAGGCCGCGAGCATGCCCATGCTGAGCACGATCCAGCTGAGCATCGCCACCGCGAGCCTGCCGCGCGGCTTGGGGTACTCGACCCGGCTCACCATCAGCCAGGCCACCCCGATGATCGCCAGCAGCGTCGGCAGGAACGGCAGCTCCAGCAGCACGATCGCCACGACGGTCAGCGCACCGAAGGGGCTCGGCATGCCCTGGAAGATCCCGTCGCGCAGGGTGACACAGGAGAACCGCGCAAGCCGCAGCACCACCGCCAGCAGCACCACGACCGCGGCCACCAGGGAGACCCGCTGGTGCGCGTTTTGCAGGGCGACCATGCCCCAGGTCACGACGAAGTACGCGGGTGCCAGCCCGAAGCTGATCAGGTCGGAGAGGTTGTCGAGCTCGGCCCCCATCGCCGAGGCCCGCAGCTTGCGTGCCACCAGTCCGTCGAAGAGGTCGAAGACCGACGCGAGCAGCATCAGGATCACGGCCATGGCCGCGCTGTGCCGGGCCATCCCGCCGTCCTCGGTCCCCGTGAGGTGCGGGATGAGGACTCCGGTGGTGGTGAAGTACACCGCCATGAAGCCGCAGATCGCGTTGCCGAGGGTGAGGGTGTCCGCTATTGACAGCCGCGTGGACAGCGGCATGTCGTCCTCGTCCTCGTCGGTCTCGGGCGCCCAGCCGGCCTGTGTCTCGGGATCAATCACGGTCAAGTCGAGTCACCCCCGCGGTGGTGGCCTGGCCGACCTCGACCGCCACCTCGACGCCCTCCGGGAGGTAGACGTCGACGCGCGAGCCGAAGCGGATCAGACCGATCCGCTCGCCCTGCTCCACCTTGGTGCCCTCGGGCACGTAGGGGACGATACGGCGGGCCACCGCACCGGCGATCTGCACCATCTCGATGTCGCCGAGCTCGGTGTCGAAGTGCCAGACGACCCGCTCGTTGTTCTCGCTCTCCTTGTTGAACGCCGGAACGAACCCGCCGGGGATGTGCTCGACGGAGGTCACCGTGCCGGCCAGCGGCGCGCGGTTGACGTGGACGTTCAGCGGGCTCATGAAGATCGCGACGCGGGTGCGTCCGTCCTTCCACGGCATGATGCTCTGCACCACGCCGTCGGCCGGGGAGATGACGCGACCCTGAGCGATCTCCCGCTCGGGGTCGCGGAAGAACCACAGCATGCCCGCCGCCAGTGCGGTGGTGGGCACGGCAACGGCGGCCCAGCGACCCGACCGGCGGGACCGGGCGAGGCTGACCGCTGCCGTGGCAACGGTCGGCAGGAGCCACGGCGACGCTCCGCGCGCGAGGCGGACGCGACCGCGTTGTGCAGAGGATTGGCTGTGGGGCATGAATGACCTTCGTAGCGGAGGATGCCGCGTATGGATATGGGGGACGGCGGCTTTCCAAGGATGCTATCGGTTGCGAGCGGCAACTGGCCAAGAGCCAGAGCCAATCCGTGGCCGAAGTAGGATGACGGGGTGTGATCTTCGTCTAGGGTAAATCGGCCCAAACCGGGCGTTCACCCCTGGATTCGGTACTCCTCCAGTAGCCGGCGACCAATGATCATTTTCTGGATCTCGGCGGTACCTTCACCGATCAGGAGCATCGGGGCCTCGCGGTAGAGGCGCTCGATCTCGTACTCCTTCGAGAAGCCGTACCCGCCATGGATGCGGAACGCGTCTTCCACTACCTCCTTGCAGTACTCGGAGGCCAGGTACTTCGCCATGCCCGCCTCGAGGTCGTTTCGCTGGCCCGAGTCCTTTTTGCGAGCGGCGTTAACCATCATCGCATGGGCTGCTTCGACCTTTGTCGCCATTTCTGCCAATTTGAACTGAATGGCCTGATGCTGGGCGATCGGCTTGCCGAAGGTGTGTCGCTGCTGCGCGTAGGAAACGCCCAGCTCGAAGGCGCGCTGGGCGACGCCGCAGCCCCGTGCCGCCACATTGACCCGGCCGACCTCGACGCCGTCCATCATGTGATAGAAGCCACGCCCGGTCTGGCCGCCGAGCACCCGATCGGCGGGAATGCGCAGCCCGTCCATGATCAGTTCGGTGGTGTCGACGCCCTTGTAGCCCATTTTGTCGATCTTGCCCGGGATGGTCAGGCCGGGGCGCACCTCGCCGAACCCGGCCTCCTTCTCCACGAGGAAGGTCGTCATCGACTTGTGCGGAGCGGTGCCCTCCGGGTGGCCCTCGTCCGTACGGCACAGCACCGCCACGAGGGTGGACGAACCGCCGTTGGTGAGCCACATCTTCTGGCCGTTGAGGACGTAATCATCGCCGTCCCGCACGCCCTTGGAGGAGATGGCCGACACGTCCGAGCCCAGCGCCGGCTCCGACATCGAGAAGGCGCCGCGGATTTCACCGGCCGCCATCTTCGGCAGGAAGTAGTCCTTCTGCTCCTGCGTGCCGTGCTGCTTGAGCATGTACGCCACGATGAAATGGGTGTTGATGATGCCGGAGACGCTCATCCACCCGCGGGCGATCTCCTCGACGGTCAGCGCGTAGGTGAGCAGGGACTCGCCCAGCCCGCCGTACTCCTCCGGAATCATCAGGCCGAACACGCCGAGTTCCTTCAGTCCCTCGACGATCTGCGTCGGGTACTCGTCGCGGTGTTCGAGCTCGGTGGCGACCGGCAGGATCTCCTTGTCCACGAAGTCGCGGACGGTGGAGAGGATTTCCCGCTGGATGTCGGTCAGGCCCTCGGTCTGCGCAAGACGGCTCATGGTGACTTACTTCTCCTTCTTGGCCGGCGGGGCCTTGAGCTCCGGGCGGCCGGGCTGTTCGCCGCCGCGCTCCTTGATGTAGGTGGCCGTGGGGACCATCACCTTGCGCCGGAAGACGCAGATCAGGGTCCCGTCCTGCTTGTAGCCCTTGGTCTCGACGTACACGATGCCGCGGTCGGACTTGGACTTCGACGGCGTCTTGTCGAGCACCGTGGTCTCGCCGTAGATCGTGTCGCCGTGGAAGGTCGGCGCCACGTGCTTCAGCGATTCGATCTCCAGATTGGCGATGGCCTTTCCGGAGACGTCCGGCACCGACATGCCCAGCAGCAGGGAGTAGATGTAGTTGCCGACGACGACGTTCTTTCCGAAGTCGGTGGTCTGCTCCGCGTAGTTGCTGTCCATGTGCAGCGGGTGATGGTTCATCGTGAGCAGACAGAAGAGGTGGTCGTCGTATTCGGTGACGGTCTTCCCCGGCCAGTGCTTGTACACGTCGCCGATGGTGAACTCTTCATAGGTACGGCCGAACTGCATCGCGCTTATGCCTCCGGGGCCTCGAACTTGGACGTACGGATCATGCCGGCGGCCCGGCCC
Organism: Streptomyces sp. NPDC033270; assembly: GCF_055576575.1. Classification (NCBI taxonomy): domain Bacteria; kingdom Bacillati; phylum Actinomycetota; class Actinomycetes; order Kitasatosporales; family Streptomycetaceae; genus Streptomyces; species Streptomyces sp. NPDC033270. Next base: position 216,956 of record NZ_JBVIRA010000003.1, read on the forward strand.
TTGCCGGCGATCACCAGCGCCATCTTCCGGCTCGCCTCGTCGATCATCTCGTCGCCGAGCATCGCGGAGCCCTTGGCTCCGCCCGCCTCCGAGGTGTGCCACTCGTAGGCGTCCAGGATCAGCTCGGCGTGGTCGTAGTCCTCCTGGGAGGGGGAGAACACCTCATTGGCGGCCTCGACCTGACCCGGGTGCAGCACCCACTTGCCGTCGAAGCCGAGCGCGGCGGCGCGGCCGGCCACCTCGCGATAGCCCTCAATGTTCTTGATCTGAAGGTACGGACCATCAATTGCCTGCAGATCGTAGGTCCGGGCCGCCATCAGGATGTGCATCAGAATGTAGTGATAGGCGTCCGCGCCATAGCCGGGCGGCTGCTCGCCGACCACCAGGGACTTCATGTTGATGGACGCCATGAAGTCGGCCGGGCCGAAGATGATGGTCTCCAGGCGCGGTGAGGCACCGGCGATCGCATCGACGTTCACCAGGCCCTTGGCGTTCTCGATCTGCGCCTCGATGCCGATCCGGCCGACCTCGAAGCCCATGGTCTTCTCGATCTGCGTCAGCAGCAGGTCCAGCGCCACGATCTGCTGGGCGTCCTGGACCTTCGGCAGCATGATGCAGTCGAGGTTCTGCCCCGCGCCCTCGACGACCGTGACGACATCGCGGTACGTCCAGTGCGTCGTCCAGTCGTTGACCCGTACGACCCGTGTCTTGCCGGTCCAGTCGCCGCCGTTCAGTGCGTCGACGATGGTGTGCCGCGCGCCCTCCTTGGCGAGCGGGGCGCAGGCGTCCTCCAGGTCCAGGAACACCTGGTCCGCGGGGAGGCCCTGGGCCTTCTCCAGGAAGCGCGGATTGCTGCCGGGGACCGCGAGGCACGAGCGGCGCGGCCGCAGTCGGCTGACAGGCGCTGGCGCTGTCATGCGGGGACCTCCAGGGGGTCGAGCTGGTTCGCTTTGCGGATCTCGTCGACGATACGGCCGATGATCTCCGTGATACCGAAGTCCTTCGGTGTGAAGACGGCCGCCACTCCGGCTTCCTTGAGCGCGGCCGCGTCGGCGGAGGGGATGATGCCGCCGACGATGACGGGCATGTCGTCCACGCCGGTACGGCGCAGCCGGGCCAGGACGTCCGGGACCAGCTCGGCGTGCGAGCCGGACAGGATCGACAGGCCGACGCAGTGCACGTCCTCGGCGACCGCCGCCGAGACGATCTGTTCCGGGGTGAGCCGGATGCCCTGGTAGATCACCTCGAAGCCGGCGTCCCTGGCCCGTACGGCGATCTGCTCGGCGCCGTTGCTGTGCCCGTCCAGGCCGGGCTTGCCGACCAGCAGCCGCAGCTTGCCGCTGCCGAGCTCGGCCGCGGTCTTGGCGACCTTCTCGCGGACCGCTGCCAGCGGGCTGCCCTCCTCGGCGGTGACCGCGAGGGGGGCGCTGGAGACACCCGTGGGTGCCCGGAACTCGCCGAAGACGTCGCGCAGGGCCCAGGCCCACTCGCCGGTCGTCACGCCGGCGCGGGCGCACTCCAGGGTGGCCGCGAAGAGGTTGGCGTCACCGGCCGCGGTCTTCTTCAGGGTCGACAGCGCCTCCTGGGCGCGCACCTCGTCGCGGTTGTCCCGCCAGTCGTGCAGGGCCTGCACGACCCGCGCCTCATTGGCCGGGTCGACGGTCATGATGGCGGTGTCGAGGTCCGCGGTGAGCGGGTTGGGCTCGGTGGACTCGAAGCAGTTGACGCCGACGATCTTCTCCTCGCCCGCCTCGATCCGGGCCCGCCGCTCGGCGTGCGCGGAGACCAGCTGCGACTTGAGGTAGCCGGACTCCACCGCGGCCATCGCGCCGCCCATCTCCTGGATCCGCTCGATCTCGGCGAGGCAGTCGGTGACCAGGGCGTCGACCTTGGCCTCGATGACATGCGAGCCGGCGAAGATGTCCTCGTACTCCAGCAGGTCGCTCTCGTGCGCCAGGACCTGCTGGATGCGCAGCGACCACTGCTGGTCCCAGGGGCGCGGCAGCCCCAGTGCCTCGTTCCAGGCCGGGAGCTGCACGGCCCGGGCGCGGGCGTCCTTGGAGAGGGTGACGGCCAGCATCTCCAGCACGATCCGCTGGACGTTGTTCTCCGGCTGGGCCTCGGTCAGGCCGAGCGAGTTGACCTGGACGCCGTAGCGGAAGCGGCGCTGCTTGGGGTTGTCGATGCCGTAGCGCTCGCGGGTGATCCGGTCCCAGATGCGGCCGAAGGCGCGCATCTTGCACATCTCCTCGACGAACCGGACGCCGGCGTTCACAAAGAACGAGATACGGGCCACGACGTCGCCGAACTTCTCCGGCGGCACCTGGCCGGAGTCGCGCACCGCGTCCAGCACCGCGATGGCGGTGGACATCGCGTACGCGATCTCCTGGACCGGCGTCGCCCCGGCCTCCTGCAGGTGGTAGCTGCAGATGTTGATCGGGTTCCACTTGGGGATGCTGGCCACCGTGTACGTGATCATGTCGGTGGTCAGCCGCAGGGAGGGCCCCGGCGGGAAGACGTGCGTCCCGCGCGAGAGGTACTCCTTGACGATGTCGTTCTGGGTGGTCCCCGACAGCTTGGTGATGTCGGCACCCTGCTCCTCGGCGACCACCTGGTACATCGCCAGCAGCCACATCGCCGTCGCGTTGATGGTCATCGAGGTGTTCATCTGGTCCAGCGGGATGTCCTGGAACAGCCGCCGCATGTCACCCAGGTGCGACACCGGGACCCCGACCCGGCCGACCTCGCCGCGGGCGAGGATGTGGTCGGGGTCGTAGCCGGTCTGCGTCGGAAGGTCGAACGCGACCGACAGCCCGGTCTGCCCCTTGGCGAGGTTGCGCCGGTACAGCTCGTTGGACGCCTCGGCGGTGGAATGCCCGGCGTAGGTCCGCATCAGCCACGGACGATCCTTCTGACGCTCAGTCATATCAGGCCCGAATCTTCGAGGTTCGAAACGTCCGAGGTGTCTCAGGCGTTCCGGCCGGTGTCTGTGGTTCCGCGCCGCTTACGCGTCGCGGAACCGGTTGATGGCGTCCAGGTGCTTGGCGCGCATCTCCTCGTCGCGCACACCCATACCCTCTTCGGGCGCCAGTGCCAGCACGCCGACCTTGCCCTGGTGCAGATTGCGGTGCACGTCGTACGCCGCCTGACCGGTCTCCTCAAGGGTGTAGGTCTTGGAGAGGGTCGGGTGGATCTTGCCCTTGGCGATCAGCCGGTTGGCCTCCCACGCCTCGCGGTAGTTCGCGAAGTGCGAGCCGACGATCCGCTTCAGCGACATCCACAGGTAGCGGTTGTCGTACTCGTGCATGTAGCCCGAGGTCGAGGCGCAGGTGGTGATGGTGCCGCCCTTGCGGGTGACGAAGACGCTCGCGCCGAAGGTTTCCCGGCCGGGGTGCTCGAAGACGATGTCGATGTCCTCGCCGCCGGTGAGCTCGCGGATGCGCTTGCCGAAGCGCTTCCACTCCTTCGGGTCCTGGGTGCGCTCGTCCTTCCAGAACTTGTAGCCCTCGGCGCTGCGGTCGATGATCGCCTCGGCGCCCATCTTCCGGCAGATCTCCGCCTTCTGCTCACTGGAGACGACACAGATCGGGTTGGCGCCGCCGGCCAGCGCGAACTGGGTGGCGTAGCTGCCCAGCCCGCCGCTCGCGCCCCAGATCAGGACGTTGTCGCCCTGCTTCATCCCGGCACCGTTGCGGGACACCAGCTGGCGGTAGGCGGTCGAGTTGACCAGGCCGGGCGCCGCCGCCTCCTCCCAGCTCAGGTGCTGGGGCTTGGGCATCAGCTGGTTGGACTTGACCAGGGCGATCTCGGCCAGACCGCCGAAGTTGGTCTCGAAGCCCCAGATGCGCTGCTCGGGGTCGAGCATGGTGTCGTTGTGGCCGTCGGAGGACTCCAGCTCGACGGACAGGCAGTGCGCCACGACCTCGTCGCCGGGGTTCCAGGCGTTGACGCCGGGCCCGGTGCGCAGCACGACACCGGCCAGGTCGGAGCCGATGACGTGGTACGGCAGGTCGTGCCGCTTGGCGAGCGGGGAGAGGCGGCCGTAGCGCTCCAGGAACCCGAACGTCGACAGCGGCTCGAAGATCGAGGTCCACACCGAGTTGTAGTTCACGGAGGAGGCCATCACGGCCACCAGCGCCTCACCGGGGCCGAGCTCGGGCACCGGCACGTCGTCGACGTGCAGCGACTTGCGGGGGTCCTTCTCCTTGGTGGTGAGGCCGTCGAACATCTCGACCTCGTCCTTGTGCACGGTCACCGCGCGGTAGGACTCGGGGATGGGCAGCGCGGCGAAGTCGGCGCTGGTGGTGTCAGGCGCGAGGATTGCGTCCAGGATTTCGTTCACGGGGTGCCTCCGGCGGTTGGGGCCTCCCCTCGCTCGAGCGCAGTGGAGCTTGGGGAACCGTTGAGGGAAACGGCTTGAGGGGACGTCGGGGGTGGAGCGGAGGGTGGTGCCGTCGGTTCGGCCGGGGGTGGCGCCGTTTCCGTCGTCTCCGCGGGGCGCGGAGTCGTCGGTCGCGGTGCCTGGCAGCGCTGGTGTGCGCGGGTCCAGCCGCAGCTGGGTTTTCGCCTGTGACGCAGGCGTCCGGGCGGACAGCCACGTAGGGCTGGTGGGACAGCCGGCGCGCGTGGGTTCGCTACGCGCCGGCCGCCCGGACACGCTCAAGGTATGACACCGCGTGCCAGTCGACAAGACACTGAGTGCCAAGAATTTCTCTCAGATGTCATCCGGGCGGCACGCATGAGCGACGGATGACCGGATCGGAGGCGTATTCGACACACAGGGAAATCATTCCTGTACCCGGCGTTAACACGGCAGCGGTTAGGCCATTCGGGTTACGGCCGGGTCGGCTCCGGGACCTCAGCCGCGCGCGGACCCCCGGCGAGCAGCGTGTGGAAGCGGTACAGGAAGACCGCGGCCGGATCGCCGAGCCGGCTGCCCCGGCTCTGCTGCCACGGCGCAGCGGGCGGACTTCAGCCGGCCGTACGCGGCGGCCGCGTGGTCGCCGCTCTTGGCCACCGCGGCCACCGCCGTCTGGTACGACCGCGCCGCGTCCTGGGCGCGTTCCAGCCGCCGGCCCCGAACGCCCGCCGCGCCGGGTCGAGTTCGGCGCGCCACGTGGACAGCACGAGCGAGCCGGGCCTGACAGGCCGTCAGGAGATCACTTACGGTCCTTGATCGCCTTGCGGATCGTGCGCATGACCTCGTCCAGCGGGGCGTCCGTGCGGGCCACCGCGACCAGGACCTCGCCCTCCCGTGAGACGGCCGCCGGGGGCTGCTCCCCCGTAGTGGTGCGGCCGGCGCCGATACCGGCGCCGAAGGTCTCGCGGACGATCTCGAAGGCGTGGTCCAGCTGCGCCTCGACGTCGCCCTCCGCGCCGGCCCGCAGCCAGCGGCGCAGTACGTGGTTGTGCGCGGTCACCACGGCGGACGCGGCGACCTCGGCCAGCAGCGGGTCGTCGTCGCCCTCGCGGTGGGCGCCCTCGTCGAAGTGCCCCAGGAGATAACGGGTGAACAGCCGCTCGTAGCGGGCCACCGAGGCGATCTCGGCCTCCCGGAGGGTGGGTACCTCGCGGGTCAGACGGTAACGGGCGACCGACACGGCCGGGGAGGCCGCGTACATCCGCATGACCTCCTTGATGCCGCGGCAGACCGTGTCGAGGGGGTTCTCGTGCGGCGGGGCGGCGTCCAGGACGGCCTCGGCGCGTACGAGGGTGTCGTCGTGGTCGGGGAAGATCGCCTCTTCCTTCGAACGGAAGTGGCGGAAGAAGGTGCGCCGGGCGACGCCCGCGGCCGCCGCGATCTCGTCGACCGTGGTCGCCTCATAGCCCTTGGTCGCGAACAGTTCCATGGCCGCCGCCGACAGTTCGCGGCGCATTTTGAGCCGTTGCGCGGCCGCCCGGCGGGTGCCGGGAGTGCTGGTCTCGGGGGTCTCGGAGGGCTGCGTGCGAGCGGGCTGGGACATGTGGGGACGGTACTGCATATCTACGCGACCTGCGGCATGAGGTGCCACCTCCGCCCTTGTGAGCGGGGGTGGACCGCCGTCGGGCTCCAGCAGTCCACCCCAGCCTCCCCCTCCCGGGCGGGGGCGCCGCCACGCGTCAGCGCCGGGCGTACTCACGGAAGCCGCGGCCGGTCTTGCGGCCGAGGCAGCCCGCGGCGACGAGGTGCTCCAGCAGCGGGGCCGGGGCGAGCCCCGGGTCGCGGAACTCGGCGTGCAGCACCTTCTCGATGGCCAGGGACACGTCCAGCCCGACCACGTCGAGGAGTTCGAACGGGCCCATCGGGTAGCCGCCGCCGAGCTTCATGGCGGCGTCGATGTCGTCCAGGGACGCGTAGTGCTCCTCGACCATCTTGATCGCGTTGTTCAGGTACGGGAACAGCAGCGCGTTCACGATGAAGCCGGCCCGGTCGCCGCAGTCCACCGGGTGCTTGCGGACCTTGGTGCACACCGCCCGCACCGTGGCGTGCACGTCGTCGGCGGTCAGGACCGTCCGCACGATCTCGACCAGCTTCATGGCCGGCGCCGGGTTGAAGAAGTGCATCCCGATGACGTCCTGCGGGCGCGAGGTGGCGCGGGCGCAGGCGACGACGGGCAGCGAGGAGGTCGTGGTGGCCAGGACGGCGCCCGGCTTGCAGACCTTGTCCAGCGCCTTGAACAGCTCCTGCTTGACCGCCAGATCCTCGGCCACCGCCTCGACCGCCAGGTCCACGTCGGCGAACGCGTCGAGCGAGCCGGCCGGGGTGATCGCCGACAGCGCGGCGTCCCGGGCCTCGGCGGTCAGCCGGCCCTTCTCCACCGAGCGGCCCAGCGACTTGGCGATCCTGGCCTTGGCCTTCTCGGCCTTCTCCAGGCTGCGGGCGGCCAGCACCACGGAGTAGCCGGCCTTGGCGAAGACCTCGGCGATGCCGCTGGCCATCGTCCCGGAGCCGGCGACGCCGACACGGGAGACCGCCCGCCCGGTGGCGTCCCCGCCGGCCGCCGCCGGGCTCTCGGCGTCCGGCACCACCGTGGGGCTGCCCGGAGCCTCGTACGTGTAGAAGCCGCGCCCCGCCTTGCGGCCGGTCAGCCCCGCCTCGGCCAGCTGGCCCAGGATCGGCGCGGGGGCGTGCAAGCGGTCGTGGGACTCGGCGTACATCGCCTCCAGGACCGTACGGGCGGTGTCCACGCCGATCAGGTCGAGCAGCGCGAGCGGGCCCATGGGCAGACCGCAGCCGAGCCGCATCGCGGCGTCGATGTCCTCGCGGGTCGCGTACTTCGCCTCGTACATCGCCGCGGCCTGGTTCAGATAGCCGAAGAGCAGGCCGTCGGCGACGAAACCGGGCCGGTCGCCGACCGAGATCGGGTCCTTGCCCAGGTCGTGGGCGAGCTGGGTGACGGCCGCGACGGCGGTCGGCGCGGTGAGCACCGAGGAGACCACCTCGACCAGCTTCATGGCCGGTGCGGGGTTGAAGAAGTGCACGCCGAGCACCCGCTCGGGGCGCTGCGAGTCGGCGGCCAGCCGTGTCACGGACAGCGCGTTGGTGCCGGTGGCCAGGATGGCGTCCGGACGCACGACGGCGTCCAGTCCGGCGAAGACCTGCCGCTTGAGCTCGTAGTCCTCGGGCACCACCTCGATGACGAGGTCGGCGTCCGCGGCGGCCTGCAGGTCGGTGAAGGTGCGGAAGCGGGCCAGGATGTCCTGGCGCTCGCGCTCGGTGATCCGCTCGCGCTGCACCGCGCGGGCGGTGGCGGCTTCGAGCGTGGCGACGGCGTGCCGGGCCGCGGCCTCGTCGGTGTCGATGCCGACGACCTCGCGGCCGGCTCGGGTCAGCACCTCGGCGATACCGGTGCCCATGGTGCCCAGACCGATGACGGCCACGGTGGAAAGGGACGGTGGGGAGGCTTCAGTTGAGCGATCTGGGGTGGACTGAGGGCCCATCGCGAGACTCCTGAGGGTGTTCCCCTGAAGGCAGGGGAGAAGTGACGACTGAGGGGTGTCCGCGCGGACGCGAGGCGTAGCAAAACGCAGCGGCGGGAAAATACGGCGGTGGGCCGAGAGAGCCGCAGCGCTGCTGGCAGCGCCGGCGGTGTCCGGAGGTGCGGCGGGCCCTGTCCCGGGGCCGTGCCGTCGCTCCGTACTGGTGTCGTGCTGTGCGGTGCCGAACCGACTTCACTCTGTGGCGGCTGCGTCACCAGGCCGCCTGAGCAGTGGTGCTGCTCGTTCCAGCAGGTTAACCGGTGGGTAACCGAAGCGCCAGGGGTAGTGCGGGTCATTAGGCTGTGGTGCAGGCCACGTCGCAGGGACCGGGGCGGCCCGGCGGGAGGGAGCGACAAATGGAAGAGGAATTCCACGAGTTGACGGACCGGGTGCGGGCCGAACTCCGCTCCCCGCAGGATCTGGTCGCCTACGAGCGGTTACTGGGGCTGGCCCGTAAGAACACCCCCGCCGGGCGGGAGGAACTGGCCCGGATGCTGGTCGCCGTCGAACGCCCTCTGTGGGCCCGGGAGATCGCCGCCTTCATTCTCGGCTGCGCCGGCGACAAGCGCGCCTTCGAGACGCTCGTACTGCTGCTGAACTACCGCGACCCGGTGCGCTGCGCCACCGCCGCGCACGCCCTGAGCCGGCTCGGCGACCCGCGCACCGCCCGCGCCGCGGCCGCGCTCGCCACCAACCCGCTGCGCACCGCCTACGCCCTGCACCCGGTCCGGCTGCTCGCCGAGCTCCGCGCGCCGCAGTCCGTACCGGCGCTGATCGCGACCCTGGAGCGGCTGCTGACCCCGCACAACCCCTATTGGCGGGTGGCGCTCGCCTGCGTCGAGGGCCTGGGGGCGCTGGGCGACCGGCGCGCCGTCCCCGCGCTGGCCGCCGCCGTCGCCCACCCCCGGCTCGCGGCGGCCGCGGCGGCGTCGCTGGCGCGACTGGGGGTCCATGAGGTGCCCGGGCAGGACGGGCCCGAGGCGAAGGGGGGCGGCGGCCGGGACGGGGCCGGCGACGCTCAGCGCGGGCCCGGCTCCAGCGGGCGCCAGTAGCGCACCTCCGGGACGCTGCTGCCCGCCACCTCGAACGCCTCCTGCGCCCCGTCCGGCATGAAGCCGGCCCGCTCGTAGAACCGCCGGGCGCGGGTGTTGTCGCGCAGCACCCACAGGTACAGCGCGCGGAATCCGCCCGCCCGTGCGCGTGCCGTACCGGCCGCCATCAGGGCGCGCCCGACACCGGTGCCGATCAGCCCCGGCGCCACATACAGGGCCAGCAGCTCGCCCGCGGCCGGGCGGGCCGCGGACGGCTCATCGGCGCCCGGGGCGACATCGGGGTCGCGGCAGGGCCCGACGCACGCCCAGCCGACGACCGCGCCGTCCCGCTCGGCCACCAGATCCGAGACCGCCGGCGATCGACGCGCGCACCACGAGCGCCGCTGCGCGGCATCCGCCGCCACGCTCATCGCGTCCAGATACGCCTGCGGCATCAGCCCCCGGTACGCGGCCTGCCAGCCGCGGACCCGCACGGCGGAGACCGCGTCGATGTCGGCCTCGGTCATCTCCCGTATCCGAACCCGGTGCGGTGCTCCCGCACCGGACCCGCCCCACGGTCCGTCCCGTTCCCCGTTCATGGACCCGTTCATGACGCACAAGCCTAGGAGGCCGGTCCAAGGGGTTTTCGGGCCGGGGAAAGCGCGCGGCCGCGGGTGTCCGCTTGACCTTGCCCCAGGCGTCAAGGTTCGAGACTCCCGGCATGGAACACCTCACGCACACCGGGCCGACCATGCCCGGAACGGACCACAGGGTCGTGATCATCACCGGGGCCGGCACGGGAATCGGGCGCGCCACCGCCCGCGCCTTCGCGGCGGAGGGGGCGCGGGTACTGGCGGTGGGGCGCCGGGCCGAGCCGCTGGCGGAGACGGCGGCTCAGGCCGCAGGCGCGGGCGGGGAGATCGTCCCGTACGTCGCGGACATCACCGCGGACGGGGCACCCGAGGCCCTCGTGCGCCACGCCGTCGACACCTACGGCCGACTCGACGTCCTGGTCAACAACGCGGCGGTGGTGGGCAGCGGGGCGCTCGGCACCTACACCAAGGAGGGCATGGCGCCGCAGCTGGCGACGAACCTCGTGGCGCCCGTGCTGCTGACCCAGGAAGCGGTGCCCCACCTGGAACGGACCGGCGGTGTCGTGGTCAACATCAGCACCTCGGTCGGCCAGCGGGGGTGGCCGGGCAACTCGGTCTACGCGGCGACCAAGACCGGACTCGAACTCCTCACCCGCAGCTGGGCGGTGGAGCTCGCGCCGCGCGGCGTACGGGTCGTCGCGGTCGCCCCCGGCGCGATCGACACCCCGATCGCGCTGCACCAGGGCTGGTCGCCGGAGCAGCGGACGGCCATCCGGAAGTGGCAGATCGAGCACACCCCCATGGGGCGGGTCGGCCGTCCCGAGGAAGTGGCCTGGGCGGTCACCCGGCTCGCCGCGCCGTCCGCGTCGTTCGTGACCGGGGTGGTCCTCCCGGTCGACGGGGGAGCGGTGGTGGGCTGATCCGGGAACCGGCGTCCCCCGCCGGGCGTTCACTCGGCAGGCAGGAGGGGCCGGCCGCTGTCGGCGGTCGTGGCGGAGAGGGGGACCGGTGCGGATCGGCGAGTTGGCGGCGCTCACGGGGGCGTCGACGCGTGCGCTGCGCAACTATGAGCGCGAGGGGCTGATCGCCTCGCAGCGGGCGGCGAACGGCTATCGGGTCTACGACGAGCGCGCGGCCGTACGGGTGCGCAACATACGGCATCTCCTGGAGGCCGGGCTGACGCTCGCCGACGTCCGGTGCTTCGGCCCCTGCCTGGACGGGGACATGACCACCGCCCCGCCGTCCCCCGTGGGCCTGCGCATCGCCCGTGAGCGGCTCGCCGCCATCGACGAGCGGATAGCCGCCCAGCTGGAGGCGCGCGACCGCCTGGCGCGGGCCCTGGAGGCGGTCCCGGCCGCTTCGGCGTAGGCGTCCGGCCGGGGCGGAGCGGAGCGTACCGCGCGCCCTGGAGGAGGGCGCCGGGGCTCACAGCAGCGTCAACTGGACGGGTTCGGCAGGGGCGTTGGGGGTGTGCCCGCCGGGTGCGGGGGCCGGGGGCGGTGGCGCGATCCGGCGGTGCTCGCCAGGGCGGGCGGGTCCGATCCCGTACTCGGCGGCGAGTTCATGGACCTGGCGGGTGATCCGGCGCTGGTACCACTTCGGGGCGTAGGCGCCGTCCGCGTACATCGTCTCGTAGCGCCGTACGAGCCGCGGGTGGTGGTGCCCCAGCCAGGCCATGAACCACTCGCGGGCGCCGGGCCGCAGATGGAGGACGAGCGGGGTGACGGACCCGGCGCCGGCCTCCGCGACGGCCCGGACCGTGGCGCGCAGCTGCTCCGGTGCGTCCCCGAGGAAGGGGATGACCGGCGCCATCAGCACACCGCACGGGATGCCGTGCGCGGTGAGCGTGCGCACCACGTCCAGCCGGCGCTCCGGGGCGGGCGTGCCGGGCTCGACCGTGCGCCACAGCTCGCGGTCCAGGAAGCCGACGGAGACGGAGATGCCGACGTCGGTGACCTCGGCGGCCTGCCGCAGCAGCGGCAGATCGCGCAGGATCAGCGTGCCCTTGGTGAGGATCGAGAAGGGGTTGGCGTGGTCGCGCAGCGCCGCGATGATGCCGGGCATCAGGCCGTAGCGGCCCTCCGCGCGCTGATAGCAGTCGACGTTCGTGCCCATGGCTATGTGGTCACCGCGCCAGCGGCGCCCGGCCAGCTCGCGGCGCAGGAGGTCGGGAGCGTTGACCTTCACCACGATCTGCGAGTCGAAGCCGAGCCCGGTGTCCAGGTCGAGGTAGCTGTGCGTCTTGCGCGCGAAGCAGTAGACGCAGGCGTGGCTGCAGCCGCGGTAGGGGTTCACGGTCCACTCGAACGGCATCCGGGAGGCGCCCGGGACGCGGTTGACGATCGAGCGGGCGCGCACCTCGTGGAAGGTGATGCCGCGGAACTCGGGGGTGTCGATCGTGCGGCTGACGACGTCCGCGCCGAACAGGGCGGATCGGCTTTCGCCCAGATTGTCCCAGCGCATCGGGCCTCCTTCTGCGTGCTGCCGAGCCCCCCGTTCGCCATAATAGAACAAGTGTTCCCTTGTGGTCCGTCGACCCGGATTTTGGGCGTGCCGCCCAGTGGTGGTTGGCTTGGCGCGCATCGCAGGACCGGCAGCCGAGTACTGGAGGAAGACACACATGGGTCAGGTCGAGGCCACCACGCAGCGCGAGATCGCGGCGGACCCGGAGGACGTGTTCGACGCGCTCGCCGACTACACCGGCACGCGCCAGCAGCTGCTGCCCGAGCACTTCAGCGAGTACGAGGTCCGCGAGGGCGGCGACGGCAAGGGCACCGTCGTCCACTGGAAGCTGCAGGCCACGAGCAAGCGGGTGCGCGACTGCCTGCTGGAGGTCGACGAGCCGACCGACGGCCAGCTGGTCGAGAAGGACCGCAACTCCTCCATGGTGACGACCTGGGTCGTCACTCCGGCCGGCGAGAAGCGGGCCAGGGTCGTGGTCACCACCACCTGGCAGGGCGCCGGCGGTATCGGCGGCTTCTTCGAGCGGACCTTCGCGCCCAAGGGACTCGGCCGGATCTACGACGCCATCCTCGCCAATCTCGCCGCCCGTATGGAGAAGTGACCCCCGCACGGAAGGGCGGCCGCACGCGGAGGCGACGGTGAAGTGGAGTGATCCGTCGTCACTTCCGTCACCCTGAGTGTGTGTCGTCACGCTCACCGGTTCGGGTGGTTTCCGGCGGGCCGAAGTGTCCGGCCCGCCGGATCGCTTCCGTTCGGAAAGCCCTGATGGGAGCCCAATAGGCCGCCGGGGAAAGGCACTTGACGTCCGTTCCCGCCCCGCGCGCCCCCTTTCGTCGCGCTTGAACGCTGTTGTCGCCCAATGCGAGAAATTGGGCGGCAGCAGGCGTGACGAGGGGAGCAGCACGTGGGCGGGACCACCCTGGGCGAGCGGACCGACGCGCCCGCTCCCGGCGCGGCGCCGGTGCCGCTCAGCTCCCGCCGCGTCCGCACGGTCGTCGCCGGCCTGCTGCTGACACTGCTGCTCGCCGCCCTCGACCAGACCGTGGTCGCCACCGCGCTCCCGAAGATCGTCGGTGAGCTGCCCGGCCCGGGCCGGATGTCCTGGGTGGTGACCTCCTACCTCCTGGCGTCGGCGATCGCCCTGCCCCTCCACGGCACACTCGGCGACCTCTTCGGCCGCAAGCCCGTCCTGCTCTTCGCGATCGTCGTCTTCACCGCCGGCTCGGCGCTGGCCGGCTGGTCGCGCACCATGGACGAACTGATCGTCTTCCGGGCCGTGCAGGGCCTCGGTGGCGGTGGGCTCATGATCGGCGCCCAGGCGATCACCGCCGACCTCGTACCGGCACCGGCCCGCGGCCGCTCCATGGGCCTGATCGGCGCCACCTTCGGCCTCGCCGTCGCGGCCGGGCCGCTGGTCGGCGGCCTCTGCGCCGACCACGCCGCCTGGCGCTGGTGCTTCTACCTCAACGTCCCTCTCGGTGTGGCGGCCCTCCTGGTCCTCGCCTTCGCCCTCAGGCTGCCCCGGCCCGCCGGCCGCCGCCGGCCCGACATCGCCGGCGCGCTGCTGCTCGCCGCGTTCTCCACCTGCCTTGTCCTGCTGGCCAGTTGGGGCGGTACCGCGTACGCCTGGAACTCGCGGACCGTTCTCGGCCTCGGCGCCGGCGCGCTCGGTACCGCCCTGCTGTTCCTGGCCGTCGAGTACTTCGCCGCCGAACCGCTGATCCCGCTGCGGGTGTTCCGCGTCTCGGTCTTCCACGTCACCGGCCTGATCGGCGCCGCCGTCGGCCTCGCGCTCTTCGGCGCCGCCGGCCATCTGCCGACCTTCCTCCAGGCGACCGACGCGGCCTCGGCCACCGAGTCCGGGCTGCTGATGCTGCCGGTGCTGGGCGGCATCGTGCTCGCCACGGCCGGCTCGGCCCGGCTCATCGGCCGCACCGGCCACTACAAGGCCTTCCCCGTCCTGGGCTGCGCGGTGGCCGCGGCGACGATGTGGCCGCTGTCGCGGATGCGGCCGGACACCTCACACGAGGTGTGGGGCCTGTGGACGGGCGTCCTCGGCCTCGGCATCGGCCTGGTCGTGCCGGTGCTGGTGCTCGCCGTACGCACCTCCGTACGCGGCCGCGGCCGCACCACCGCGATCAGCGCCCACCACTGCTTCCGGCAGCTCGGCGGCAGCGTCGGCGCGGCCCTCTTCTGCGCCCTCCTCGTCGACCGGCTCCTGCGCCGGCCCGGCGACCGGCTGCCGGGGCCCGCCGCGCTGCCCGACCCGGAGTCGATCACCCCCTACCTCGTGCGCGCGCTGCCGGCCCCGCTGCGCGACGGCCAGGTGGCCGCCTACGCGCACGCCGTGCCGGGGATCTTCTTCTTCCTCGTGCCGGTGCTCGTCCTGGGCCTTGTGCTCGCCTTCTTCCTGAAAGGGAAACCACTGGTGTCCCACACCTCTCCTGCCCCGCAGGCCTCCTCGACCCCGCACGCCCCGTACGGCGAACCGGCCGCCCCTGCCGCCGTACCCCCGGCCCGCCCCGCCACCGACGCGGCAGCGGTCGGCTCGTCCGGCCGCGCGTCCGCGTACGCCCGGCCCCGCGCCCACACGGGGCACCCGGGCGTCCCCGTGTGCGGCACCGTCCAGCACCACGACGGCTCCATCGTGCCGCGCGCCGCGCTCACCCTCATCGACGTCGACGGGCGGCAGATCGGCCGCGGCGCCACCGGCGAGGACGGGCGGTACGCGCTGAGCACACCGGGCGCCGGTTCGTATGTGCTGGTCGCGGCCGCCGGCGGGCACCAGCCGCAGGCCGTCATCGTCACCGTCGGCGAGCGGCCGGTCGAGCTGGACGTGGTGCTCGGCGGCGCCGGGCGCCTGGCCGGTGCCGTCACCACCGCCGACGGCACGCCCGTACGCGACGCCATGGTCACCCTCACCGACGTCCGCGGCGAGGTGGTCGCGACCACCCGCTCCGGGCGTGAAGGGGGGTATGTCATGGGGGAGTTGGTGGCCGGGGAGTACACCCTCGCCGCCAGCGCCCCGGCGTTCCGGCCGACCGCGCTGCCGGTCACCGTCCAGGCGTCGCGCGAGACCCGCCAGGACGTCGAACTCGCCGGTGGCGCGGTGCTGCGCGGGACCGTACGGGCCGGTGGCGGCCGCCCCGTCGAGGACGCCCGGGTGACCCTCCTGGACACCGCCGGCAATGTCGTCGACACCGCGACCACCGGTGCCGACGGGCTGTTCCGCTTCGTGGATCTGTCGGCCGGCGAGTACACCGTGATCGCCGCCGGGTACCCACCGGTGGCCACCGTCCTGCAGATGGCCGGCGGCGGTCGGACCGAACGCGACCTGCAGTTGGGGCACGAGGACTGAGCACCGCCCCGGGGCGGCGGCCGGCGGGCCCGATGCGCGGGCCCGCCGCCCCTCCGGGACGTCGCCCGCGGTCAGCGCGGAGCGTGCGCAGCGGCTCGCCGAGCGGGGTGTGGCGGCCGGTGCGGTGCGGTCTCGGCACAGAAGCTCAGCCGGGTGATCAGGGGCCGGTCGCCGCGGAGCAGCGGCAGGGACCCGATGCGGGGGGCGAGGTAGCCGAGGAGGCCGCGGCCCGCGGGGAGCGGGACGTCGACCACGTCGCCGACGGCGGGGTGGGCGCCGCGGAGCCGGTCCCGCTCGTGCGCGTCCATGCCCCAGGCCATCGGGGGCAGGCGGTGGCCGCCGGGCCCCTTCGCGCCGGCGCGGGTGCGGGTGGAGAAGCGCCGGGAGACGGAGTCGAACACCAGCGTGCCGCCGGGGAACGCGTCGGCGCAGGCGGCGATCAGCTGGGTCACCTGCGCGGGCTGCAGGTACATCAGCAGCCCCTGGGCGGTCACCAGGACCCCGCGCGCGGCGTCGATGCCCGTCGTCCACCGGCTGTCGCGGACGTCGCAGGCGACGAGCCGCTGCCGCGCGCCGTGGGGGAGTACGCGCCCGCGCAGCTCCAGCGGGTCGCTCAGGTCGACGGTGACCCATCGGGCGCGTCCGTTGTCCACCCGCCAGAACTGGGTCTCCAGGCCCTCGCCCAGCGCGATCACGGTGCCGTCCGGGTGGGCGGCGAGGAATGCCCGCACCACCTGGTCGAAGGCGAGGGCGCGCAGGGCGAGGGCCTGCGCCACCCAGGGGCGGGCGGCGCCCAGCCGCTCCCGGAAGGGGAAGTCCAGTTCGGTGACGAGCTGTACGGCGCGGGGGTCGGGCAGCACGGTGTCGGGGCGGGCGGCCTCGGCGGCCCGGTGATAGAGGGTCCACAACGCCGTCTCGGGAACTCCCGTGAGGTCTGCCTTGATCATGCGGCGTTGATATCGCCGGTCGCGCCGCCCGTGGGGGACATCGGGGCGCCGGTCACCCCGGGGAGTGCAAAGTCGTACCGCAGGGACCGGGGCGGTCAGCGTGACAGGTCGCGGTGGATGACGCGGGCGGCGCTCTCCACGGCGTCCACGCCGTCGTCCATGGTGCGGTTTCCGGTGGACAGCACGGCCATGCCGTAGTCGTGGGCGCCGCCGGTGAAGGCGCCCACGCTGTTCACCCGCCAGCCGTCGGTCTTGCGCGGCAGCCAGCCGTTCTTGACGTGGACGGTCGCGGTGGCCGGTGCGCCGGCGGGCGTCCCCCAGCGCTGGTCGGGGACCACGCGCCCCATCAGGGCCAGCGCATAGCCGCGGGAGGTCCGGGTGAGCACCGGGTTGTCCGTCGTCAGCAGCTGCATCAGGGTGAGCTGGTCGGCGGCGGTGATCTGGGTCAGGCCCCAGGCCCCGTCCGCGCCGGGGACGGTGTGCCGCATCCCGGCCAGGGTCAGGAAGCGCTGGATGCCGGCGGGGCGCACCTGACGCCACAGCGCGTTGGTCGCGGCGTTGTCCGACTTGGTGATCATGGCGGTGGTCAGCCGTACCTCGCGCGGGGTGAGGCGGCGGTGCGCCTCCTCGGCCTGCCGCAGCAGCGCCCCGAGCACGGTCACCTTCACCACGCTCGCCGAGTCGAAGTGCGCACCGGCCTTGAAGTCGCAGCGGGTCCTGGTGCGCCGGTCGTAGACGGCCAGCGCCGAAGCGCCCTCGTGGCTGTCGAGGGCGGCGGCTATGTCATGGGACAGGGCGGGGGCCAGGCCCGGTTTCTGCGAGGTGCACACGACCTTGGCGCCGTCCACCGGCGTGCTGGCGGTGCCGGCCGCGGCCGGGGTCGCCGTGGTGAGCACCGTGAGCAGCGACCCGGCAGCCACGACGGTGGCCAGCCCGCGGCGCGCGCAGGTCGATATGCGTGATCTGTGCATGGGGGTGGACGATACGGGGCGGCTGCGCGGCACCCTCGGGCACTTGGGATGGATTGTCCGAATTTGACGGTGTGGGGTGGCGTGTGACATTCGCCAAATCGGACACGGGGCGTGTGGCGTCTTCGGCGGGCCGCTCTAGGAGCGCGGCAGCGGGCGGCGGGTCCCGGTCGCGGCTCGTCGGCGGGTCGCGGCCGCGCGGCGGCGGTGGGCGGCCCCAAGTAGCCGGCGGCTGCGGAGCGCCATCTCGATCTCGAAGCGGGCCAGCGGGTCGCGGAGCCGGGCGCCGAAGAGCTTCTCCAGCTGGCGCATCCGGTAGCGCACGGTCTGCGGATGGATGCCGAGCGCCTTGGCGATCTCCGGGGCGCCCATCCCGCCGAGCCACGCCAGCAGGGTGGCTTCCAGGCGCTCGCACCGCTCCGGAGACAGGCCCGCCAGCGGGCGCAGGCGGCGCGCGACGAGCGTGCGGGCCAGCGACTCGTCCTGCAGCAGGACGAGGGAGGAGAGGTGGTCGTCGACGAACATCACTCCGGCGTCGGGGCCGTCGTGCGCGGACGCCAGGGCCAGCAGGCGGGCCGCGGACCGTACGGAGGTCGCGGCGTCGTGCGCCGGCACCGCATGGCCGACCGCGGCGGCGCGGTGCCGCAGCACGCCCTTGAGCCGGGCGCGGCCGCCGCTGTCGTCGGCGAGCGCGCCGGGGATCAGCAGGCCCGGTGCCTCGCCGGGCGCGCTGACGAGGCAGTCGCCCAGTGCGGACGCCACGAGGTGGATGTCGGTACCGGTCCCGAGCATGACCGCTCGTACGGTGCCGGGCAGCGGGCGGCCGTTGCGCAGCACCTCCTCGATCAGCCGGGTGACCTGCGCGCGGGTGTCGTGTTCCAGGCAATCCCGGAAGCGTGGATTGCGGTCGCAAAGCGATTGCGTGATCAGGTCGGTGAGGATCGCGAGCTGATCGGTGTCGTCGGCCCGCGTGTCGCCGGGCTGCGCTAACCAGACGCCGTTGAGTGCATTGCTCATCGTTCTGCCTCTGTCTCATCATGTGGGAGGCCGGTCCGGGCTGTTCTATCTCACCCGGCAAGTGCCGACGGCAGCTGACAGATGTCCGTCGGAACTCAGTCCGAATTCTGGCGGAAGACGTTCCGCTTTGCGACAGAAACTGCATAGGTCGCGGCGCCGCGCGAGCGTTCCGGTGCGTCGGCGGCGTCCGGACGGCGGCGTTGCGGCCAACTGGCCGGTCCTGGAAGGCGCTGGACGGGGCGTCACACCGAAGGCCCTGGTTAGGGTCTGTCCCTAGGGTGGGGAATCCGTTCGCCGCCTCGAAACTGGTGTTGACGAGTGATGTCGGGAATCGTGCGTACCGCCGCCCAGCCGCGAGAGGACTGGTGAATGTGAAGATCCTCATCTCCGCCGACATGGAGGGCGCCACCGGCGTCACCTGGCCGGCCGACGTGCTGCCCGGCACCCCGCAGTGGGAGCGCTGCCGCCGGATGTTCACGTCCGACGTGAACGCGGCGATCGCCGGATTCTTCGACGGCGGCGCCGAGGACGTGCTGGTCAACGAGGCGCACTGGTCGATGCGCAATCTGCTGCTGGAACAGCTCGACGAGCGCGCGCAGATGCTCACCGGCAAGCACAAGTCGCTCAGCATGGTCGAGGGCGTACAGCACGGCGATGTCGACGGCATCGCCTTCGTCGGCTACCACACCGCCGCCGGAACCGAAGGCGTCCTCGCGCACACCTACCTCGCCAACACGCTCACCGGTGTCTGGGTCGACGGCACCCGCGCGAGCGAGGGCTATCTGAACTCCCTTGTGGTCGCCGAGTACGGCGTGCCGGTGGTGCTGGTCACCGGCGACGACCGCACCTGCCAGGACGCGCTGGGCTATGCCCCGCAGGCGCCCGGTGTGGCGGTCAAGGACTATGTGTCGCGCTATGCGGCGGTCTGCCGCCCACCGGCCCGTACGGCGGCCGACATCCGGGCCGGGGCACGCAAGGGGGCGGCGCTCGCGGTGCGCCACGAACCGGTCCGGCGCGGACCGCACCGCTTCGAGCTGGAGTTCGACGCCGAGCATCTGGTGGTGGTCGCGACCTGTGTGCCCGGCGTGGAGCGCAGCGGGGAACGGCGCGTGGCGTATACCAGTCAGAACATGTACGAAGCCATCCGGTGCTTCAAGACGGTCACCACCGTCGTGTCGTCGGCCGTGGAGGAAGCGTATGGCTGAGGTGGACCTCATGACGAACCCCGCTGCCGGGCCCACCCCGGGCGTCGACCAGCAGGCGCTGGACGAGGTGGTGCGCTTCACCTCGGACCTGATCCGGATCGACACCAGCAACGCGGGCGACGGCGCCTGCCGGGAGCGGCCGGCCGCCGAGTACGTCGCCGAGCACCTGGCCGCCGCCGGACTGGAGCCGACGCTGCTGGAGCGCACCAAGGGCCGGACGAACGTCGTCGCCCGCATCGAGGGCACCGACCCCGCGGCCGAGGCCCTGCTGGTCCACGGCCATCTGGACGTGGTGCCCGCCGAGCCCTCCGACTGGAGCGTGCACCCCTTCTCGGGGGAGGTCCGCGACGGCGTGGTCTGGGGGCGGGGCGCCGTCGACATGAAGAACATGGACGCGATGGTGCTCTCCGTCGTACGGCACTGGGCGCGCACCGGCGTGCGGCCGCGGCGCGACATCGTGCTGGCCTTCACCGCCGACGAGGAGGCCAGCGCCGACGACGGATCGGGCTTCCTGGCCGATCGGCACGCCGGTCTCTTCGCGGGCTGCACCGAAGGCATCAGCGAGTCCGGGGCGTTCACCTTCCACGCCGGCGGCGGGATGCGGCTGTACCCGATCGCGGCCGGGGAGCGCGGTACGGCCTGGCTGAAACTGACCGCACAGGGCCGGGCGGGGCACGGCTCGAAGGTCAACCCCGACAACGCCGTCACCCGGATCGCCGCCGCCGTGGCCCGGATCGGCGCGCACTCCTGGCCCGTCCGGCTGACCCCGACCGTCCGCGCCGCGCTGCGCGAACTCGCCGCGCTGTGCGCCGTCGACGTGGACGTCGACGCGCCCGGCTTCGATGTCGACGCGCTGCTGGGCGCGCTCGGCCCGTGCGCCAAGCTCGTCGAGCCGACGGTCCGCAACAGCGCCAACCCCACGATGCTGACGGCCGGTTACAAGGTCAATGTGATCCCCGGGTCCGCCGTCGCCTACGTGGACGGCAGGGTCGTCCCCGGTGGTGAGGCGGAGTTCCGTACGACCATGGACGAGCTGACCGGGCCCGACGTGAGCTGGGAGTACCACCACGGCGAGGTCGCCCTGCAGGCCCCGGTCGACTCCCCGACCTATGCCGCGATGCGCACCGCGATCGAGCGCTTCGACCCGGACGGTCATGTCGTCCCGTACTGCATGTCCGGCGGTACGGACGCCAAGCAGTTCTCCCGGCTGGGCATCACCGGCTACGGCTTCTCACCGCTGAAGCTGCCCGTGGGATTCGACTACCAGGCGCTCTTCCACGGCGTGGACGAGCGGGTACCGGTCGAGGGACTGCACTTCGGAGTCCGGGTGCTGGACCACTTCCTGCGCCTGGCCTGACCGGACGGGACCCGCCCGACCGGCGCACGAGAGGAACTGCTGCATGGTGACCACCGCTCCCTACGGCACCTGGGCATCCCCGATGGATGCCCGCACGGTCGCCGCACACGACGGCCGGCCGGCCTTCGTCGGTGTGGTCGGCGACGAGGTGTGGTGGACGGAGCCGCGGCCCGACGAGGGCGGCCGGCGGGCGCTGGTCCGCCGGCTGCCGGACGGCACCCGGCAGCCGGTGCTGCCGGCGCCCTGGAACGTCCGCAGCCGGGTGCTGGAGTACGGCGGCCAGCCCTGGGCCGGCACCGTCACCGACCGCGGCCCGCTGGTCGTCTTCAGCGACTTCGCCGACCAGCGGCTGTACGCCTACGAGCCGGACAGCGGCGCCGCGCCGCGCCCGCTCACCCCGCTCTCCGGCGTCGGTGACGGGCTGCGCTGGGTCGATCCGGTGCTGCGCCCGGAGCTCGGCGAGGTGTGGTGCGTCCTGGAGGAGTTCACCGGCGACCGGCCGACGGATGTCCGCCGGGTGATCGCCGCCGTGCCGCTCGACGGCTCGGCGGCCGAAGACCGCGACGCGGTACGGGAGTTGAGCGACGACCGGCATCGGTTCGTCACCGGCCCGCGGATCTCCCCGGACGGGAGCCGGGCCGCCTGGATCGCCTGGGACCACCCCCGGATGCCCTGGGACGGCACCGTGGTGATGGTCGCCCGGATCACCGGCGGGGGCACGTTCGAGGACATCCGGCCGCTCGTCGGCGATCTGGGCACCGACGCCCGGGGCGACGCGGAGAGCGGTGAGTCCGTCGCGCAGATCGAGTGGGCCGCCGACGGCTCGCTGCTGTTCGTCTCGGACCTCAGCGGCTGGTGGGAACTGCAGCGCATCGACCCCGACCCGGCCGGCGACGGCGTGGTCGCGAGCCGCGCGCTGTGCCCCGCCCGTGAGGAGGAGTTCGGCGGCCCGCTGTGGAACGTCGGCCAGCGCTGGTTCCTGCCCCTGGACAACGGCACCCTCGCGGTGGTCCACGGCCGTGGCGCGACCGCCCTGGGCATCCTCGACCCGGTCAGCGGCGACCTGGTCGACGCGGCGGGGCCCTGGACGGAGTGGGCGCCCACCCTCGCCGTGCACGGCAGCCGCGTCATCGGCATCGCGGCCGGCCCGCACCGCGGTTACGAGATCGTCGAGCTGGACACCTGCACCGGACGGGCCCGGGCGATCGCCTGCCGGCATGTCGACGTACTGGACCCCGCCTACTACCCGCGACCGCACAGCCGCACCTTCACCGGGCCCGACGGGCGGGACGTCCACGCCCACATCCATCCGCCGCACAGCCCCGACCACACCGCCCCCGAGGGCGAGCTGCCGCCCTTCGTGGTCTGGGCGCACGGCGGCCCCACCGGCCGTGCCCCGCTGGTGCTCGACCTGGAGATCGCCTACTTCACCTCCCGGGGGATCGGCGTCGCCGAGGTCAACTACGGCGGTTCGACGGGCTACGGCCGCGCCTACCGCGAGCGGCTGCGCGGCCAGTGGGGCGTGGTGGACGTCGAGGACTGCGCGGCCGTCGCCCGGGCCCTCGCCGACGAGGGCACCGCCGACCCCGCCCGGCTGGCGATCCGCGGCGGCAGCGCCGGCGGCTGGACCACCGCTGCCTCGCTGACCGCCACCGACCTCTACGCCTGCGGCACCATCAGCTACCCGATCCTGGACCTCACCGGCTGGGCCGGCGGCGAGACCCACGACTTCGAGTCGCAGTATCTGGAGTCGCTGGTCGGTCCGCTCGCCGAGGTTCCCGAGCGCTACCGCGAGCGCTCGCCGCTGCACCGCGCGGACCGGATCGCCGCACCGTTCCTGCTGCTCCAGGGCCTGGACGACGTGATCTGCCCACCCGCCCAGTGCGAACGCTTCCTCGCCGCGGTCGCCGGGCGCGGCATACCGCACGCCTACCTGGCGTTCCCCGGCGAGGGCCACGGCTTCCGCCGCGCGGAGACCATCGTCCGCGCCGTGGAGGCCGAACTCTCCCTCTACGCCCAGGCCTTCGGGTTCACCCGCGGCGACATCCCGGCGCTGGAGCTGCGCGGATGACGGCGGCAGCGCTGCGCCGGCCCCCGCGGCTGCGGGCCGGCGACCGGGTGGCGGTGGTCGCGCCCAGCGGCCCCATCGTGGCCGACCGACTGGACCGCGGGCTGGACGTGCTGCGCGGCTGGGACCTCGATCCCATCGCCGCGCCCCATGTCCTGGGCACGCACGGCACGCTGGGGTACCTCGCGGCCGGTGACGAGGAGCGGGCCCGCGACCTCCAGGCCGCCTGGTGCGATCCCTCCGTCAAGGCGGTCTTCGCGGCCCGCGGCGGCTACGGCGCACAGCGGATGGTCGACCTGCTGGACTGGTCCGCCCTCCGGGCCGCGGCCCCCAAGCCGCTGATCGGCTTCAGCGACGTGACGGTGCTGCACGAGGCCTTCGCGGTACGCGCCGGTGTCTCGACGCTGCACGGCCCGGCCGTCGCCGGCGAGGTCTTCCTCAAGGACGACGCCACCCGCGAGCAGCTGCGGCGCACGCTCTTCGCGCCGGAGACCGTCCGCACGCTGGCCTCGGCCACGGCCCGCCCGCTGGTGCCGGGCCGGGCCCGCGGGGTCACCGTCGGCGGTTGCCTGGCCATGCTCGCCAGTGAGCTGGGCACCCGCCAGGCCAGGCGTGGCACCGGGGGCGGCCTGCTGCTGCTGGAGGACGTGGGCGAGCCGCCGTACCGGATCGACCGTGCGCTGACCCAACTCCTGCGGGCCGGCTGGCTGGACGGCGTCGCCGGCGTCGTGCTCGGCTCCTGGGCGGGCTGCGGGCCCTACGAGCGGGTCCGGGAGGTGCTGCGGGACCGACTGGGCGGGCTCGGGGTGCCGGTGGCCGAGGAGTTCGGCTTCGGCCACGGGGAGTCCGCCCTGACCGTTCCGCTGGGCGTCGCCGCGGAGCTGGACGCGACGGCCGGCACGCTGCGCTTCACGGGGCCGGCGCTGGTCTGACGCGGCGGGCCGCCGGACTCCCCGTCCACCCTTTGGACGCCTGCGAACTGATGTCCTGTCAGAAACGCCGGCCGCGAGCGTTGACTTCACCGTTACTCGTGTCACAACATGAGCGCGCCGCTACCGACTGGTTGGTACGACGTGTCCTTGTGGAGGTCCTGGTGCCCAGCGAGTCCCGAGCACTCTCCCGCTCCCTGCTCCGCACATCCCTCGCCCTGCTGGCCGGCACCGCCCTCGCTGCGCCGCTCGTCCTCTCCGCCCCCGCGGCCGCGGTCGTCGCCGGGGACCCGTACACCGTCACCGAACTGAAGGTCACGGTCCGGGCCGGCGACCGCAGGTGCACCCTGGACACCGACGTCTACCGCCCGGCCGGAGTCGACGCCGCACACCCCGCGCCCGCCGTGCTGACCACCAACGGCTTCGGCGGCAGCAAGGCGGACGGCGCGACCGACGCCATCGCCAGGGCCTTCGCCTCGCGCGGCTATGTGGCGCTGGCCTACTCCGGCCTCGGCTTCGGCAAGACCGGCTGCCCGATCTCGCTGGACGATCCGCGGGTCGACGGCCGGACGGCGAGCCGGCTGCTCGACATGCTGGCCGGCACCCGCAAGGCCGACGACGGGACCCGCGTCGACTACGTCACCAAGGACGGCAACAGCGATCCGCGGGTCGGCATGATCGGCGGGTCCTACGGCGGGGCGATCCAGATGGCCACCGCCGCCGTCGACCACCGCGTCGACGCGCTGGTCCCCCTCGTCACCTGGAACGACCTCACCTACTCCCTCGACCCCAACAACGCCGGCCGCACCGAGGGCGTCAGCGGGCCGCTGCCCGGCGCCTACAAGTGGCAGTGGACCAACGGGTTCTTCCTCCTGGGGGAGTCGCAGGGGCTCCTCCACCCGAACCTGGACGGGTCGCGGACCGGCGGCGCGGGCTGTCTGCACTTCGTCGAGCGGGCCTGTGCCACCAAGCGGCTGCTGGACTCGGGGACGTACCCGGCCGAGCAGACCCAGGCCATGCTCGCCTACGCGCGCAGCGTCTCCCCGGTCTCGTACCTGAAGTCGGTCACGGCTCCGACGCTGCTGATCCAGGGACAGGCGGACACCCTGTTCAACCTCAACGAGGCCACCGCCACCTACCGCACCCTGGCCGCACAGGGCACCCCGGCCAAGATGATCTGGCAGTCGTGGGGCCACAGCGGCGGGATGCGGAAGCCGGCGGCCGGCGAACTCGACCTGGCCGAGGGCAACGTGGGCAACAGCTACGTCGGACGGCGGATCCTCGCCTGGTTCGACCGCTATCTGCACCACCACAAGAAGACCGACACCGGGCCGGCCTTCGCCTACTACCGGGACTGGGTGACCGACGGCCCCACCTACGCCACCTCGTCGACCGTCCCGGCGGGCGACGGCCGGCGGCTGTACCTCTCCGGGGACGGCACGCTCGTCGACGACCGCGCCAAGGTGGTGCCCGGCAGCCGTACGTACCGCAATCTGCCGATGGCCACCAGCCATTCGGAGAGCTCGCTGTCCAGCATGCTGGGGCTGCCGGACCCGCCGCCGTCCGACGCCGCGGGCACCCATCTGGCCTGGACGTCCCAGCCGGTACAGGGCCGTCCGGTGGACGTGGTGGGCGCGCCCAGGGTGACGCTGAGGGTGGACTCGCCGGCAGCCGAGCAGGCCCAGGAATCCTCGGACGCGGCCGACCGGCTGGTGCTCTTCGCCAAGCTCTACGACATCGCGCCGGACGGCAGCAAGACCCTGGTGCACCGGTTGGTGGCCCCGGCGCGGGTGTCCGATGTGACCCGGAGCTTCTCCGTCGAGCTGCCGGGGATCGTGCACCGCTACGAGCCGGGGCACCGGCTCGGCTTCGTCATCGCCGCGAGCGACGACGCCTATGCGGGCAATCGGGGGGTGAAGCCGGTGACCGTCACCAGCACGCCCGAGGACACCGGTGTCCTCGAACTCCCCGTCACCCGAGGGGGACTGCGGTAGCGGACGGGGTGGCTCAGTCGTCCGTGATCGTGATGGCCTGCACGGGGCAGGCGCGGGCGCCCTCGCGCGCCAGCGGGTCGCCCGCGCCGTCCTCACGGCCGGGCTGCACCGTGCCGTATCCGCCGTCGTCCTGGGTGAACACTTCCGGCGCGGTCAGGGCGCACTGACCGGAGCCGATACAGACTTCGCTGTCGATGGTGATCCGCATCCCGGACCCCTTTCCTTCCGTCTCCTGTCCTGGCTGTTACCAGGTCAGCGGCAGTTCGATCAGGCCTTGCACAGTATCGTCACCGGGCTTGTGGGGGACCTCGTCGGCCGGTACGGCGAGTCGCAGATCAGGGATCCTGGTGAACAGGGCGCGCAGCGAGATCATGTTGGCGGTGGTCTCGTGACCGGCCATCAGCAGGACCATGGCCGGCCGGACCAGCTCGTCGTGGGCGAGGGCGCCGGCCCGCAGCCGGTCCTCGATCAGCTCGTCCAGTAGCCCTCGCCCGGTTCCCGCTCCTTGTGGGCGATCAGCCCGGCCAAGTACCCCTCCGGATCCACCCGGGCGGCCGCCGCCTCTTCGGTGGTACGGCCCCGCAGCCGGATTCTGCCGGTCGGACGACACCCGGGGGTCGCCCAGCAGGGTCCGGGCCTCGGCATGTCCGGTCACCGCCCAGACCGTGCGGCCGTCGTAGCAGGTGACGCGGTGGACGGGGCGCCCAGGTCGATACGGGACGTGCCCGGCCGTGTCCGGTGTCCCCGTCGCTCGCCCGGTGGCGGTCAGGCCGGGCGCATCAGGGTGTCGATCACGCCGTCCAGATAGTGGTCGCGTGCGGCTCCGGCCGGCAGGGACTGCGGGACCGCGTGCGCCAGTTGGGTGTGCCCCAGATAGGCGGTGTAGGCCATGAGGCCGCGGCGCCGTGCCTCGTCCTTCGAAAAGCCCAGCTCCGTGAAGAGCGAGGCGATATAGCCGATGCGCCGCTCGGTCACCCGGGCGAGCGCGGCGGCCACCCGCGGCTGCGCGGCGGTCGCCAGCAGGGAGACCTCCAGGGGGTCCTCGGCGGCCGACTCCGTGGCGCGGTGCAGCAGCCGGCGCAGCCGCTCGACGGGGTCGGCCTCGGCCTCGACCTCGCTGATCACAGCCTCCGTGCCGAGCTCCTCCCAGCGCTGCAGCGCGGCCTCGACCAGTGCGTCCCGGTTGGCGAAGTGCCAGTAGAAGCTGCCCTTGGTGGTGCCCAGCCGGGCGGCCAGCGGCTCCACCGCCACCGCCGCGAGCCCGCCCTCGCCCATGGCCGCCAGGGCGGCATCGGCCCAGTCCCGGGTCGTCAGCCGCCGCCGTGCACCGCTGCCGCCGGTCTCCCTCGCGCGTTGTCGCACCATGTCCATACGGTACCGTATGGAAAAACATACGCCACCGTATGGAGGTGTCCCGTGCGTACCGTCCGAGACGTCCATGTCCGCACCGTCGCAGCCCCGGCCGAGTCCGTCGGCGCCCTGCTCGACCGGATCGGCAGCGACCGCGACCCGCTCTTCCCGACGCCCGTGTGGCCGGCGCTGCGCTTGGACCGCCCGCTGGGCGTCGGCGCCGACGGCGGGCACGGCCGGGTCCGCTACCGCGTCGGCGCCTACGAGCCCGGCCGCCGGATCCGCTTCGACTTCACCGACGGAGCGGGCGGCTGGCATGAGATCGGCGTGCGGCCCCTGGGTCCGGACACCTGCCGGGTGGAACACGTCCTTGAGGACCGACTCCCCTTCGGGCAGCTGCTGTTGTGGATCACGGCGATCCGCCCGGTGCACGCCACCATGGTCGAGGAGATCTTCGACAACATCGAACGGGCCGCCACCGGCCGCCTCGCCGCCCCGGTCCGCCGCTCACCGCGCGTCCGGCTGCTCCACCGCCTGCGGTGGGCCCGCCCCCGGGCCGTCGCGCTGCCCGCCGCCGCCCGACTGGCCCACCAGGCCTTCTCGCGCACCGACTTCCAGGACGCCTGGCAGATGGAGCTGCTGCCCGGTATGCCGCACGAGCCGGAGGCCTGGCGGGACATGCTGCGGGGTGCCTCCTTCCCCGAAGTCGGGCGCGCCGACCTCGGGGACCGCCCCGCGGCGGCCGGGGGCGAGATACTGCTCGGCACGGACGCCCGGCACCTGGACTTCCGCGCCTCGATCCTGGTCGCCGACGGCCGGGTCACGCTCGGCACGGTCGTCCGCGTCCACAACACCGCGGGCCGGCTCTACTTCGCCGTCGTCCGCCGTATCCACCCCTTCATGGCCCGCACGATGCTGCGCCGCACCCACCGCCGGCTGGCGCTCACCGCACCGAGCGCCGCGGAACGGGACGCGGCGCACGGCTGACATCGGGCACGTACGATCTGCCGATGACGATCAGCGACTCCTATCTGGCACGAGGTCCGCGGGTGGGCATCCGGCCCTTCACCGCCGCCGACCGGGAAGAGTTCACCGCCGCCGCACGCCAAAGCGCCCGGATACACCACCCGTGGCTCTTCCCGCCGGCCACCGACGCCGCCTACGACGCCTATCTGCGAAGGCTCCAGGAGCCGTCCCGCGAGGGCCTGTTGATCTGCGAGCTCGCCGACGGCCGGATCGCGGGCTATGTCACGATCAACAACATCGTGCACGGCGCGTTCCGTTGCGGCGCGCTCGGCTACGGCGCCTTCGCCCACGCGGCGGGCCGCGGACTGATGGGCGAGGGCCTGCGGCTCGTGCTCCACCACGCCTTCGGGCAACTGGGCCTGCACCGCCTGGAGGTCAACGTCCAGCCCGCCAACGAACGGTCGATCGCCCTGGTCAGGCGGGCCGGCTTCCGGCTGGAGGGCTTCTCCCCGGACTTCCTGTTCGTCGACGGCGCCTGGCGTGACCACGAGCGCTGGGCGATCACCGCCGAGATGCTGCCCGACGTCGAGCAGGCGCCCGGCGAGCAGGTGTGATTCCCTGTCCGGCATGGACATCGTCTTCCGCCGCACCGTGCCGGTCTTCCGGATCTTCGACGTGGCCAAGGCCCACGAGTTCTACGTCGACTACCTCGGCTGCACCGTCGACTGGGAGCACCGCTTCGAGCCCGGCATGCCGCTGTACACGCAGGTCTCCCGCGGCGGCCTGGTGCTGCATCTGTCCGAGCACCACGGTGACGCGACGCCCGGTTCGACCGTCTACACCGAGCTGAGCGGAGTACGCGCGCTGCATGCCGAGCTGGCCGGCAAGGACTATCCGTACCTGCGCCCCGGACTGGAGCACGACGAGATCGGCACCTGCCTGACCCTGACCGACCCCTTCGGCAACCGGCTGCGGTTCAACGAGCCGGGCCCGGACGACGCCGGTCCTACCGGCCCTTGCGATTGACCTTCATGGTGTCCATGTCGGTCGCCGTGGACCGCGGTTCGCGAAAGCCCAGGCCGGCGGCGCGCAGCGGACCGACAGGGCATTTCGGCTGATCTTCCGGGGGCGCTCCATTTTCCCGGGGCCCTGTGTGACGATTTCCGCATGCGCCGCACCGTAGTGATCGATGCCCCCTCCAACCTGGGACTGCGACCGCCCGCGCCCGGTACCGTCCCCGGCTGCCACAAGCTCGCCGGCGCGCTGCGCGAACAGGGGCTGCTGCGCCGGCTCGGGGCGCTGGAGGGCGGTGTGGTGGTGCCGCCGCGCTACGACCTGGGGGACTGGCGGGAGGGCGAGGACGGGGACTTCAACGCCGCCGCCATCGCCGCGTACACCGTCAAGTTGGCGGCGCGGGTCGAGGGGCACGTACGCGGTGGGGACTTCCCGGTGGTGCTCGGCGGGGACTGCAGCATCCTGCTCGGGGCGGTGCTCGGGCTGCGGCGGCTGGGGCGGTACGGCGTGGCCTATCTGGACGGGCACGGCGACTTCCGGCATCCGGGGAACGTGGCGCTGTCCGGACCGCTGGGGGCCGCGGCCGGGGAGGGCGTCGCGCAGATCACCGGGCGGGGGCAGGCGGATCTCACGGACATCGACGGGCTGCGGCCGTATGTACGGGACGAGGACGTGAGCCTGCTGGGCATCCGGGACGCGGACGAGGACCAGGAGGAGCTGGCGGGGCTGGGCATCAGCCACACCCCGGTCGGCGAGATCCGGCGGCGCGGCGCGCAAGCGGTGGCGCGGGAGGCCCTCGCCCACCTCCAGAAGCCGCCGCTCGACGGCTTCTGGATCCATCTCGACGCCGATGTCCTCGACCCGTCCGTCATGCCCGCCGTCGACAGCCCCGATCCGGGCGGCCTGCTGACCGGCGAACTCGCCGAACTGCTGGGACCGTTGGCCGCGTCGCCGCGCTGCGTCGGCATCAACGTCACCATCTACGACCCGGATCGTGATCCCGAGGGGACCGGCGCGGCCCTGCTCACCGGCCTCCTTGAGGGTGTCTTTGCGCAACCCTGACCTCGGCCGGCCGCAAGAAGGCCTGTTCAGACCGGCGATCGCGAGGTTCCATGGGCAATCGGAGGCCGCCGCAGCCGAGGCGGCCCGGTCCAGCATTGCGAGGCAGCCGTGGCCACGACTGTGCGACGCACCACCCTGACCCTTCCCGCCGCCCCTCTCGGTCCGGACAACCCCCTCCCGGCGCTCGACGGCGGCCAGGACCCGCACCGCGTCGAGGTCCCCCGGGACGCCCGACTGCCCGCCGACATGGCCCGTCAGATCGGCTGTCAGCCGCTGCGCTCGATCCTGCCGACCGCCATGCGCGACGGATACGGCCGTACCCGCCGCAGCACCGACCTCGACGCGCTGGTCGTCGAGAACGACCGG
Organism: Streptomyces sp. NPDC033270; assembly: GCF_055576575.1. Lineage (NCBI taxonomy): Bacteria > Bacillati > Actinomycetota > Actinomycetes > Kitasatosporales > Streptomycetaceae > Streptomyces > Streptomyces sp. NPDC033270. The sequence goes on from NZ_JBVIRA010000003.1 coordinate 247,603, forward strand.
CTGCGCGCCACGGTCCTGCCCGGCCTCGGCGGGCGGGTGCACTCCCTGCACCACAAGCCCACCGACCGCGAACTGCTCTACCGCAACCCGGTGTTGCAGCCCGCCGCCTTCGCGCTCAACGGCGCCTGGTTCTCCGGCGGCATCGAATGGAACATCGGCGCCACCGGCCACACCACCCTCTCCTGCGCCCCGCTGCACGCCGCCCGCGTCCCGGCGCCGGACGGCGGGGAGATGCTGCGCCTGTGGGAGTGGGAGCGGCTGCGCGATCTGCCCTTCCAGGTGGACCTGTGGCTCCCGGAGGGCTCCGACTTCCTGTACGTGGGCGTGCGGATCCGCAATCCGCACCACCACACCGTCCCGGTCTACTGGTGGTCCAACATCGCGGTCCCCGAGGCGGCGGGCAGCCGGGTACTGGCGCCCGCCGACGAGGCCTGGCACTTCGGCTACGAGCGGGTGCTGCGCCGGGTGCCGGTCCCCGACTCCGGCGGCGTGGACCGGACCTACCCGCTGCGCAGCGAGTTTCCGGCGGACTACTTCTACGAGGTGCCCGACGGCTCCCGCCGCTGGATCACCGCGCTCGACGAGGACGGCCGCGGGCTGGTGCAGACCTCCACGGACGCGCTGCGCGGCCGCAAGCTCTTCCTGTGGGGTGCCGGGCGGGCCGGGCGCCGCTGGCAGCGGTGGCTCACCGAGCCGGGTACCGGCGGTTACGCGGAGATCCAGGCCGGGCTGGCCCGCACCCAGCTGGAGCAGCTGCCGCTCGACGGGGGTGGGGAGTTCACCTGGCTGGAGGCCTACGGGCCGCTGGCCGCCGATCCCTCGGCGGTGCACGGCGCCGACTGGGCGGCGGCCCGCGGCGAGGTCGCCGCCCGGCTGGAGCAGGCCCTGCCGCGCGCCGACGTCGACGCCGCCCACGCCGCCTGGCTTCCGTACGCGGACCGGGACCCCAAGGAGTCGCTGGCCACCGGGTCGGGCTGGGGCGCGCTGGAGGTCGCCCGGGCCGGTCTGGACCTGCCCGGCACGCCGTTCGACGCGGCCACCCTCGGGCCGGAGCAGGAGCCGTGGCTGACGTTGCTGCGGACCGGTGACCTGCCGGCCGCCGGGCCGGTGCCCGGACCGGCGCTGACCGCACCGGCCTGGCGCGATCTGCTGGAGTCCGCACCGCCGGGCCCGGCCACCGACTACCACCTGGGCCTCGCCCAGTGGCAGGCCGGCGACCGTGCCCAGGCCGTCCGCAGCTGGGAGCGCGCGAGCGGGTGCGGCGGTGGCGCGCTGCCGGTGTACTGCCTGGCCGTCGCGGAGCTGGCGGCGGGCGAGCCGGCCCGCGCGGCCGACCGGTTCGCGCAGGCCTGCGCCGCGGCGGCACAGGCGGCCGCGGCGAACGGCCCCCAGGCGCGCGCCTGGCGTGCGGTGCGCACCGCGCTCGCCCGGGAGGCGGTGCCGGCGCTGCTCGCGGCCGGCCGCGCCGAGGAGGCCGCCCGGCTGCTGTCCGGGCTGCCGCCGGCCGAACTGGCCGACGGCCGCTTCCGGTTGCTGACCGCACGGGTGGCGCTCGCCCAGGGACGGCCGGCCGCGGCCCGCGAGGTCTTCGACGCCGGCTTCGAGATCGCCGATCTGCGGGAGGGCGACGAGACGCTGAGCGACACCTGGTACGCCGTCGCCGAGCAGCTGGTCGCGGCCGGCGGGCCGGTCACCGAGGAGGTCCGCGCCACGGCCCGGTCCGTTCATCCGCTCCCGGAGCGGTACGAGTACCGGATGCGGCCGGTGCCGGCACCGGGTGGGGCCGAGCAGGATCCCGCCGGGGGCTGATCGCCCCATCCCTCCCGTCACCCCAGCGGCTTGTCCAGCACCGCCTTGGTGTGGCTGAAGGTGTCGAGCGAGTACTCGCCGTGGTAGCGCCCCATGCCGCTCTCGCCGACCCCGCCGAACGGCAGGCCGGGCGCGGTGAGATGGGCGACCGGCAGGCCGAAGGTGAGGGCGCCCGAGGAGGTCTCGGTCAGCAGCCGGTTCTTGGTGTCGTCGGAGTCGGTGAACGCGTACAGCGCCAGCGGCTTGTCGCGGTCGTTGATGAAGGCGATCGCCGCGTCCAGGTCGGGCACCGGCACGATCGGCAGGACCGGGCCGAAGATCTCCTCCTGCATGACGGGGGAGTCGGGGGAGACCTCGGCGAGGACGGTGGGCGCCAGGTAGCGGGTGGCGCGGTCGTGCGTTCCGCCGACGACCGTGCGGCCGCTGTCGAGCAGCGCGGTCAGCCGGTCGAAGTGGCGTTCGTTGACGATCCGCCCGTACTCGGGCGCGGCGGCCGGGTCGGTCCCGTATGCCTCGCGTACGGCCTCGGCGAGGTGCGGCTCGACGGCCCGGGCGGTCTCGCCGATCGCCAGGACGTAGTCGGGGGCGACGCAGGTCTGGCCGGCGTTGAGGAACTTGCCGGCCACCAGCCGCCGGGCGGCCGCGGCCAGGTCCGTGCCGGCGTCCAGGACGACCGGGCTCTTGCCGCCCAGCTCCAGCGTGACGGGCGTCAGATGCCGGGCGGCGGCGGCCATCACGATCCGGCCGACGGCGCCGTTGCCGGTGTAGAAGATGTGGTCGAAGCGCTGGGCCAGCAGGGCGGTGGTCTCCGGGACCGCGCCCTCGACGACGGTCACCGCTTCGGGGTCCAGATGGCGCGGCAGCAGCCGGGCGATCGCGGCGGAGGTCGCGGGGGCGAGTTCGCTGGGCTTGACGACGGCGCAGTTGCCCGCGGCCAGCGCGCCGACGAGCGGGGCGAGCGCCAGCTGCAGCGGGTAGTTCCAGGGGGCGATCACCAGGACGACGCCGAGCGGCTCGCGGACGACCCGCGCGGTCGCCGGGAGCAGCCGCTCGGGCAGCTCCGCCGGGCGCGGCGCCAGCCAGTCGTCGAGCCGGCCGAGGGTGTGGTCGATCTCGTTGAGGGTGAAGCCGATCTCGGTGCGGTAGGCCTCCTCGGGGCCCTTGCCGAGGTCCGTGGCGAGCGCGGCGAGGAGGTCGTCGCGGTGGTCGGTGAGCAGCGTGCGCAGCGCCGTCAGCTGCCGGCGCCGCCAGTCCGGCGAGGCGGTGCGACGGGTGGCGAAGGTGGTGCGGAGCCGGTCGACGACGGCGGCGGCGTCCAGGTCGGGGGTGGAGGCGTGGGATGTCATGGCGCCGAGGCTACACGAAACGAAAACTTTTCGTTTCGCAATTGGAGGTCGGTAGACTCCCGGTGTGGGCGAACGTACCGAGAGCAACCAGACCGCAGCCGGGCCGACGCGCGGCCGGGGGCGCCCGCGGGACGCCGGACGCGACCGGGCCCTGCTGGAGGCCACCGTCGAGGTCCTCCAGGAGAGCGGCTACGGCGGGCTGACCACGGCGGCGGTCGCCAAGCGGGCCGGCGTCTCCACCGCGACCCTCTACCGCCGCTGGCGCTCCAAGGAGGACCTGGTCGTGGGCACCGCCGTCCGCTGGGCGAGCGACCTCGGCCCGCAGCCGGACACCGGCGGCCTCGAAGGCGACCTGGTCGCGCTGCTGCGGGACAAGGCCGAGACGCTGGAGGGTCCCGGCGGCCGGCTGCTGCACGTCCTGATCGGCGAGTCCGCGCACAACGAGGCGCTGGCCCGGGTGCTGGACACCGCGATCATCCAGCCGGTCCGCGACCGGGCCGCCACCGTGGTGCGCCGCGCGGTCGCCCGAGGGGACATCCCGCCGCTGGAGGACGCCCATGTGCTCGCCGATCTGGTGGTGGGCTCGATGGTCAGCCGCCTGTTCCTGACGCCCGACGCGGCGCACGGCCCCGCCACGGACGGTCCCTCCTCCGGCGAGGCGGCGATCCGCGAGCTGCTGCCGTTCCTGCTGCGCTCGCTGGGGGCGCGGTCCGGCTGATGAGGGCCCGTCCGATGGGTCATGGCCGGGTCCGCGGCGTCCGGCCCATCGGACACCCCCAGGGCTCGGTGCCACCTGGTACGCCGATCCAGTGATCGTCGGCACACGCCGGAATGTTCCCCGGCCGTCCCGCGTTGGGGCGGACCATGAAGGCAATCAGCACCAACAGCTACGGCGGTCCCGAAGTCCTCGTCTACTCCGACCTGCCCGACCCGAAGGTGGCTCCGGACTCGGTACTGATCCGGGTCAGGGCGGCCGGGGTCAACCCCGTGGACTGGAAGATCGTCGCCGGCTATCTGGACCCGATCATGAACATCCACTTCCCGCTCGTCCCCGGCTGGGACGTGGCGGGGGTCGTCGAGGCGGTCGGCGCCGACGCGACCGAGTACGCGGTCGGTGACGAGGTCATCGGCTATGTCCGCAAGGACGAGGTCCAGCACGGCACGTTCGCCGAGCTGGTCGCCGCGCCGGTCCGCACCCTGGCGCCCAAGCCCGCCGCGCTCGACTGGCAGCAGGCCGCCGGGCTGCCGCTCGCCGGACTGACGGCCTATCAGTCGATCAGGCGGCTCGGCACGAAGGCCGGCGAGACCGCCCTCGTGCACGCGGCCGCCGGCGGCGTCGGGTCGCTCGCCGTGCAGATCCTGGTCGCCCAGGGCACCCGCGTCATCGGCACGGCCAGCGAGGCCAACCACGACTTCCTGCGGTCCCTGGGCGCCGAGCCGGTCACCTACGGCGACGGACTCGCCGACCGGGTGCGCGCGCTGGCACCCGAAGGCGTCGATGTGGCCCTGGACTTCGTCGGCGGCGGCGCCGTGGACGTCTCGCAGGAGCTGCTCAAGGACCGCGGCCGGGTGGCGTCCGTCGCCGACGGCGAGGTCACGGCGAAGGGCGGCCACATGGTGTGGGTGCGCCCGAACGCCGACGATCTGGCCGCGCTCGGCGCGCTCGCGGACTCCGGGAAGCTGACCGTTCCGGTCGAGGCGGTCTTCCCGCTGTCCGAGGCCGCCGAGGCGTTCCGGCGGAGCATGGCCGGCCGGTCCCGCGGCAAGATCGTCCTCGAGGTGTCCTGACGGCCGGTCGGCGACGACGGCCCGGGACGGTGCGGAGGCCGCTCAGGCCTCCGCACCCTGCTCTCCGCCCTGGCGGTCGACGTACTCGAAGATCGAACCGTCCGGGTGGCGGGCCACGAGATTACGGCCGATGGGGGTCGGCAGCGGGCCGGCGATGATGTCCGCGCCGACCGCCGTCAGATCGGCCAGCGCCTCGTCCACGTCCTTGACGGCGAGGGTCGCGGTGATCTTCCGCAGTACCGACAACTCCGCCTCGGGCCCGCTCATCAGGAAGAAGCACCCGACGGCCGCGACCGCCACCCCGCCGCGCTGGAAGCGGATCGCCTCGGCGCCGGTCAGCCGCTCGTAGACGTCGATCGCGGCATTGAGATCACCGACGCACACCCGCAATGAGGTCCCCAGAATGTCCATACGGGCAACCCTAGTTGGGCGGCCCGCCGGTACGCGATCACTTGGCCCTGATCCGTCCGCTCTTAGAGCCTGTCCGATGGGTCAGGGTCGGAAAGGCCCTAGCCGCGGACCCGGCCATGACCCCATCGGACGGACCCTGAGAGCCGTGTGGTGCGCGCCCGTTCAGACGCGGCACAGGATCTCGCCGTGCAGGACGGCGAACCAGCCGTCCTCCTCGGCGCCCCAGGCCCGCCAGGCCGCCGCGATCCGCCGCAGTTCCTCCTCGGTGGCGTGCCCGCGCTCCACCGCGATCCGCGCGTACGCGGAGCCGACCGTGCGGTCCGCCCACAACTCGCTCCACCAGGAGCGCTCGTCCGGGGTCCGATAGCACCAGGTGTCGGCGGTGGCGGTGACGGCGTCCGGCGCGAAACCCGCCTGCCGGGCCCAGGCGTGCAGCCGGCGTCCGGCGTCCGGCTCGCCCCCGTTGGCGCGGGCCACCCGCAGATACAGCCGCTGCCAGTCGGCCATCCCCGCGACCTCGGGGTACCACGTCATGGCCGAGTAGTCCGCGTCGCGCACGGCGACGATCCCGCCGGGCCTGGTGACCCGGCGCATCTCGCGCAGCGCCTGGACGGGGTCGCCCACGTGCTGCAGTACCTGATGGGCGTGCACCACGCAGAAGGTGTCGTCCGGGTAGTCCAGTGCGTGGACGTCACCGACCTCGAAGCGGACGTTCGTCAGGCCGCGCCCGGCGGCGGTGTCGCGCGCCTGCGCCAGCACCTCCGGCGCCCGCTCCAGCCCGGTGACCCGCCCCTGCGGCACCAGCGCCGCCAGGTCGGCGGTGATGGTGCCCGGGCCGCAGCCGACGTCCAGGACCTGCATATCCGGCTTCAGCGAACCCAGCAGGTATCCGGCCGAGTTGGCGGCGGTGCGCCAGGTGTGGGAGCGCAGTACGGACTCGTGGTGGCCGTGGGTGTAGACGGCGGACTCCTGCGGCATGGCCGACTCTCCTTCGCGTGCTCCGACGGGTGGGTTCACCGTACGCGCGTATCTCGCATCATGAGAGTAGCGTCTCGCTATTCGGGCAGTGAGGGGTGGGCGACGGTCGGCCGGTCGGGCAGCAGGCGATAGACGGTCAGTGCCTCGTGCTCCTTCTCCAGCGTCAACTCGCCTTCCCCGGACGTCACTTCGCCGTCGAACGCGACGGTCGCGCCCTGCGGCAGCCCGGAGAGCCGCAGTCGCGACAACCGCGCCTCGCCGAGCACCGGCGTGCTGCGCGGGGAGCCGGTCAGGGCGGCGACGAGCAGCCGGGTGCGGGCCAGCCGTCCGCCGTGCACCACCCGCACGTCGAGCACCCCGTCCGCCAGGTCGTGCCGGCGCACCGGCGACACCCCCAGCCCCCGGTACTGGCAGTTGCCCACGAACACCATCCATACGGCGCGCCGCTCACCGTTGATCCGCAGGGTCAGCGGCTCGGCGGTGCGCAGCACCTCCCACGCCGCGAGGACCCCGGCCGGCCAGGCCCCGATCCGGCCGGCCCACCGCTCACGGATCCGCACCAGTTCCGGATACACGCCGACCGAGAAGGTGTTGACGAAGTACCGCGCCTGGCGATGCGGACCGGCGCCGAACCGCGCCAGGTCCACCGCGACGGCCTCCCCGCTCTCCACGGCGTGCGCCGCCGCCGCATGCGTCTCGATCCCCAGGTCGTACGCGAAGTGGTTCAGGCTCCCGCCGGGCAGCACCGCCAGCGGCAGCCCGTAGCGCACCGCCACCGCCGCCGCGGCGTTGACGCTGCCGTCCCCGCCGAGCACCCCCAGCGCGCCGCCGAGCTCCCGGGCCCGCTCCGCGGCCTGGGTCAGCGCCTCGTCCAGCGGCAGCCCGCCCGGCCCGCCGCACACCGTCACCTCGGCCTGCGGCAGCACCCCGTGCACCTCACCGACCCGGTCCGGGCGGGGGCCGGTGCGCGGACCCGAGCCCTGGTTCGCCACCACGACCAGGCCGCGCCCCCCGGGCAGCGCGGGCGCCGGTGCCCGCGGCCGGGCGGGCGGCGCCAGCTGGGCGCGGGTCGGCGCGATGCCCCGCACCGCGAACGCCGCACCCGCCCCCAGCGCGGCCCCCGCCAGCACATCACCCGGATAGTGCACGCCCGTATAGACGCGGGAGAACGCCACCGAAGCGGCGAGCGGCGCCAGCGCCAGACCCCACCACTTGTTCTCGAACGCGACGCCGGACGCGAAGGCCACCGCCGAGGCCGCGTGCCCGGACGGGAAGGAGGAGGTGAAGGGCTGACGGGTCAGCTGCCGTATCACCGGCACCGGGTCCAGCAGCGGGCGCCGGCGCCGTACGGAGCGCTTGCCGAGCGTGTTCACCGTCGCCGACGCCACGGCCAGCGAGGCCACACCGCGCAGCGCGGCACGACGGGCCGGCCGCCCGCCCAGCGCGGCCGCACCGGCCGCGAGGCCGAACCACAGCAATCCGTGGTTGGCGCTGCGGGTCAGCCGGGGCAGCACCTGCTGGGCCCCCGGCCACTCGCGTGCCGCGATGAGATCGAAGGTCCGACGGTCGAGACGGGTCAGTAGCGATCGCATGGGCCTCCTTGTACCCCGTGGGGTGCGAAACCGTGCTTCGATTCCCCGATGATCCGCAGACGACACGACACCGACCTCGACGCCTGTGTGGACGTTCTGGCCCAGGTGCACACCCACAGCGGCTATCCACACCACTGGCCGCAGGACCCGGTGCGCTGGCTGACCCCCGACGGACTGACCGCGGCCTGGGTCGCCGAGACGGCCGGCCGGGTCGTCGGCCATGTGGCGCTGTGCGGCCGCGAGGTCAGCCGGCTCTGCGTCGCCCCCGCGGCCCGGGGCGCGGGCCTGGGCGGCCGGCTGCTGCGGGCCGTCGAGGCGGAGGCGGCTGCCCGCGGGCTGCGCCCCGTACTGGAGGTGAAGACCACCGACACCGCGGCCATCGCCCTCTACGAGCGCCTGGGCTGGGTCCGCCGCGCCACCGAGCGGCAGGAGTGGGGCGCGGGCGAGGTGGTGGCGGTGCACCGCTACGAGAGGGCGCGCTCGGGCCATTAGGCCGCCGCTGACGTGTCGCCCCCGGGCGCCACCCCAAGGATCTGCAAAGGTGGTCGGGGCCGCCCATCATGTGATGGGCCCACGATCGACCCGCCGTCGTGGAGTGGAGGTACGGATGCAGCGGACCGCCCCGGATCCGCGGCCGGAACCGCCGGTGGGCCTGCCGGTCCTCCCGGAGCTCGCCGCACACCTCTCCGCGGCCGCCGACCGCACCGAACCCGAACCCCCGGGCGGCGCCGCCCCCCTGCGCACCGCCGCCTGCGGCTACTGGGCCCGCCGCGGCCTGGTCACCGACCCCGGGCAGGTGCTCGCCGCACCCGGGGTGGCCGCCCTGCTCCTCGCGCTGTACGCCGCGGCCGACGGCGGGGTGGTGCTGCCGCGCCCCTGCTCCGAGGTGTACGCGCCACCCGCCAGGCTGCTCGGGCGGCAGGTGCACCTGGCGCCCGTACCCCCGGAGTCGGGCGGGGTGCCCGACCCGTTCGCGCTGCTGGAGACCGTCCGCCGGGCGCGGCTGCACGGGGACACACCACGCGTCCTGGTCCTGTCCGTCGCCGACGACCCGACCGGTACCTGCCCGGCCCCGGAACAGCTGTACGAGGTCTGCGAGGCGGCGGCCGGGGAGGGGATGTGGGTCCTCAGCGACGAGACCCGCCGCGATCTGCTGCACGATCCGCACGACACCGTGCTGCTCAGCCCCGCCGAGATACTGCCCGACGAGGTCGTGGTGCTGACCGACCTGGGCGCCACGCTCGTGCCCGCCTCCTGGCCCGCCGCGCTGGCCCGCTTCCCGGCCACCGACCCCGGCACCGTCCTGCGGGCCGCCGCACTGGACGCGCTCACCGCGCTCGGTACGCCGCTGCCGGGCCCCGTCGGCTGCGTCGTCGCCCACGCACTCGGCGAGCCCGACGCCCTGCGCGCCAGAACGGCCGCGGCCGCCCGGGTCTACGGCACGCTCGCCGCGGCCCTGCACCACGTCGTCACCGAGGCCGGTGCGGTCTGCCGCCCACCCCGCTCCGGCAGCCACCTCTACGCCGACCTCGAACCGCTGCGCCGCCCCCTGGCCGCCCGGGGCATCGTCGAATCCACCGCGCTGGAACGGAAGTTGGCCCCTTGGGCGGCGCTGGGCGGGTACCGCTTCGGCGACGACCCGGGCGCCCTGCGGGTACGGCTGGGCGCCGAGGCGCTGCTGGGCGTCGAACGGGAGCTGCGGCAACGCGCCCTGGACGCGCCGGACCCGCTGGACCTGCCGCACATCACCGAGGCGCTGACCGCGCTGTCGCGCGCACTGGCGGGCCTCACGGCCTCCGCGGCGGGCTGATCCGCCCGCCCGCGAACGCCGCCCACGCCCCCGCCCCGCACCCGCCATCGTTCCGTCCACCGAAAGGGCCCCTCGATGACCGAGCAGACCGAGCGCTCCCTCGCCGAGCAGTCCTCCGGCACCGAGCGACTCCCGCACGCCCAGCCCGGCGGCGCCGACCGGGGCGGCGATGCCGGCGGGGGAAGCGGCATGGATCAGGGCGAGGGCGCGGCGGGCGGGGGAGCGGACCGCAGCCGGAGCCCGGCCGCCGCGGGTCCCGCCACCGCCGCCGCGGGTCCCGCCACCGCCGACGCGGGTCCCGCCGCCGTCGCCGCGCCGGTCCTGCCGCACGCCACCCCGCCCCCACTGGCCGAACCCCGCCCGCTGAACGCACCACGCAGCTGGCCACGGGACTTCACCGACCGGCTGACCGCACCCCTGCCCGGAGTGCGGGCACTGGCCAGGATCGCCCGGGAGGGCAAGCTGCGCCCGGCCCCCGAGACGCTCCTGGAGATCCAGCAACTCCCCTTCGAACCGGGCCCGATGCCGGCCGCCACGGCCACCACCATCGCCCTCACCTGGGTCGGGCACGCCAGTTGGGTCATCCGGATCGCCGGTCTGACGGTGTTGACCGACCCGGTCTGGTCCCGCAAGATCCTCGGCACCCCCGCCCGGGTCACCCCCGTGGGCGTCCGCTGGGAGGACCTGCCACCGGTCGACGCGGTCCTGATCAGCCACAACCACTACGACCACCTCGACGCGCCGACCCTCAAGCGGCTGCCGCGCCACACCCCGCTGCTGCTCCCCGCCGGACTGGCCCGCTGGGCCCGCCGGCGGGGCTTCACCCACGTCACCGACCTGGACTGGTGGGAGGCGGTCGAACTGCCCGCCCCCGGTGGCCCCGTACGCCTCGACTTCGTCCCCGCCCACCACTGGAGCAAGCGGACCCTGATCGACACCTGCCGCTCCCTGTGGGGCGGCTGGCTGCTCACCGCCCCCGACGGGCGGCGGATCCACTTCGCGGGGGACACCGGCTACGGCCACTGGTTCGAGGAGATCGGCCGCCGCTACCCCGGCATCGACCTGGCGCTGCTGCCCATCGGCGCCTACGACCCGCGCTGGATGCTGCGCCCGGTGCACACCGACCCCGAAGAGGCGGTACGCGCCTGCCAGGACCTCGGCGCCCGGTCCCTGGTCCCGATGCACTGGTCGACCTTCCTGCTCTCCGGCGAGCCGCCCCTGGAGCCGCTGCGCCGGGTGCGCGCCGCCTGGGCCGCCACCGGCCGGCCCCGCGAGGAACTGTGGGATCTGCCGGTCGGCGCGTCACGGGTGCTGGCCGAGCGCTGAAGGAATGTGCGGGGCCAGGCGGGACTTTGCGGACACCCCCTAGCGCCTGTCCGATGGGTCATGGCCGGGCCCGCCCCCGTCCGGTCTGACGCGTCGCCAGACGGCCGGCACGGCGGCGATGGCCATCGTCACCACGATCGCCATCGCCACACCCGCCCACGGCCTGCTGAACAGCGAACCGCTCAGCAGCCCGATGAGCTGGTACGTCGCCGCCCAGGCCAGACACGCCGGAGCGGCACCCCGCACGAACCGCCGCAGCGGCATCGCCGCGAGCAGACACGCCAGCATGACCGGGATCCGTCCGGCCGGCACCAGCCGGGACAGCACCAGCACCAGGACCCCGTGCTCCCGCAGTCTGCGCCGCGCCAGTTCCAGCCGTTCCGGCGCGGCGCGGGCGCGCAGCCGCGACAGCCAGCGCGAGCCGCCCCGCGAGTGACTGCCGCGCCGCCCGAGGCAGTACAGCAGCACATCGCCGAGGAACGCGGCGCACGACGCCACCGCGAAGACCATCAGCAGGGAGAACGGCGAGGCGTGGTGGAAGGCGACCACCGCCGCCGAGCTGACCACCGCCCCGGTCGGCACCACCGGCACCAGCGCCCCCAGCATCACCAGCAGGAACAACGAGGGGTAGCCCACCGCCTGCTGCGTCGACTCCGGCGGCACGCTCCGCAGCAGCCCACCGGCCGGTGTCAGCGCGGCCAGCCCCGCCAGCGCCGCCGGCGCGGTCACCGCACCGCCTCCGGGCGCACCGACTCGCCGTGCCCCAGCCGATGGACCGTCACCTGCGGTGCCATCAGCCCCATATGGCGCTCGAACTCCAGGCCCGGCGCATGGAATTCATGCGGCCGCACGGCGTCCAGCCCGATCGGCCAGTACGTGCCGTAGTGCACCGGGACCGCGCAGCTCGGTGCCAGCCGGGCCGCCACCTGCGCCGCCCGCCGCGCGTCCAGGTGGCCCGGTCCGAGGAACGGCCCCCAGCCGCCCACCGGCAGCAGTGCCACATCGCACGGACCGACCTCCTCCGCCAGCTCCTCGAACAGGCCGGTGTCGCCCGCGAAGTACGTACGCGCCCGGCCGTGCACGACATAGCCCAGCGCCGGCACCCGGCGTGGCCCGCAGGGCAGCCGCCGTCCGTCATGCGCCGCCCGCACCGCCCGTACCGTCACCGCACCGGCCCGGCACTCCTCGCCCGCCCGCAGCTCGACGACCCGCAGCCTGCGGGCCGCGGCCACCCTGCGCAGCCCCGGCACCGCCGCCATCGCGCCGCGCGGCACCACCAGCGAGGTCCCCGGCGCGAGCCGGGCCAGCGACGCCGGGTGGAGATGGTCGGCGTGCAGATGCGAGACCAGGACGAGATCGGCCCGCGCGGCCTCCGGCGGCGGCAGCGCGCCCCGGCGGCGCCGCAGATGGGCCAGCCGGCGCACGAAGAGCGGGTCGGTCAGTACCCGCACCCCGGAGTCCTCGACCGTCGTGGTGGCGTGCCCCCACCAGGTGACCTCCATGCTCCGATCTTCCACCATCCGGCCGGGAACGACGGGCGTACGCCGTACATCGGGCATCACTCGTGCGTCGGACGCGGTGTGACACGCTGGGCGGCGGATCCGCGCAGCCGGCGCGGGCCGGGGCGGGAGAAGGGACGGCGTTGCGGATGCCGCGGTGGAAATCCCTCGGCGGCGCCCTGTTCCGGGTGCTCGCGGTCTGGGCCGTCTCCAGCCTCACCCTGCTCGTGCTCGCCGCGCTGCTGCCCGACTTCCGGCTGCAGTCCGCCGGCGGGGACAGCCTCACCCGTACCGCCCTCGCCGCCGCCCTGGGCGCCGGAGCGTTCGGCCTGCTCGGCGCGCTGGTGTGGCCGGTCCTCGTACGCGCCCTGCTGCTGGTGCCGGCCCTCGTCCTCGGTCTGCTGGTCTTCGTCCTCAACGGCTCGCTGCTGCTGCTCGCGCTCGATCTGCTCCCCGAGGGGCAGGGCCAGGCCGCCCCGCAGACCGCGGTGATCGTCGCGGCGGCGATGTCCGCGGCCTCCTCGGCGACCTCCGCCTTCCTCGCCGTACGCAACGACGACGCCTACCACCGCCGGCTGGTGCGGCTCGCCGGCCGCCGCCGCGGCCGCGCCGCACCCCGCCCGGACACCCCCGGCACGCTCTTCCTCCAGCTCGACGGCCTGGGCCACGACCTGCTGCGGGAGGCCACCCGGGGCGAGCGGCCGCTGATGGCGACCGTCGCCCGCTGGATCGACGACACCCACCGCCTCACCCCCTGGCGCACCGACTGGTCCAGCCAGACCGGCGCCAGCCAGCTCGCCATCCTGCACGGCAGCAACGAGGACCTGCCCGCCTTCCGCTGGTACGAGAAGGACACCGGCACCCTCGTCGTCAGCAACCGGCCCAGCAGCGCCGCCGAACTGCAGCGCCGCGCCGTCGAGCGCACCGGCGACGGCGGACTGCTCGCCCACGACGGCGCCAGCCGCGGCAACCTCTTCAGCGGTGGCGCCGGCCAGGTCGCGCTGGTGATGTCGGTGGCCGCCCGGCGCGGCCGGCACAATCGCTCCCGGGCCGGATACTTCGCCTACTTCTCCGACCCCGCCAACGCCACCCGCACCGCCGTCTCCTTCGGCGCCGAGGTCGTCCGCGAGATCGCCCAGTCGCTGCGCAGCCGCCTGCGCCGCGAGCGGCCACGGGTCAAGCGCGGCGGCCTCTACCCCGTCATCCGGGCCTTCGCCACCGTCGTCGAGCGCGATGTGGTGGTCGCCGCCGTCATCGGCGACCTGCTCGCCGGCCGGAGCGCCGTCTACGCCGACCTCGTCGGCTACGACGAAGTGGCCCACCACTCCGGGCCCGCGCACCGCGACACCCACCAGGTGCTGCGCAGCCTCGACCGGGCCGTCGCGCTGATCGCCAAGGCCGCCCGGCACGCCCCGCGCCCGTACCGCATCGTGCTGCTCTCCGACCACGGACAGAGCCACGGCCCGACCTTCCTGGAGCGCTACGGGCTGAGCCTGGGCGACCTGGTACGCGCCGGGTGCGGCCTGCCGGTGCCGCGCCGCGCCGGACGCACCCCGAGCGGGGCCGAGGCCAGGGAAGCCGCCCGCGCCGCCCTCCACCGCCCCGAGGGGGCGCAGGGCCACCGCTCCACCACCCAGCCCGTCGTACTGGCCTCCGGAAACCTGGGGCTGGTGTCCTTCCCGGACGTGCCCGGCCGGATCACCCGCGAGGAGCTGGACCGGCGGCACCCCGCCCTGCTCGGCACTCTCGCCAACCACCCCGGCATCGGCTTCCTGCTGATCCGCTCCGCCGCGCACGGCCCCGTGGTGCTCGGCCCGGCCGGCGCCGAGCACCACCTCGACACCGGCCGTATCACCGGCAGCGACCCGCTGGCCCCCTTCGGCGCCGGCGCGGCCGAAGCCGTACGCCGCACCGCCCGCTTCCCCCACGCCGCCGACCTCATGGTCAACTCCGCCTACGACCCGGCGACCGGCGCGGTCCACGCCTTCGAGGAGCAGATCGGCTCGCACGGCGGGCTGGGCGGCGCTCAGAGCCGGCCCTTCCTCCTCTGGCCCGCCGAACTGACCCCGCCGACCCCGGACGGCCGGACGCCGACCGGCGCCGAGGAGGTGCACCGGGTCCTGCGGCGCTGGCTGCGCGAGGCCGACGGCCCGCACCGGCCGGTCGGCCCCGCCCGGGACGCGGCCCGGCACCGGGCGGCCGCCCCCGACGGTGTTCCACCACCGGACCAGGGGTGACCGCCCGCGCCTGCCCTATGCCTTGCGGAGCCGGTCGAGGATGCCGTCGAGATCGCGGGTGAACATCTCGGGGCGGATGAAGTGCCCGCCGGGCTGCTCGTGCGACTCGTGCGGGATGCCGGCCTTGTCGAGCTCGGCCCGGAACTCCCGCTGGCCGGCGAGCACCTCGGTCTCGTTGAGCAGGTCGAACGGGTCGACCGGATTGGGGCTGGTACCGGCGACCAGGAAGACCCGCTTGTCGCGGTAGCGCTCGATGTGCTCGATCGGGTTGTCGGCGCTGACCCGCGCCTCGTCCCACGGCTCGCCGTAGATCGTGCCGCCGGCGAGGTCCAGGGCCGCGGAGGACACGTTGGCCCAGTGCGCGACCGCGCCGAAGTCGCGGCGCAGGCTGGGCGGGCCGGAGTGGGCGCTCACCGAGGCGAAGTGGCCGTAGTACTTGGCCGCGTACTTCAGCGCGCCGAAGCCGCCCATCGAGAACCCGGCGACGGCGCGGCCGTCGAACTCGGCGTACGTCCGGAAGTTCGCCTCGACCCACGGCAGCAGCTGGGCGATGTGGAAGGTCTCCCAGTTGCGGGGGCCGGTGTGGGAGCTGACCGGGTTGGAGTACCAGCCCGCGTGACCGCCGTCGGGCATCACGACGATGATCGGCTTGCCGGCGGTCAGGTCGCGGATGCCCGCGCGGTCCCAGGTCATGAAGTCCTGGTCGGTACCGCCGCCGTGGAACAGGTACAGGACGGGGTAGGTGCGTCGGCCGGAGTGGTAGTCGTCGGGGAGCAGGACGTTGACGGCGGGCTGCCAGCCGATCGCGTCGGTCGCGAAGCGGTAGTACCACATGCGGGGGTCGTCCTCCCGGCGGTCCACGACGCGCAGTTCGTTGTCGGCCGCACCGGCCGGCGAGGCCGCCGCGAGGACGCTCGCGCCGCCGAGAGCCATCGCCGCGGAGACCCCGCCGACGGCCCTCAAGACACTTCTGCGGGTGGGGCGGTGCTCGCTCAAGATGACCTCCAGGTCGGGAAATGACACATACGCAGGGCGCGCCGTCGACCGCCGCGGAGGGAACGGCGCGACGCCCGGCGCGACGCCCGGCGCGTCGCGGGCGCACCGCGCCGCGCCCGGTGCCTTCCCGCCCGCGCCGTTCCCCCTGCTTCCCCGCGGTTCTCGGTGGTGACTTGCCAACCCTTGCGGGAGACGCTGAAATGCCGATGAAATCGCGGTGATGCCGACGGCGGCGCGGGGGCGGAGGGGTTGGCTGTGGACGGGGGATCCCCCCAGCGGCTTCGGATCGAGGTGCTCGGCCCGGTGCGTGCCTGGCGTGACGGGGCGTCACTTGACCTCGGACCGATCCGGCGACAGGCGGTGCTGGCCGCGCTGGCGCTGCGGCCGGGCACGCTGGTCAGCCATGAGCAGCTGCTCGTCGACGTGTGGGGCACCCAGCCGCCGAAGACCGGTCACCGGGTACTGCCCAGCTACGTCTATCCGCTGCGCAAGGCGCTCGACGCGGCGGGCGCCGGACCGGCCGGGTCGGTGATCCGCGGCGGCCGGGGCGGCTACCGCTTCGTCGGCGACGAGGTACGGCTCGACGTGGCCGAACTGGCCGAACAGTTCGGTGAGGTACAGCGCGCGCGGGCCTCGGAGGACCCGGCCACCGCGATGGCCCGGTCCTCCCAGGCGCTCGGCCTGTTCCGGGACGAGCCGCTGGCCGGGCTGCCGGGGCCGTTCGCGCAGGACGAGCGGCGGCGGCTGTCGCAGCGCCGGCGCGCGCTGCGGCGGGAGAACCTCGAATGCCTGGTCCTGCTCGGCCGCTCCGCCGACGCCCTGGACGGCCTCGCCGCCCTGTCCGCGTCCGACCCGTACGACGAGTCGCTGACCGCACTGCGGATGCGCGCCCTGTACGGCAGCGGACACCAGGCCGCGGCGCTGAGCGCCTATCAGGACATGCGTACGCGGCTGCGCGACGAACTCGGGGTCGATCCCGGCGAGGAACTCAGCCGGGTGCACCAGGCGGTGCTGCGCCGGGACGACGCGCGGCTCCTCGCCCCGGCGGCCCGCCCGGCCGCCGTGCCGCGCCGGCCGCGCCGCGCGGTCAACGAACTGCCGGGCGGCACCGGCCGCCTCATCGGCCGGGAGCGCGAACTGGCGCTGCTGACCGCGCCCTCGCCGCCCGCATCCGTGTCGGTCGTGGCGGTGGACGGGACCGCCGGGGTCGGCAAGACCGCGCTCGTCGTCCACGCGGCCGGTGTGCTGCGCGCCCACCACCCGGACGGCTGCCTGTTCGTGGACCTGCGGGCGCACAGCGCCGGACGGCACAGAATCTCCCCCCAGCGCGTGCTGCGCAGGTTGCTGCGCTCGCTCGGCGCCGCCGACAGCGAGGTGCCCGACGACCTCGACGAGCTCACCGCGGCGTGGCGGGCCGCGACCAGCCCGCTGCGGCTGCTGCTCGTGCTGGACGATGTGCCCGGCGCGCGGCAGATACGGCCGCTGCTGCCCGCCGGACCGGGCAGCACGGTGCTGGTGGCCGGCCGGCGGCGGCTGGCCGGCCTGGACGCCGACCGACGGATCACCCTGGAGCCCCTGGAGACCGGCGAGGGGCTGTCCCTGCTCCGGCACATCGTGGGGGAGGAGCGCGCGGACCGGGAGCCGGCAAAGACCCGTGAACTGGTCCGGCTGTGCGACGGGCTGCCGCTGGCACTGCGCATCGCCGGGGCGCGGCTGCAGACCCGTCCGGCCTGGACGCTGGCGTATCTGGTGGAGCGGATGGCGGGCGACGAGCACCGTCTCGGCGAGCTCAGTGCCGGGGACCGCAGCGTGGAGGCGGCCTTCCGCCTGTCCTACGACCAGCTCGCGCCGGAGCAGCGGCTCGCCTTCCGCACCCTCGGCCTGTCGCCGACGGTCGAGTTCGACGCGCTGACCTCGGCGGCCATGCTGGACCGGTCCCCCCGGGACGCCGAGCGGATCCTGGAAAGCCTGGTCGACGCGAGCCTGGTGCAGCAACCCCGCCCGGGCCGCTACCGCCTGCACGACCTGGTCCGGGTGCACGCACGGCGGCTCGCGGAGGCCGCACCCGCCGAAGCCCGCGCGGCGCGCACCGCCGCCCTCCGCCTCTACCTGGACGCGGCCCGGACCACCAGCGACTGGGGCCCCGGCGGTTTCCCCACCGGGCCGCGACCCGGCGATGCGCCGTTCGCGGACTGGAAGGAGGCCGAGGGTTGGCTGGACGCGGCCGGCGCGGAGCTCGCCGATGTCGTCGGGCACGCCGCGGCGCGCGGTGAAGCCGACTACGCGTGCTGGATCGCCGAGGCCCTGAGCGACTACTTCACCCGCCGGGGCCGCTACCACGAGGGCCGGACGGCCCTGGAGAGCGCGCTCGCGCACGCGGACCGGGCCACCGACCGGCGGATGGCCCCCGCACTGCGCAACTGCCTGGGCATCGCCGACATCTACCAGGGGCGCATTCCCCAGGGCCGGGTCTGGTTCGCCGAAGCGCTGGACCTCAGCCGCCGCCGCGCGGACCGGCGCGAAGAGGCCGTGGCCCTGGGCGGGTTGGGGGCCGCCGACCTGAACCTGGGCCGGGCCGACGAGGCGATCCCCCCGCTGACCGAGGCGGTGGAGCTGGCCCGGCGGCTCGACGACGACTGGGTCGCCGCCATGGGACTCTCCCTCCTCGGCGCCGTCCACCACAGCCGGCAGCGCTCCGAGGAGGCGCTCGGCTGCTTCGCCGCCGCCCGTACCCACGCCGAGACCAACGGCCGGCCACGCGTGATCGGGATGGCCCTGGCCAACGCCGCCGGGGTCCACCTCGACCTCGGCCACTACGGCGAGGCCAAGACCCTGTACCGCCACGCGGCGGAGCTGGCGCAGCGGGTCGGGGACGTCCTGCTGCAGGCGATCGTCCTGACCCGACTGGGCACGGCGGAGCAGGGCGAGGGCAACCTGAGCGCCGCCACGGCCCTGCACCACCAGGCCCTCTCCCGACACCAGACGCTGTCCCCGCTCACCGAACCCCATTACGACCGGCTGGAGATGGACATCCGCTCCCGGCTGGGCCGCGCCTACTGTGCGGCAGGCCGCGTCGCCGAGGCACGCGCGCAGTTCCGGACGGCGCTCGCCGTGCCCGGAGCCGCCGACCACCCCGTGGAGCGCGCGCTGGCGACCGCGGGGCTCGACGAGTGCGGCGACGGCTGAACGCGCGCCGCGCCCGCCGCCCGGAGGGGTCACGCCAGCGAGACGGTCACCACCACCGGCGCCGGCCGCCCTGCCCCGCGCACCCCCTCGGCCACCATCTCCAGCAGCCACACCGCGACATCCGGCGACCACTCCCGCGTACGGCAGCCCAGCCGCAGCACCTCACGCATCCCCTCGGTGTGCAGGGCACCGTCGAGATCGAGGTCCACTCCCGTGAGGTCCCCGCCGGCCGCAGCGCCCTCCGCCACGGGCACGAAGACCTCCACCGCCCCCTGTGCCATGTGCCGCACCGCCTCGCACACGGCCACCGCGTCGTCGGCGCCCACCCCGCCCGCGACGCCGGTACGGCGCGCGACCGTGACCACCACCTCGTGCCGGGCGTCCGGATCCGCCAGGCCGAACCACGGCGCCAACTCGATCTGGTGGAAAGCCGTGTTGCGCCCGACCGCCTGCAACGGCAGCAAGGCGTGCAGCCCGGTGAACGTCACCGCACCCACACGGGCCAGCGTCTCGGACAGGACCAGGACGACGGGCCGGACGGGAAGACCCGGGCGCGGCGGATCGGTCAGCACTCCCGCCTGCAGCCAGGCCAGTTGGTGGACCGCGCCGTCCTGGGTCCAGTCACCGCCGACCTCCTCATGGGCCCACGCCGTGGGCTCATGGCGGGCCGTGATCCGTCCGCCCTCGTGCAGCGCGCTGCTGACGGTCTGCCAGCCGTAGGAGCCGGCCCGGTCGACGGCACGACCGAGCAGGTCCTCCTCGACCGTGCCCTCGGCGTCCTGCTCGACGACCCGGTCGAACCACGGATGCCGCGTGAGGGTCCCGTGCAGGCCGATGACGACGGTGGGGGGAAACACAGGCACTCCCGGAGAGCGGACGGCGCTGGAAGCCTGTCCTCGGGGCCGCGCCCCTGCGGGGCCGCCCGTAGGACGAAGGCCGATAGTAGTGCCGACAGCGGTGGTCGGTGCCGGCCGGCCCGGCACGCGGTCCGGGTGGGGCTTACTGCCGGCTGCCCGTCGGGCCGAAGATCCTTCGCTCCAAGGTGCCCCCGGCCGGAGTATCACCGGCGATTTGGAGCGTGCCCTCCAGGCAGTGACCATGTGCCTTGGCCCGGCGACCTCGGGCACCGGCACGACGAGAGACGCACGATCCATGCACCGCAGCCCTGCCGCTCAGGACCCCGAGACCGGCTCTGACCTGCACAATCAAGCCAAGCAGCCGTTTCGGATGAGCTTGCTGACCGCCACCTGCCTGGTGATGGGCAACATCATCGGCGGCGGCATCTTTCTGCTGCCGGCTTCGGTGGCCCCGTTCGGCACCATCAGCCTGGTCGCCTTCGGCGTCCTGACGATCGGCGCCGTCGCGCTCGCCCTGGTCTTCGGCCGGCTCGCCGAGCGCCATCCGGACACCGGCGGCCCGTATGTCTACGCGCGCGAGGCGTTCGGCGACTTCGCCGGCTTCCTGTCCGCCTGGTCGTACTGGACCATGACCTGGGTCAGCAACGCGGCCCTCGCGGTCGCCGCCGTCGGCTATGTCCACGTCCTCTTCCCCGGCAGTGCCTCCGCCGGCACCGACCTCGCGGTCGCCCTGGGCGCGCTCTGGCTCCCCGCTGTCGCCAACTTCGCCGGCACCCGCTACGTGGGCGCCGTGCAGCTGGTCTCCACCGTCCTGAAGTTCGTCCCGCTCCTGTTCATCGCCGTCGTCGGACTGTTCTTCTTCGACCCCGACAACCTCGGCTCGTTCCACGCCGGCGGCGGCAGCGCGGTCGGCGGGATGTCGGCGGCCGCCGCGATCCTCCTCTACTCCTACGTCGGGGTGGAGTCCGCCGCGATGAGCGCCGGCGAGGTCCGCGACCCGGAACGGAACGTCGGCCGGGCCACCGTCCTCGGCACCATCGGCGCCGCCGTGGTGTACCTCCTGGGCACCCTCGCCGTCTTCGGCAGCGTCGCGCACGACAAGCTGGTGAAGTCCAAGGCGCCGTTCTCGGACGCGGTCGACGCGATGTTCGGCGGCCACTGGGGCGGCACGCTCGTCGCCGGCGCGGCCGTCGTCTCGATCATCGGCGCGCTCAACGGCTGGACCCTGATGAGCGCCCAGTCCCCGTACGCCGCCGCCAAGGACGGTCTCTTCCCGGCCCCGTTCCTGACCAAGCGGCGCGGCGTACCGACCTTCGGCGTGCTGGCCGCGGCCGTCCTGGCCAGTGTCCTGACGGTGATCAACTACTTCATCGGCAGCGGCGGCGTCTTCGAGATCCTCGTCCTGATCACCACCTTCTCCGCCACCGTGCCCTACCTCCTCGCCGCCGGTGCGCAGGTCTACTTCCTGCTCACCGGCCGCCGCGACAAGGTCCGCCCCGCCCGCTTCGCCCGGGACCTGACCCTCGCCCTCGTCGCGTTCGGCTTCACCTTCTGGCTCGTCGCCGGGGCCGGCTACGCCGCGATCTACCAGGGCGTGCTGTTCCTCTTCGCCGGCATCCTGGTCTACGCCTGGATGGCGGCCCGCCGGGCGGGCCGCCAGGACCAGGCGGGCGACTCGGAGACGCAGCCCACCCACCGGCCGCAGCGCGACGCGGTCCCCGAGAAGGTCTCCTGAGGGGAGCCTCCAGCTGCCCGAGCCGCTGTGCCGGCTCAGACAGACGCCGAAGGCGCCCTGATGCACGAGGAGGAAGACCAGCGCCTTGCCGGGCGACAGCACCAGGAACAGCGCACAGAGGTAGAGCGTGATGTGCGCCAGCAGCAGCACCGCCTCCGTCCCCCACGCCGGCATCGTGGGGGAACGGAGCGCCCTGACGCTCGCCACCCGCAGCCGGAAGCCCTCCAGCGCCAGCAGCGGAAGGAACAGCCCCGCCTGAGGGCGCCCGCGGAACGGGGGCGGCCCGGCCGGGTGCCGGGGGTGCTCGCTCGTCCACCAGCCGTACGACATCCCCACGCCGAGGTTCCCCCACAGCCGCCCGCCGATCTCGCTCGGCCGCCGGCCCCGGCCCACCCGCCGCCCCGCCGTCTCACGGGTGACCAGCGCGACCTGCCCGGACACCAGTGCCAGCAGCCCGGCCACCGCCGGCTGCCACCAGCTGTCGCCCAGCGTGAAGAACACCGCCCAGCCCCCGGCGAGCACCACACCCGCCAGTGACCGCCGCCCAAGCCCCGTCGTCATACCGGCGAGTCTTCCGCCCCGGCCCGCGGGCCGACAGCCGGTGCACCCCCCGGACCGGCCGGGGGGTTACCGCCACCAAGGGGTGGGGCTGGCTCCACCCCGCCGTCGTCGTTCCGCGGCGCGGCGGCCGTTCCACCCCGCCCGCCCGGTCAGTTCTTGCTGCTCTGCTTCTCCCTGATCGACGCGATCAGCTGGGACTTCCGCATCCGTGTCGTGCCCCTGATGCCGAGCGCCGAGGCCACCTGCTGAAGCTCCGCCAGAACCAGCGAGTTGAGATTGTCCGTTTGAGTCGTCCGCTCCTCGGTGACGCGCACGGTGGTCCGCTCGTTGAGCGGGCTCAGAATCCGTGGGGACGTCGCGGACCAGATCGCCTCGGCCGCCTGCCCCAGGACGTATTCGATCTCGCCCGGACTCATATCGGCGATGTTCTCGCGGAGCGTCTTCAGCTTCTTGAGGGCGTAGCGCAGCGCGAAGTCCTCGCGCTCGGTTTCCTTTCGCGCCTGAGCGATACGGCTCAGGTCCACCGCGATATGGCGTTGGGTCCGCGCGATCTCTTCGACGCTGGTCACCATCTCGGCCACGCTCCGCTCCACGGGACTGCCCATTTGCATGGACTGCACGTCGAGGGTGGTGGAGATCGGGCTCTCCGAATTGCCGCTGGTCAACGCCTGGTTCAGATGGGTGACGATCTGCTGCCGGCAGTTGTCGGCGCTGCGCAGATCGGTGTGGTCGAAGAGGATGACACGCATCTGGGCGATGTCGAACGGCAGGTCGCAGGACTTGTCCGCGATCAGCGCCACCGGCAGCTTGGCGGTGTGCCGCACCGCCAGCTCGTAGAAGACGTTGGGGTTGAGCCCGGTGAGATCCGCCACCGCCACCTTCGCCCGCAGGATGTGGTCCAGGACCTGCAGATTGATCTGCCCCGGCTCGGCGATCTGATCTCCTCTGACCGCGGTGAGACCTATCTCCTGCGCGGCACGCTGCACGATGAATTCAAGAATGCCGTCGGAGCGGTTGCGGATGTCCGAACCCTCGTCTCCGATGGGGGCGATGAAGAAGCATTCCTGATCAGGTTCCGGAAGGCTGGAAGCTGCCAAGCTGATCTCCGAAGTGCCGGGTGAAGCAAAACTGATCGGCCGTCAGCGCCGATTATATGGTCTGCGTCTCACCCCGACGGCCGGACGGGGCACTCCCGGCACCCGGCGGAAGCGTCCGCGTCGTGACAGGCTGGAGCCGTGAGGCAGTCGACACACCGCGCGAGGAGAACACCGTGAACGCTCGGCCCGCACCGCTCAGCGCCCAGGAGATCGAGGACGGCCTCGCGGAGCTGCCCGGCTGGTCCGCCGAGGACGACCTGCTGCGCCGGACCTATTCCTTCCAGGGGCACCTGCCGGCCGCCGTGATGGTCGTCCATATCGCGCGGATCCAGCAGGAGTTGGACCACCACGCCGAGCTGACCCTGGGCTACGACCGGCTCGCCGTCGCGGTGAACACCCACAGCGCCGGCGGCCGGATCACCCCCCTCGACTTCGGCCTCGCCCGGAGGATCGAGGAGATCGCCGCGGCCCACGGCGCCCACTGACCGGCGGCCTCGCGGGTCAGTCGCCCGAGCGCGGTCTGACCACCCGGCCCGCGCGCGCCAGCTCCACGTTGAACTGGGCGCCGCACAGCAGCGACAGGTGGGAGAACCACAGCCAGATCAGGAACACCACCGGTCCGGCCAGCGAGCCGTAGAGCCGGTTGAAGGTGCCGACGTACGAGGCGTAGAGCGCGAAGCCCGCGGACGACACCAGCCACAGCAGCACCGCGACCACACCACCGGGCGCGGCCCGCCGCACCCCGCGCGAGCTGGGCGGCCCGGAGCGGAACAGCACCATCGCCAGCACCGTGGCCAACAGCAGCAGCAGCGGCCACTTCAGCAGGTTCCAGGTGGCCTCGCCCGCCTCACCGAACCCGAGCGCCCGGCCCAGCGCGGTCGCGATCGGCCCGCTCACCAGCAGCGCCACCGCACTGCTGATCAGCAGCGCCATCAGCAGCAGCGCCGTCACCAGGATCCGTGGCGCCTTGCGCCACGGCGGCCGGTCGTCCTTCGTCCGGTGCATGGCGTGCAGTGCCCGGCGGAACACGGCCAGATAGCTGCACGACGACCACAGGGCGCTGGCCAGGGCGCCGCCCACCACCACCCACGCGGCGGTGCGCTGGTGCGCCATGCCGACCAGCGCCCGGCGGACCGTCGGGCCCGATTCGGCCGGGGCGATGGCGCTGATCTGGTTGATGAGCTGCTCGGTGGCCGCCGGGTCGGCGAGCCCGATCAGCGACACCGTGACGATCAGCGACGGCAGCAGTGCCAGCACCGAGTAGTACGTCAGGCTCGCCGCCCAGTCCGTCACATCGTCGTGCCAGACGGACAGCGGCGTACGGCGCAGCGCGGTACGGCACTGGGCCCAGGTCGGCCGGGCGGCCGGCGGCTTCGGCCCGACAGCGCCGAGCGCACGGTCCAGCAGCGTCCGGTTCATCCCCCGGCGCGTACCGCTGTCGCCCATGTCGTTGCGTCCTCTCCTCGATACGTCCTGCATCATCCCCCGCGCCAGGACTGTCCGAAGACGACCGGGCGGCCACCGCCCGCCGGGGGCACCCCCGCGTCCGGCGGTGGACACACCTCACGGTCCCGGTCCGCACCGCCACCCGTCAGCTCTCCGCGGCCACATCCCCCGTATGGACGAGGGGCCGGTGGCCCGCCCGCTCACGCGAAGGGCAGCACCTGCCACGGCGAGGACGGGTCCTGCGTGAGCACACGGTGCAGATGCGCCGCCTCGGCGTACTGCGGGCCGAACCAGCCGTGGTCGAACGCCAGCATCCGGCCCAGCAGATAGCCCGCGGCGAACTCGCCCCACGAGCCGTAGACCTCCCCGGCCCGCGCGCCGACCCGCTGCACCGCCTGCTCGGCCTGCGGCGGCGCGCACAGCCGGGCGCCCAGGCCCCAGCGGACGAGATTGACGGCGTGCACGAGATCCAGCGCGAGCAGGGACACCAACCGGCCGTCGGCCGGCAGCAGCCCGTCCGCGCGGAACCGCTCCTCGTACCGGGTGACGAGTTCGGGGAGCTCCGGCGCGTCGGCGGCGCCCTCGTTCCCCTTCCCCGGGTCCGCCGCCGCCCGCGCACGCAGCGCCCGTTCGGTGTCGGCCGGTACGAACTGCCCGGCCAGGAGCTGGTCCAGACGCTGCTGCCAGCCGGCGGGGTCGGTCACCGACCACTGGTCGTGCAGCGTCCGGGCGTCCGCGGCGTGGTCGAGGAAGGCCGTACCCAGCTCGTTCCACGGCACGCTGTGATGCACCGCGAGCGGCGCGCCGCAGGCCAGCCCCTGTGCGACGGGGCCGTGCAGCGGCCCCCCGAAGTGGGTGACGAGCAGACCGCCGGGCCGCACCCCGACCTGGGCGCGCAGCCGCAGCCAGCCGGCGCGCGCCTGGGGGACGGCGGCCAGATACGCCGCGCACGGCGTCCCCGGGTTGATCGCCAGCCGCCACCTGTCGTTCGGCCAGTCCTGCGCCAGCTCCTCCAGCGAGACCCGGTCGAAGAACTGCTGCGGCTGCCACGGCGGCAACATGCCGCGGGTCAGGACGGGAATGCACCTACCACCCGTCACCGGGTCGTCGTAGACGGGCAGCGGGTCCTGCCCCGGCTGCGGCGCCGCCAAATACAGGTCCTCGCCGGCGACCGCGGCGACCTGGCCGTCCACATCACCACGCGCCGTCGCTTCGCACAGCCGCCGCTCGGTATCCGTCGGCGGCATCCATCCCGGAGTAGCCACAGGCCAAGACCCTACGATCACCTCCCGGCCCGCCGAAACCGGGGGTTGCCGGGACGTCAGGGGAGATTGCACCGGAGTCACCCGTAACGGAGGCTCGATGTCATGAGCGACCACGACCGCACCGGACCCGGGCACCACCACGCCCGCCACGACAGCGCGCAGATCGACTGGGAGGCGCTCGGCCCCATCCTCGAACGGGGCGCCGAACTGCACACACCGCTCCATCAGCAGATCGCGGCCTGGCTGCGGGAGCTGCTCACCGGCGTGGCCGGCACCGGCCCCGACGGGGTGCGCCGGGTGCTCGACGTCGGCAGCGGGCCGGGCGTCGTCAGCTGCCTGCTGGCCCAGGTCTTCCCCGCGGCCGAGGTGGTCGCGGTGGACGCGGCCGGGGCGCTGCTGGAGCGGGCCCGCGCCCGGGCCGGCCGCCTCGGGCTCGGCGACCGGATCCACACCCATCCCGCCGAGGTCCCGGACGGGCTCGACGCCCTCGGCGGCGCCGACCTCATCTGGTCGAGCAAGGCCCTGCACCACGTGGGCGACCAGCGCGCCGCGGTCGCCGCTCTCGCCGGGCATCTGCGGCCCGGCGGACTGCTCGCCGTCTGCGAGGGTGGCCTCGCCCCGCGCTACCTGCCGCGCGACATCGGCATCGGCCGCCCGGGGCTGCAGTCCCGGCTCGACGCGGCCGGCGAGGAGTGGTTCACCGCGATGCGGACGGCGCTGCCCGACGCCGCCGACGACATCGAGGACTGGCCCGCCTTCCTCGCCGACGCGGGCCTTGGCACCCCGCGCACCCGCAGCTTCCTGCTGGACCTGCCGGCCCCGCTCTCCGCCGAGGCCCGCGGATACGTCCAGAGCCGTCTCACCCGCTCCGTCGACCTCTACGGCGACCGCCTCGACGCCGACGACCGCACCACCCTCGCCCGTCTCACCGACCCCGACGACGCGGCCGGCGTCACCCGCCGCCCCGACGTCTTCCTGCTGTCCGCGCAGACCGTGCACACGGCCTGCGCGCGGTAGGCCGGATCGATCCGACCGCCCCGCCACCCGGCGCCCGGCCGGGAAGTACGCCGGCCGGGCCCGGGCAGGACAGGCGGGCAGGGCATCAGGGGCGCGGCGAGGTCACCCCTGGCCCATCGGCTTCGGGGTGATCACGGCGAAGGTGGCGCCCTGCGGATCGGTCACCACGGCCATCCGGCCGGCCATCATGTCGAAGGGCTCCTGAAGTGCCGCCCCGCCGGCCGCGGTCACCTTGCCGACGGTCTCGTCGGTGTCCGCCACCGAGAAGTACGCCAGCCAGTGCGAGGGCGTGTCGGGCGGCATCTGCTCGGACATCGGCTGCATACCGCCCACCGGGCGGTCGCCCACCTTGAGCGCGTAGTAGTTCTCCGCGCCCTCCATGGCGGCGCTCTCGACGCCGAAGGCGGCCTGGTAGAAGGCAGCGGCGGCGGAGCGGTCGGTGGTGTTGAGCTCGTTCCAGATCAGCGCGCCGTGCTCGTTGACGATGCCGGCGCCGGGGAAGTCCACCGCCTGCCAGACGCCGAACACCGCGCCGGTGGGGTCGGCGGCGATACACATCCGGCCGAGCGTCATCACGTCCATCACCGGCATCAGGATCGTGCCGCCGGAGTCGCTCACGGCCTGGGAGGTGGCATCCGCGTCCGCCGCCGCCAGATACGTGGTCCACACGGTGGGCGGCGGGGGCTGGCCGCCCATGGCCATCGCGGCCATGATGCCGGCCACCGGCTTGCCGTTCAGCTCGCACACGGCATAGCCGCCGGTCTCGGGCGGCCCGATCTCCCCGGTCCACCCGAAGACGCTGGAGTAGAAGTCGATGGCGGCTTGCTGGTCCGGGGCCGCGAGATCGACCCAGCAGGGGGTCCCGGGCTGATAGGCGGAGGTGACTTCGGGCATCGTGGCCTCCTCGATGGGGGCGCCTGCCGCGTCCGTGCGGCGGGAGGGAAGCAGGGCAGGGCGCCACGGTCGTCGGCCCCGCCGGCGCGCCGCGGGGACACGTGGCGCTCACCCTCCACACTTCCCGCCGTCCGCCGAGCCCGCCACTCGGGTACGCCACGGCGCCGCCCGTACGAGCGGACGGCGCCGTGGCAGCGCGGTGGTCGGGCCGGGGCCGTCAGGCGAACGTGGCCGGGTCCGGGCCGAGGCGGTTGCCGGCGTCCAGACCGGCGAGGGTGGCCAGATCCGCGTCGTCCAGCGTGAAGTCGAAGACGTCGATGTTCTCGGCGATGCGCGAGGGGGTGACGGACTTCGGGATGACGACGTTGCCGATCTGGAGGTGCCAGCGCAGCACCACCTGGGCGGGGGTCTTGCCGTGCTTCGCGGCGAGCCGGGCGATCGTCGGGTCCTCGAGGAGGCCCCTGCCCTGGCCCAGCGGCGACCAGGCCTCGGTCGTGATGCCGTGCCGGGCGTGGAAGGCGCGGGACTCGGCCTGCTGGAACTGCGGGTGCAGCTCGATCTGGTTGACGGCGGGGACGACGGAGGTCTCGCCCAGCAGCCGCTCCAGATGGGCGGGTTGGAAGTTGGAGACACCGATGGCCTTGGCGCGGCCGTCCGCGTAGATCTTCTCGAAGGCCTTGTACGTGTCGACGTACGCGTCCCGGGCCGGGACCGGCCAGTGGATCAGATAGAGGTCCACGTACTCCAGGCCGAGCTTGGCCAGGGAGGCGTCGAAGGCGCGGAGCGTGGAGTCGTAGCCCTGCTCGGAGTTCCACAGCTTGGTCGTGACGAACAGTTCGTCACGGGGGAGGCCGGAGGCGGCGAGCGCCTTGCCGGTGCCCTCTTCGTTGCCGTAGATCGCGGCGGTGTCGATGCTGCGGTATCCGGCGGCCAGGGCGTGGCCGACCGCGGTGGCCGCCTCGTCGTCGGGGATCTGCCAGACACCGTAGCCGAGCTGGGGCATCGCGATGCCGTTGTTGAGCGTGATGGACGGAACCTTGCTCACGGGGGAATCGATCCTTACGTATACGTTCGTGTTCCAGGACGTTCAACGATCATCCGCCGCTGTGCATTCCCGCGCATGTCGGTGGTGAGTTCGCCGAGCGTGAAGGCACCGGCGCAGAGCACCGTCAGCCCGGCGCAGAGTTCCAGGGCGCCGACCAGGCCGGGAAGCCCACCGGAGACGGCGGGCGCGCCGGGGGAGAGGCCGTCGGTCACCGCCCGCACCAGCCACATACAGCCCCCGCAGGCGAACGCCGCGCCGCCGCCCGTCCAGGCCGCCGCGAGCGGCCAACGGACCCGCAGCCCGGGCGCCAGGCGGGGGAGGAGGAGCAGCAGCAGTCCGACGGCGGCGAGGAGCGAGAGCAGGCCCTGCGACCAGTCCGAAGCCGAGCTGATCACGGTCCCGGCGGCCGCCTCGGCGGCGTCCATGCCCAGCGTCGAGCCCGCGCCCCACAGGACGTGGACCGAGCCCAGCGCCGCCAGCAGCACCGCGGCCGGCGCGAGGAAGATCCGCCGCACCGTCCGGGTTCCGGTGTCCGCGAGTCCGCCCAGCGGGGCGCGCAGCAGACCGCCCCAGCGCTGGTGCGCGTACACCGCGAAGGCGCCGAGCAGGGTGACGCCCTCGACGAGGAAGCCGCCGTAGACCACGCCGAAGACCCAGGGGGCGATGAGGTCGTCGGAGCCCATCGGGTTGCGGGCGCCGGTGACCAGGCCGGCGAGGCTGCCGCCCACGACGCCGGTGATCAGCGGGACCAGCAGCCCGGAGGCCATCCACAGCGGCAGGAGCAGCAGCCACGCCGGGGCGCGCCGGCCGGTCGGGCGGGTGAGGGTGTGGGCCACCACCGCCGCGATCGCGTCGAGGAGGAAGGTGAAGACGTTGGCCGCGACCCAGACGGCGCGGCCGATGCGATCGGGATCGACGACACCGACGTCGAAGCCCAGCACCCACAGCAGCTTGAGGGTCAGGTACGGGGCGCAGGCCAGGACGGCAGTCCGGCCCAGGAGCGTGAGGCGGCGAGAGGGCATGCACCAGAGTCTGCGGAGCGCCGGTGCGGTCGGCGTCGGGCCCGCGGACGATCCGGCTCCGCCGTGCGGCGGAGGTGCGGCAGCCGGTACGGACGGGGCACGGCGGCCCGCCGCCCCGTCACGACCCGTACAGCGCGTCCACTTCCGCCGAGTACGCCGTCTCGATCGCCTTGCGCTTGAGCTTCAGCGACGGCGTCAGCAGCCCGTGTTCCTCGCTGAACTGGTTGGCCAGTATCCGGAACGTACGGATCGACTCGGCCTGGGAGACCAGGGTGTTGGCGGCGACGACGGCGCGCCGGATCTCGGTCTCCAGGTCCGGGTCGCGCACCAGGTCCGTCGGCGGCATCTCCGGCTTGCCGCGCATGGCCAGCCAGTGCGCGACCGCCTCCGGGTCCAGCGTCACCAGCGCGGCGATGAACGGCCTGTCGTTGCCGACGACGATGCACTGGGCGACCAGCGGATGCGCCCGCACCCGCTCCTCCAGGCCCACCGGAGAGACCGTCTTGCCGCCGGAGGTGACCAGGACCTCCTTCTTCCGCCCGGTGATGGTCAGATAGCCGTCCTCGTCGAGGGCGCCCAGGTCACCGGTGGCGAACCAGCCGTCGTGCAGCACCGCGTCGGTCGCCTTGGGGTCGTTGTGGTAGCCCTGGAAGACCTGGCCGCCGTACAGCCAGATCTCGCCGTCCTCCGCGATGTGCACGGTGGTGCCGGGGATGGGGGTGCCGACGGAGCCGAAGCGGGTCCGCTCGGGCGGGTTGGCGGTGGCGGCCGCGGTGCTCTCCGTCAGGCCGTAGCCCTCGAAGATCCGCACTCCGGCGCCGGCGAAGAACAGCCCCAGCCGGCGCTCCATCGCGCTGCCGCCGGACATGGCGTACCGCATCCGGCCGCCCATCGCCGTACGGACCTTGCTGTAGACGAGCTTGTCGAAGAGCTGATGCTGCATCCGCAGTGCGGCGCTGGGGCCGGACCCGGTGCCGAACGCCTTGTTCTCCTGCGCCTCGGCGTAGCGCACCGCGATGTCGACGGCCTTGTCGAAGGGCCCTTCCTTGCCGTCCGTCTCCGCCTGCCGCCGGGCCGCGGCGAAGACCTTCTCGAAGATGTACGGCACCGCGAGGATGAAGGTGGGCCGGAAGGCCTGCAGGTCGGGCAGGAGTGCCCGGGCCGCCAGCTCGGGCTGGTGGCCCAGCTTGACCCGGCCGCGGACCGCGGCGACCTGCACCATCCGCCCGAAGACGTGCGCCAGCGGCAGGAACAGCAGGGTCGCGGCCTCCTCGCCGCCCTTCGAGGTGAAGACCGTCTCGTAGCGCATGACGATGTTGTCGGCCTCGGCCATGAAGTTGGCGTGGGTGATGACGCAGCCCTTGGGGCGGCCGGTCGTGCCCGAGGTGTAGATGATCGTCGCGATGGCGTCCGGCGTGACGGCCATGCGGTGCCGGTGGACCACGTCGTCCTCGATGTGCGCGCCGGCCGCGGTCAGCTCGGCCACCGGGTCGGCGTCCAGCTGCCACAGCTTGCGCAGGTGCGGGAGCCGGTCGATGACCGAGCCGACGGTCATCGCGTGGTCCTCGTGCTCGACCAGGCACGCCGAGACGCCCGCGTTGTGCAGCATCCAGAAGACCTGCTCGGCCGAGGACGTCGGATACAGCGGTACGGACTGCGCGCCGATCGACCACAGCGCGAAGTCGAACAGGGTCCACTCGTAGCGCGTACGGGACATGATCCCGACGCGGTCGCCGAACCGGACGCCCTGCGCGAGCAGGCCCTTGGCCAGCGCGATGACCTCGTCCCGGAACTGTCCGGAGGTGACGTCCTGCCAGTTCCCCGCGTCGTCCTTACGCCCGAGAGCGATGTGTCCGGGGTCGGCCTCGGCGTGGTCGTAGACGGCATCCGCCAGCCCGCCGACCCGGGGCGCGGTCGCCAAAGGCGGGACGGTGAACTCGCGCAATGACCCAGCTCCTCGTGGTGTTGCTCACAAGGCCGCGACCGTACCCCACGGGGACGGCATCCGGCAGGGCAGTACCACGGCGTGAACGCGCCCCCACGGGAACTGGCCAAGCGAAGAAATCGGGCTACTTCGGAGAAGAGCGGACATGATCCGGCTAATTCGGCGCCGTACGATCACGACGCCGGGACCATATCTGCACCAAATCTCTGCACCTGCCACCTGGTCGTACGCTTGATCATCCGACCCGCCCGGAACGGGCCCGCGGCTACGGGAGCTGCAGTCGGTCACCGCCCGCGAGGATCGCGTCCGCCAGTGCCTCCGCCGGGCCCCGCGCCGCGCGGTCGCGCTCCCCGTGCAGGAGGACGAAGTCGACCCCGCCCAGTTCCGGCAGTCCGGCACGTGGCGGGATCTGGACCAGACCAGGCGGAATCATGCCTCTGGTATGTGCCATGACGCCCAGACCTGCCCGGGTTGCGGCGATCAGTCCGTTCAGGCTTCCGCTGGTGCAGGCGATCCGCCACTGCCGGCCCTGGCGCTCCAGCGCCTCCAGCGCACGGGCCCGGGTCACCGCCGGCGGCGGATAGACCACCAGCGGGACCGGCCGCTCCGGGTCCAGCCGCAGCCGCTCGGTGCCCACCCACACCAGCCGGTCGCGCCACACCAGGCGCCCGCGCGAGTCCTCCGGGCGCCGTTTGGCGAGGACGAGATCGAGCCGCCCGGCCGCCAGCAGCTCGTGCAGGGTCCCCGACAGCTCGACGGTCAGCTCCAGATCGACCTCGGGGTGCTCCCGGCGGAACCCTTCGAGCACCTCCGGCATTCGGGTCAGCACGAAGTCCTCGGAGGCGCCGAAGCGGAGCCGGCCGCGCAGCCTGGTACCCGCGAAGAAGCCCGCGGCCCGCTCGTTCGCCTCCAGGATCGTGCGGGCGAAGCCGAGCATGGCCTCGCCGTCCTCGGTCAGCTCCACACCGTGGGTGTCGCGTGCGAACAGCCGCCGGCCGGCGGCCTCCTCCAGCTTCCGTACGTGCTGGCTCACGGTCGACTGCCGCAGACCGAGCCGGTGCGCGGCCTGCGTGAAGCTCAGCGTCTGCGCCACGGCCAGAAAGGTGCGCAGCTGCACGGGCTCGAACATGGGCCCTCCGGTGCTCATCATGCTGTGCGATGACAGTCACCACGGTAAGAGGGGTTCCCGATCGCCGCACGGACCGGCACGCTGAAGACGGCGCCGTCCACGCCGCCGCCCGAGAGCCGCCCGACGACCGAAGAGAGACCATGCGCCGCCCTTCCCTCAAGCCGCCTTCCTGGCTGCCCGTGGACGGATACCTCCTGGCCCTGGTGGGCACCGTCGCGCTGGCCGCGCTGCTGCCCGCCCGCGGCGTGGCCGCCACCGTCGCCGACGGCGCCTCCACCGGAGCCGTCGCACTGCTCTTCTTCCTCTACGGCGCCCGGCTCTCCACCCGCGAGGCGATGGACGGACTGCGCCACTGGCGGCTCCACCTCACCGTCCTGGCCGCCACCTTCGTGATCTTCCCGGTGCTCGGCCTGGCCGCCCGCGGCCTGGTCCCGTACGTCCTGCCGCCGACCCTCTACACCGGGCTGCTGTTCTTGTGCCTGGTGCCCTCCACCGTCCAGTCCTCGATCGCCTTCACCTCCCTCGCCCGCGGCAATGTCGCGGCGGCGATCTGCGCCGGCTCGTTCTCCAGCCTCGCCGGCATCGTCGTCACACCGCTGCTGGCGGGGCTCGTGCTGCACGGAAACGGCGGCGGCTTCTCCGCCGACTCGCTGCTCTCGATCGTCGGCCAGCTGCTGCTCCCGTTCGCCGCCGGGCAGCTGTTGCGCCGCTGGTGGAGCCGGCGGGGCCGGGCGCGGCGCGGCGGGCAGGACGCCGGCGGGCGACCGGAGGGCGGCTTCCTCGCCCGCCACAAGAAGGCCCTCGGCTATGTGGACCGCTCTTCGATACTCCTGGTGGTCTACGCCGCGTTCAGCGCCGGCGTGGTCCAGGGCGTCTGGCACCAGGTCTCCTGGCTGCGGCTGCTGTGCCTGCTGGGTGTGGAGGCCGCGCTGCTCGCGCTGATGCTGACCCTCACCTCCTACGGCGCGAAGCGGCTCGGCTTCCCCCGTGCGGACCGCATCGCCATCACCTTCGCCGGTTCCAAGAAGAGCCTGGCCGCCGGCCTCCCCATGGCCAGCGTCCTCTTCGGAGCCCAGGCGGGCCTGATGGTCCTGCCGCTGATGCTGTTCCACCAGATGCAGCTGATGGTGTGCGCGGTGCTGGCGAGGCGGTACGCGGCCGGTGCGGAGCCGGAGCCGGAGCCGCGGCGGGAGGCCACCCCCGCCGCGGCAGCGGTCGGTCAGGGGCACTACCGGCCCGGTCCGCGCACCCGGTCCAGTGACAGCCCCAGCACCAACGGCGCGGGCACCGAGGCGTCGTCCGTGCGTACGGCGGACAGCTCGGCGTCGGTCAGTGCCCGCCGGTAGACCCGTACCGCGTCCAGCGCACCGGTGAACTGGGCGCGGGCGTCCGGCTTCTGACCGAGGTGGACGCCGAAGACCGACCCGCGGCTGACCGAGCCCGGGACGTCGGCCACGACGGTGCTCTCGGCGCCGTCCACGGTGAGCAGCAGCCGGCCACCGGTGCGGCGCAGCGCCAGATGGTGCCAGTCGCCGTCGTTGTAGGCCGCCGCGGTCGCGGCCTGGGCGGTGGCGGGCGGCAAGGCACCGTCGACGGCGGTGACGCGGGCCAGCAGCCGGCCGTTGCGGGGGTCGCCGGTCAGCGCGACCTGGGGGCTCCTGGTGCCCACACCGCCCATCCACAGCAGCGGCTGCTCGCCGGTCCGGGCGTCGTAGCGGAACCACAGGCTGCAGGTGAAGTCGTGGGCGCCCAAGGGGAGGGAGCCGCGGAACGGCAGGCGTACGGCGTCGTCCTTGCCGTCGAAGGAGAGGGCCTGGCCGAACCGGCCGTCCGTGGGGCTCGCGCCGCCGAGGACGAGGGCGGGCCGGGCGCCGGGGGCGGCGTCACGGGTGGTGGGATCCGGGGCGCGGCGCGGGCCGAGCCAGTCCTGGGTGAAGCGGACGAAGCGGATCTCGTCCCGGGCGTCGACCGCGCCGCCCTCGTACATCAGGCCGGTGACGTCGGGTGAGATGGCGACCAGGTCCGAGTAGCCGGACCAGTCGGTGGTGACCCGGGCGCCCCGGTCGACGCCCTCCCAGGTGCGGCCCTCGTCCCAGGAGGAGCGGATGGTCATGGTCCGGCGCCGGTCGGGATCGGCGGGGGCCGCGAACAGGGTGCGGCCGCGGCCGTCGTGCGGATGCGACAGCCGCAGCGCCGAGCCCTGCACCATGGGGGAGTAGAGGTCGGGCAGGGCGCGGAACGGGGCGGTGAAGGAATCGCCGCCGTCACGGCTGACCGCGGCGTCGCGATGGCCCAGGTCGGTGCCGTCCTGTTCGCGGCCGTTGACGTAGATCGAGCCGTCGGAGCGCTCCAGGAGGGTCATCTCCGAGGGCTTCTGACGAAACGTTCCGCTCTCCGACGAGTTCTTGGAAGCGGAGCTCGCCGCGATGGGCCAGCTGTCCAGCGCGCCGACCTTCCAGGTGGCGCCGCCGTCGTCGCTGTGGATCAGTGCGGCGTGGTTGGCGGTGACCCGGTTGTCCGCGTAGCTCTCGGCGTTGATGCCGAAGACCAGCCGGCCGGTGTGCCGCCCGTGGGTGAGCTGGATGCCGTGCACGGGCCCGGTGGCGTACCAGGAGTTCCACTGCGGGGGACGGATGGCCGGGGTCAGGTCGCGGGGCGCGGACCAGGTCGCGCCGTCGTCGTCGCTGTACTGCAGGTGCGGGGTGCGGTCGCAGGGGACATCGCAGCTGAGGCCGTCGTCGCGGCCCTTGTTGTAGGTCTCGGCGAGGACGATCCGGCCGGTGCGGCGGTCGACGATCGGCGCCGGGTTGCCGTGGGTGTCTCCGCCGCCCTGGTTGACGACCTGGAGCGGGCCCCAGGTGCGGCCGCCGTCGGTGGAGCGCTTGAGGACCAGGTCGATGTCGCCGGAGTCGCCGCAGTCGTGCCGGCGGCCCTCGGCGAAGGCGAGCAGGGTGCCGCGTACGGACTGCACGACGGCTGGTATCCGGAAGCAGAAGTAGCCCCGTTCCTGGGAGGCCTTGAAGAGGATCTGCTGCTCGAAACCGCCCGCGGGCGGCGGTGCCGTCGCGGCGGGGCCGCCGCCCGACGCCTCGTCAGGCACGGCGTGTGCGGGGGCGGTCGGCAGCAGCGCGAGGACCGAGGCGGTCAGCGCGGCGAGCATGCCGGTGGCGCGGCGGTGCCGGGGTCTGCGGCGGGGGCTGGGGTGTGCGCGGAGAACTGACGTCATGGTCCGGCCTGCCCTTCGAGGGATCGGCGGTCGGGTCATCAGGACATCCCACGTCCTATGTGCATCCCTGACGGAAGCTACTGCCGCGTGCGGACCGCGACAAGGAGCCTGCATCGGTTCTCGGCGCCACAGCCGGAATTCACTCACCCGGCCCGCAGGCACTGCGCCGGGTGCGCCGGGTGCGCTGCGCGAGCCGGGTGGGCCAGGTGTGCCGCAGGACCGGGGCATACGGCACGCCCGGTCCGCGCCCGCGGTGCGTCACGGCCGCAGCACCACCTTGCCGAGATTGGCCCTGGCCTCGATGATCTCGTGTGCCTTGGCGGCCTGGTCCAGCGGCAGTTCGGCGTGGACGGCGGCCCGCAGCCGGCCGGACCGCGCCAGCTCCCACAGCTGCGCGTGGTGCTGCTCGTACAGCTCCCGGTGGACGGTGGCGAACCGGCGCATCGTCAGCCCGGTGACCGTCTTGGAGCCGGCCAGCAGGTCATACGCCGGGACCGTGCCGCCACCGGAGTTGAAGAAGACCAGTCGGCCGCCCTCCGCCAGGGCGGCCAGCGCCCGCGGTAGCAGCTCCCCGCCGACGCCGTCCAGGACGATGTCGACCGGCTTGCCCCAGGACTCCTGGTCGTAGGTCACCACCTCATCGGCCCCGAGCCCGTGGAGGAACTCCGCCTTGGCGGCCGAGCCGACCGCGGCGACCACCCGCGGCACCCCTTGGAGCTTGGCCAGTTGGACGGCGAGGTGCCCGGTGCCGCTGGCCGCACCGGTGATCAGTACGGATTCGGTGCCCCGCGGTGCGGCGGTGCTGAGCGCGGCGAGCGCGACATGCCCGCTGCGCACCAGCGCCACCGCCTCCACGGCGCTCGCCCCCTCGGGTATCCGGCTCGCCAGGAAGGCGGGCGCGAGGGCGAGTTCGGTGTACGAGCCGGTGAGGGTGAGCGAGGTGACGCGGTCGCCGACGGCGAAGCCGGTGACGTCCGGGCCGAGCGCGACGACCTCGCCGGCGATCTCCCCGCCGGGCGTACCGGGGAGCGGATCGCCGCCGCCCTTGCCGTCGCCGCGCAGGCGCCGTACGCACGGCAGCGTGACACCGATCGCCTCGGTGCGCACCAGGAGTTCACCGGGGCCCGGCACCGGGGCCTCGGCCTCCTCGACGCGCAGGACTTCCGGACCGCCGTAGGCATGGAATCGGACTCGGCGCATGGGCCGCCGCCTTTCGTGGGAATCGGGCCGGCGGACACCGGCCGTTCGCTTCATTGGGTTCCCCAACGATAAGCCGAAACCGTTGGGGAAGCCAATGGATTTCGATGGATCTCCGCGATTTTTCGTAGGGAGACCCAATGGATTCTCGATACGGTGGACCCATGGCCGACACCTCGTACGCCCCCAGCCGCGTCCGCGCGCTCCCCAGCTGGCTCCTGGGCCGCGCCGCCGCCCGCGGCCACCGCCTGGTCGCCGAGGCCCTCGCCGCCGAGGGCATGCGGATGATGCATCACGCCGTCCTGTCGGCGGTCGACGAGCTCGGTCCGGTCTCCCAGGCGGAGCTCGGCCGGACCCTGGGCATCGACCCCAAGGACATGGTCGCGATCGTCAACGACCTGCAGAAGGACGCCCTGGTCACCCGCACCCCCGACCCCAAGGACCGGCGCAAGAACGCCGTCGAGATCTCCGCCGACGGCAGGCGGCGCCTGCGCCGCACCCAGCGGCTCGGCGACGAGGCCAACGCGGAGCTGACCGCGGCGCTCACCCCCGCCGAGCGCGAGCAGCTGATCGCGCTGCTGACCCGGATCGCGCTGCCGGGGGAGTGAGCTGCTGGTAGGGGAGCAGTCGCTGCCCGGTGGGCTCCGGATGACGTACGCGACGTACGGATGCCGCCCGGCTGATGTGCGCGGGGACGCGTCCCGCCGGTGGCGAAGCCGGCCGACCGGCCCCCGCGTGCCGCCTCAGCCGGTGGCGGCCGCGGCGCTCAGGGCGAGGCGGTGCTCACCGGCGTACACATTCATCGAGGAGCCGCGCAGAAACCCGACCAGGGTCAACCCGGTCTCCTGGGCCAGGTCGACGGCGAGCGAGGACGGGGCCGAGACCGCGGCCAGCACCGGAATCCCCGCCATCACAGCCTTCTGCGCCAGCTCGAACGACGCCCGCCCGGAGACCATCAGCACGCACGAGGACAGCGGCAGCAGCCCCTGCTGCAGGGCCCGGCCCACGATCTTGTCCACCGCGTTGTGCCGACCCACGTCCTCCCGTATGTCGAGCAGTTCCCCGTCCGTGGTGAACAACGCCGCGGCATGCAGACCGCCGGTCCGGTCGAACACCCGCTGGGCGGCCCGCAGTCGGTCGGGGAGGGCGGCGAGGGTGGCGGGCGCGAGGCGGGCCGGGGTGGCGGGGGAGGCGTCCAGCGGCCAACGGGTGGTGGTGCGCACCGCCTCCAGGCTGGCCTTGCCGCACAGTCCGCACGACGACGTCGTATAGACGTTGCGCTCCAGGGTGATGTCCGGGACCGGCACCCCGTCCGCGAGCCGCACATCGACGACGTTGTACGTGTTGGCGCCGCCCTCGCCGGTCGCCCCCGCGCAGTAGACGATGTTCGCCAGCTCGTCGGCGCGCGCCAGGACGCCCTCGCTGACGAGGAAGCCCGCGGCCAGCGCGAAGTCGTCACCGGGCGTACGCATCGTGATCGCCAGCGGCTTGCCGCCGAGCCGGATCTCCATCGGCTCCTCGGCGACGAGGGTGTCCGGGCGGGTGCTCACGGCACCGTCGCGGATACGGATCACCTTGCGTCGTTCCGTGACACGTCCCATGGCTTGATCAGTCCCACTCGTTCCGGTGACCTTGGCACCCTCATTGTCCTGCATACGGCGGGCGTGCCGGCCGCCGGCGGCGTGGGGCGGGCACCCGGCCCCGGGCCCGCCCCCGACAGGCGTCCGATCCGCGAGACCAGCCCCGGGCGCCTGCCGCCGGCCGGGTAATCTTCAGCCGATCAGGACCGAAGCACCCGACGACCGACCAGGAATGGCGAGAGGTACATGAGCGAAGGGACAGCACCGGCGGCCGGCGAAGCGGCCTCCGTCGCCGACGAGGCGGCCCGCGAGCGGCTGGGCTACCTGCGCAGCAGCATCGACAACCTCGACGCCGCCCTGGTCCATCTGCTCGCCGAGCGCTTCAAGTGCACTCAGCAGGTCGGCGAGCTCAAGGCTCGGCACAGCCTGCCGCCCGCCGACCCGGCCCGTGAGGCCGCCCAGATCGAGCGGCTGCGCCGACTGGCCGAGGACGCCCGACTGGACCCGGCGTTCGCCGAGAAGTTCCTGAACTTCATCATCGATGAGGTGGTCCGCCACCATAAAGCGATCGCGAATCAGGGCGCTGCCGGGAACGGATCTCGCGACGGCGCAGGCGCAGGACCCGAGAGCTGAACACGCGGCGCGTCGATCATGAGGTACGTCGCCTCACGAACGGCCGGCTCGTAGCCTTCCCACCGCCGACTGGCTGACCCGCGCTCTGGTGGTCAAGTTCCCCCAGGGGCAAGGCGAATGAGACAGCGCCATATCTCGGCGCGAGACGAGGCCCGGTGGAGACTCTCCGAACCGCAGCGGCTCGGCGTCAGCGGTTCGTTTCCCTTCGTGCCGAAGCGGCCCATGCTGCGAGCAACTGCTCGTACTCGGCCTGCTCGTCGGGCCACAGGGGCCGACCGGTGCGGGCGGCCATGAACGCGCGTATGCGCTCGTTGGCCTCGGCGGCGTCTGGGACGCATGTGGTCGCCATGGCGCGAATCGTACGGCCGGTCACTGACAAACGCACACGGATTACTCGCTCTTGGGCTGTTCGGGGTGCGGACCCCCCGACTCTCGGCCCTGACCCATCGGACAGACCCTAGTTCCGGTGACGGATGTGGTGGAGTGCCACCCGCCATAGCCTCGCTCCATGACGTCAGTTGATTCTTCGCCACGCGGACCCCGGAGCCCAGAGCAGCGCAAGGGCGAGGCGCTGGAACGGCTCGCGCGGGACAACGATGTATGGGTCGCCACGGCCGACGCCACCGGCGAGCCGTGCCTCGTTCCGCTTGCCTTCTGGTGGGACGGGGAGGCCGTGTGGCTGGCCACCCGCGTCACCAACCCGACGGGGCGCAACCTGACCGCCAACGGACGGGTCCGCCTGTGCTTCGGCCATACCCGGGACGTGGTCCTGGTCCACGGCACCGCGCGCATGCTGACCCGAGAGGAGCTTCCCGCCGAGGTGGGCGATGCCTTCGCGGCCAAGGACGGTTGGGATCCTCGCAAGGATCACTCCTCCTACGTCTTCTTCCAGGTCGTACCGGAGGTTCTGCAGGCGTGGGGAACGGTTCCGGAGATGACGGGACGGACTCTTATGCGTGAGGGGAAGTGGCTGCTCTAGGGCCTGGTACGGGCCTGCTCGGACGGGTGGGCAGGGGATGGGCCACCGGCGGCCGGGGCGGGTGGGTGCCGTCCGGCCAGGGGCGGGAGCGACCCGCCCACCACTCGCCTCACCCAGGTGGCCCCGCCGCCCACGAAGAGTGACACTCGCCATACCTGACGCCGGACCGCCCCCCGGTGCCACCCCGCCCACTACCGTCCGGTAACGGCTTCTCAGGAAGCCGCCCGAGCGCCACCACCCTGCCCCTCCGGCCGTGCACCGAGAGCGGAGACAACCGATGGCACCCACCTCCGACACCACCCCGACCCTGGCCCTCAAGCCCGGTACGTCCTGGCAGGACGCCTGGCAACGCAGCCTGGCGGCCGCCCCCGAGGCGTTCCGCGACGAGCACGCCCTCAACCTCTGGGCCGCCGCCTGGCACCCGGACGGCGATCCGCTGCCCGCCACCAGCCCGATCGACGGCACCCCCATCGCCGGCCCGCCCCGCCTCGACGCGGACACCGCGCGGCACGCCGTACGCGCCTCCCTCGACCAGCACCGCGCCTGGCGCCAGGTCCCCCTGGCCGAGCGCAAGGCCCGGATCTCCGCCACCCTCGACGCCCTCACCGAACACCGCGAGCTGCTCGCGCTGCTGCTGGTCTGGGAGATCGGCAAGCCCTGGAAACTCGCCCAGGCCGATGTCGACCGCGCCATCGACGGCGTCCGCTGGTACGTCGACGAGATCGACCGGATGCTCGCCGACCGCACCCCGCTGCCCGGACCGGTCAGCAACATCGCCAGCTGGAACTACCCCATGTCGGTCCTGATCCACGCGATGCTCGTCCAGGCGCTGGCGGGCAACGCCGTGATCGCGAAGACGCCCACCGACGGCGGCCTGGTCTGCCTCACCCTGGCCTGCGCGCTGGCCGCCCGGGAGGGCGTCCCGGCCACCCTCGTCAGCGGCAGCGGCGGCGAGCTCTCGCCCGCCCTCGTCCGCTCACCCGAGATCGGCTGCGTCTCCTTCGTCGGCGGCCGGGACACCGGCGCCCGCGTCGCCACCGCCGTCGCCGACCTGGGCAAACGCCACATCCTCGAACAGGAGGGCCTCAACACCTGGGGCATCTGGAACTACACCGACTGGACCTCCCTCACCCCCCTGCTGCGCAAGACCTTCGACTACGCCAAACAGCGCTGCACCGCCTACCCACGCTTCGTCGTCCAGCGCGACGCCTTCGCCGACTTCCTCGCCGCCTACCTCCCGGCCGTACGCAGCGTCCGCTTCGGCCACCCCCTGGCCGTCGCCGACCCCGCCGACCCGCTGCCCGAACTCGACTTCGGCCCCCTGATCAACGCGGCCAAGGCCAAGGAACTCGCCGACCTCACGACCGAGGCCGTCTCCCGGGGCGCCGTCCCCCTGCACCGGGGCGTCCTCGGCGACGGCCACTTCCTGCCCGACCAGGACACCTCCGCCTACCTCCCGCCGACCACCCTCCTGGCCCCGCCGCCCTCCTCGCCCCTCCACCACGCCGAGCCCTTCGGCCCTGTCGACACCGTCGTCCTCGTCGACACCGAGGCCGAACTGCTCGCCGCCATGAACGCCAGCAACGGCGCCCTGGTCGCGAGCCTCTCCTGCGACGACAAGGACACCTACCACCGCCTCGCGCCCCAGATCCGCGCCTTCAAGGTCGGCCACAACAAGCCCCGCTCCCGCGGCGACCGCGATGAGCTCTTCGGCGGCTTCGGCAACTCCTGGAGCGGCGCCTTCGTCGGCGGCGAGCTCCTGGTCCGCGCGGTGACCGAGGGGCCGGCCACCGAGCGCCTGCCGGGCAACTTCCCGGACTACCACCTGATGCCGTAGCCGGACGCCGGCCACGGGGCGGCGGGCACCCGGGGCCCGCCCGGTGGGCCGGGGCGGACAGCGCACCCAGCGCATGCGGGCGGACGACGGGACTTTGCGGAGACCCCCTAGCCGATCCCCTGCCGGTCGGGGCGCGCGGCGAACCGCCGGTCCGCCGCCTCCGGCACCGCCTGCTCCAGCGCCTTCAGCAGGAGCTCGCGGTGCCTCACCAGCGGCTCCCGCCGCTGGTGAGGTGCGAGCAGCAGCAGATCGTCGATGCCGGCCAGCAGACGTCGCGTCACCTGCGGACTGTGCACCGAGGCGGCCCGGACCTCGGTCAGCCCCAGATCCACCAGATCCGGCCACCCCGGAACCCGCTGTGTCAGCCGCACCACACCCTGGCGGTCGCGGTGGTGCACCGTCCCGAGCGGCCGGTGCACCACCGCCGCCAGGATCTGCACGATCCGGTCCAGGCACTGCACGGCCGTGGTCGGATCGTTCACCGCCGGCGACAGCCCGCGCAGCGCGATATCCGCCAACTGCCGCAGCCCCAGCCCGAGATCCTGGTGGAAGGTGCGCTCCACGCCGACCGAGACCGTGTACCGCAACAGCGCCCGCCGCGGCGGCGTCCCGCCGTGCACCGCGAGCACCGGCGTCCCCGGCGTCACGAAGTCCCCGATGCGGGGGATCAGCCGCAGTACGACGCCCTGCCGCCGCGCCACCCGCACCAGCCGCGCCACATGCACATCCCGCACCACCCCCGCCCGCCCCTCGTGCGCCAGCCAGCCGGTCTCCGGTGCCCGCACCCCCGCATCGTCCTCGCCGTCCTCGCTGCCCGGAGCCTGCCGCGCCAGCATCCGCAGCGTCTCCCGGGTGATCCGGTCCACCACCGGCCCCACCTGCATCAGCCGCAGCGTGGCGGACACATACGCGATGAACAGCACCAGACTCAGCCCGACCAGCACCAGCGTCAGCAGGCTCTGCACGACCGGTACGGAGGTGACCTCCCGCGCGCTGCTCTCGCTCTCATAGGAGGTGAGCACCAGCAGCGAGAACAGGAACGTCGCCAGGAAGACGGTGAGCGTGATCTTGCTGATCCGGCTCCGGACGAAGATCCGCACCACCCGCGGGGTGAGCTGTCCGCTGGCCATCTGCACCGCGACCAGCGAGATGCTGAAGACCACGCCGATGAAGGTCATCATCGCCGCGCTGATCGTCGTCACGATCGTCTTGGCGTCGTCCGCGATCGACATCAGCTCCCGGACCGCGCCGTACGCCCGCTCGCGCTGCAGCAGCGCGACGATCTCCAGGTCGACGGCCGACGCCGCCCACCACAGCAGCACCGCACCGAGCAGCCCCGCGGTCGGAGCGAACCAGAAGGTGTCCCGCAGATGCTCCCGCAGCGGTGAAAGAGCCCGTGGCCTGCGCGGCCCAGTGAGATGAGCGATGTGTCCGTCATTGCCCATAAATCGAGGTTATGCCCCGCACGGATACGCAGGTGAAAGGCACTCCGAAACCTTGGTATTGTTGTCCATGTCGCCGCGGGGAACGCCCCGTGAAGAT
Source organism: Streptomyces sp. NPDC033270 (assembly GCF_055576575.1). Lineage (NCBI taxonomy): Bacteria > Bacillati > Actinomycetota > Actinomycetes > Kitasatosporales > Streptomycetaceae > Streptomyces > Streptomyces sp. NPDC033270. The sequence goes on from NZ_JBVIRA010000003.1 coordinate 291,588, forward strand.
CACACCTAGTCCGGGTGGCGGAATGGCAGACGCGCTAGCTTGAGGTGCTAGTGCCCTTTATCGGGCGTGGGGGTTCAAGTCCCCCCTCGGACACCAGCGAAAGACCCCTGTTGATCAGGGGTTTTCGTCGTTTTGGGGGTCGGGGTGGAGTCCCCTTCGGGAAATCCCGGCAACTTATCCGATTTGACTGTTCCATTCCCCTTGTCCGGGAGTATCCTGAAGACCGGCCTACGGGGCGAGCGAGGGAGTTCGACCGGACTGGCCTCGGGGTAAGGGAGCTCTGGCTCTCGCCGAGGACAAGAAGAAAGGTCGGGCTGAGAGGCTGAAAGGTCGGGAGACCGGACGGCGACCCCCAAGCACCTGATCCGGACAATGCCGGCGAAGGGAGCCCACCTCGTAGGTCTTTGTCGTGCCGTGATCCGCGAGACCGGCCCAGGACCCGCGCGGCCGTGCCGGGAGCCCCAAGGGCGGCCGGGCGGTGCAAGCGCTCAGCCGCCCCGGATCATGTCGGCGCACTTCTCCCCGATCATCATCGTCGTGATGCAGGGGTTCACGGTCGTCAGGAACGGCATCACCGAGCCGTCGGCCACCCGCAGGCCGGTGACGCCCTTGACCCGCAGCTGCGGGTCGAGCGGGGCCGCGTCGTCGCCGGGAGCGCCCATCTGGACCGTGCAGGCGGGGTGGTAGACGGTGTTGTGGGTGTCGCGGATGTAGGCGAGCAGGTCGTCGTCGGAGTGGGCGGAGGGGCCGGGGGCGAGTTCGACGCCGGCCCAGCTCGCCATCGGGGCCTGGGCGACGATCTCGCGGGCGAGGCGGAGGCCGTGGGTCATGACCCGTACATCGTGTTCGTGGGTGAAGTAGCGGGGGTCGACCTTGGGCTTGTCGCGGAAGTCGCGGGTGCGCAGGCGGACGGTGCCGCGGGAGCGGGCGCGGGTGACGTTCGGGGTCAGGCAGAAGGCGTTGTCCGAGGTGGGGTAGCCCCGGCGGTAGGTGTTCATGTCGAAGGGCACGGAGCCGTAGTGGAACATCAGGTCGGGACGGTCCAGGCCGGGCTCGGTGTCGGCGAAGATGCCGATCTCCCACCACTGGGTGGAGGAGGTCACCATGGGCTGCTTGGCCTCCCACATGATCACGCCCTCGGGGTGGTCCTGGAGGTTCTCGCCCACGCCCGGTGAGTCGACGAGCGGTTCGATGCCGATGGACCTCAGGTGGCCGGCCGGGCCGATGCCGGAGAGCATCAGCAGCTTGGGAGTGTCGATGGCCCCGCAGGAGACGACGACCTCGCGGCGGGCGTTGACGGTACGGCTGTGGAAGAGGTCGGGGGAGAGGTACTCCACGCCGGTGCAGCGCCGGGAGGGGGTGAAGTTCAGGCGCTTGGCCTGCAGCCCGGTGCGTACGTCGAGATTGCGGCGGGCGTCCATGACGGGGTGGAGGTAGGAGACCGACGCGGAGGAACGGGTGCCGTCCGGGCGGCAGTTGATCTGGAACCAGTGCGCGCCGCGGACGACGGTCTTGCCGGTGTTGAACGGGGTGGTGGGGATGCCGGACGCCGCACAGGCCTCCAGGAGCGCCACCCCGCACGGGTCGCCCGGCGGGATGGTGCGCAGGGTGACCGGGCCGGAGCGGCCGTGGTGGTCGCCCGGTGCGTCGTTGCTCTCCAGCCGCTGGTAGAGCGGGAAGCAGTCCGCCGCGCTCCAGCCCTGGCAGCCCCGCGCGGCCCACTCGTCCAGGTCCTCGGCCGGAGCCCAGAAGGCGATACAGGAGTTGTGAGAGGAGCAGCCGCCGAGCACCTTGGCACGGGCGTGCCGCATGAAGCTGTTGCCGTTCTCCTGCGGCTCGACGGGGTAGTCCCAGTCGTAACCGGACTCCAGGAGGGCCATCCAGCGATCCAGGCGCAGCACGTTGTCATCGCCGACATCGGACGGACCGGCCTCCAGCAGACAGACCGTGACCGAGGGGTCCTCGCTCAGCCGCGCCGCCACGACGGCGCCGGCCGTGCCGCCGCCGACCACGACATAGTCGAACTCTTCCACGGGGGTCTCTTGGGGCATCGCGCCGTCTCCCGTCAGGGGGTGGGGGTGGTGGAGGAGCCCGGGCCGCCCGGGCCGCCGTCGTCGTGGCCGACGGCGGCGTGCATGGCCAGGACGCCGGTCCGCTTGCGCTGGACGAACCAGTAGTAGGTGAAGCCGCCGATCGCCACGACGCCGATGAACAGGAACGCGCCCCAGCGCAGATACCAGTGCTGCGGGCCGGTCGCGTTGTAGACGGCGGCGCGCGGCCAGGCGAGGTTGAGGGACATCCCGGCGCCCCAGAGGACGGCGAGGATGTTCACCGGCAGGCCGAGCCTGCCCAGCGAGAACCTCCCCTCCAGCGGGGTCCACTTGCCGCGCAGCCGCTGGACGAGCATCGGCAGGGTGACCGACAGATAGGCCAGATAGATCATGATGATCGCGATGCTGGTGATCACCGAGAAGATCTGCGGCTGGTTGACGTTGATCAGCAGGATGCCGATCGCCACCAGACCGATCACGACGGCGGGCAGCACCGGCGTCTGGAAGCGCGGACTGACCTTGGCGAGCAGCGAGGCGGCCGGCAGGTTGTTGTCCCGGGCCATCGCGAACGCCAGCCGGATGCCCGCGGTGTGCACCGCCAGCTCGCACACGGTGATCGCGATGACCACGCACCAGAGCACGATCTGCCCCACCGTCGAGCCGAGGGTGGCGAGGACGACGTACTGCAGTCCGTCCACGGACAGCTCCTCGGCGTGCAGGTCGGGCACCGACAGCAGGGCGAAGAGCAGGATCAGCCCGCCGATGAGGAAGGACGCGACCAGCGCGCGCAGGATCGCCCGGGGCGCGTTGCGGCCGGGGTCCTTGGACTCCTCGCCGAGCGACGAGGCCGTGTCGAAGCCGTACATGACATACGCCGAGGCCAGCGACGCGGTCAGAAACGCCCCGAAGTAGCCGAGGGTTTCGCCCTTGCCCAGCCCGAAGGTGTTGGTCACCGCTCCCGGGCCGCGGGTGATGTGCGCGGCGAGCAGCACGATCAGGACAATGGCGGCGATCAGCTCGATGGCCACGCCCGCCGAGTTGATCCGCGCCATCAGCTTGACGCCGAACGCATTGACCAGGGTGGTGAAGGTGACGAGTACGGTGCCGAGCACCACCGCGTTGGCGGCCGCCGACTGCCCCGTGCCGTCGCCGATGAACTGGAACCACGACGAGATCTGCGGCAGCGTCACCTGATAGGCGAGCGCCACCGCCGACAGCGAGACCATGGTCGCGGTGAGCATCATCCAGCCGCCGAGCCAGCCGATGTGCGGGCCGCCGAGCTTCTTGGCCCAGTTGTAGATCGAGCCGGCCACCGGATAGCGGGCGGCCAGTTCGCAGAAGCACAGCGCCACCATCAGCTGCCCGACGAAGACCATCGGCCAGGACCACCAGTACGCCGGGCCGCCGTGGGCGACACCGAAGTAGAACAGCTGGAAGGTACCGGTGAGGATCGAGATGTAGCTGATGCCGGCGGCGAAGGTGTGGAAGTTGCCCAGGGTGCGCTTGAGTTCGGGCTTGTAGCCGAGTTCGGCGAGCGAGGCGTCGTCGTGCGAATGATCGTCCCCGGCCGGGGGGCGCACGGATCCGGGATCCGTCACTCGAACCACCTCTGCGGCCGTGGCGCGGTATTGCGCCAGACGTGCTTGGCCTCCTGGTACTCCGCCAGCCCGGCGGGACCCAGCTCCCGCCCCACGCCCGACTGCTTCATCCCGCCCCACTCCGCCTGCGGCACGTACGGATGGAAGTCATTGATCCACACCGTTCCCGCGCGCATCCGGGCCGCCACCCGGTGGGCGCGCTCGCTGTCCTGCGTCCACACCGCTCCGGCCAGCCCGTAGACCGTGTCGTTGGCGAGCGAGACCGCCTCGTTCTCGTCGCGGAACCGCTCGACGGTCAGCACCGGCCCGAACGACTCGTCCCGTACGACGGACATGTCCGGGGTGCACTCGTCCAGGACGGTCGGCAGGTAGTAGAAGCCGTTCGCCAGCGACGGGTCGTCGGGCGCCGAGCCGCCGCAGAGCAGCACGGCCCCCTCTTCGAGCCCGGCCGCCACATACGCCTCGACCTTCGCGCGGTGCGCGGCCGAGATCAGCGGCCCGGTGCGGGCGTGCTCGTCGAACGGCCCGCCCAGCCGGATCCGCTGGGCACGGGAGACCAGCTCGTCGACGAACGCATCGTGCAGCTCCTCCTGGACCAGGAGCCGGGCGCCCGCCGAGCAGACCTGCCCGGAGTGCAGGAAGATCGCCGTCAGGGCGTAGTCGACCGCGGTGTCGAAGTCGGCGTCCGCGAAGACGATGTTCGGGTTCTTCCCGCCCAGTTCCAGGGCGATCTTCTTCACCGTGGGGGCGGCCGCGGCCATGATGCGCCGGCCGGTGGCCAGCCCACCGGTGAACGACACCATGTCCACCCGCGGGTCCTCGGTCAGCGGCGCGCCCACCTCCGGGCCGGTGCCCAGCACCAGATTGCCGGCGCCGTCCGGCAGCCCGGCCTCGGCCAGCAGCCGCATCAGGTGGATGGCGGTGTGCGGGGTCAGCTCGCTGGGCTTGAGGATGAACGTGTTGCCCGTGACGAGCGCGGGCGCGACCTTCCAGGCGGTCTGCAGCAGCGGATAGTTCCACGGGGTGATCAGCGCGCAGACGCCGACCGGCTCGTGCCGCACCGTGCTGTCGGTCTCCGCGATGCCGGTGTCCACCACCCGGTCGGTGCCGCCGGCCGCGCCCAGGTTGCCGAAGTAGCGGAAGCACTTGGCGATGTCGTCCATGTCGTAGGCGCTCTCGACCAGTCGCTTGCCGGTGTCCAGCGACTCCGCCCGGGCCAGCGCGTCCTTGTCGCGCTCCAGCAGCTCGGCGACGCGCAGCACCAGCCGGCCGCGCTCGTCCGTCGGGGTCCGCGGCCAGGGCCCGTCGTCGAACGCCAGACGGGCGGCGCTGATCGCGGCCGCCGCGTCCTTGGGCCCGCCCTCGTCGACGGTCGCGACCAGCGTGCCGTCCGCCGGGCAGCGGATCTCCCGCACCTGCCCGTCGGCCGCTGCGGTCCACTGACCGCCGATGAACAGCTCCGGCATGGGGGCCTCCGGTCTCCGGGCTCGTACGAGGCGGCGGCGAGCGGGCGTGCCGCCCTGGCCGACGGCGTACGGCCACCGGACCTCGGTGACGATCACTGCACCGAGCGTAAGGCGGGCACCGCGGGTCCGCACGGTACGAGGGGCCGGAGACCGAGCAGACACCCCCTAGGTGGGGCCGATGGGGTGACGACAGGGGGCGGGCGGGAGAATGGGGGCATGTCGGGGATGTCGTCGAGCGGGCCGGTGCCGGAGGCGGGGACGCGGTGCGCGCCGGAGGCGGTGCCGTACCCGGTCACCGACGTGCCGTACCCGGTCACCGACGCCGCCGCCTACCTCGCCGGCCACTGGCGCGTCGAGCGCACCGTGTACGACCTGCGGGCCGGCGTCGAGGGCTCCTTCCGCGGGACCGCGGAGTTCCGGCCGGCCGGGGGCGGGGAGCCGTCGGCGGGCGAGGAGCTGCTGCACGTCGAGGAGGGGCGGCTGACGTGGGACGGCACGGAGTACCCGGCGAGCCGCACGCTGCGCCTTCGCCCCCGCCCCGACGGCACCGCCGAGATCCGCTTCGCCGACGGCCGGCCCTTCCACGACCTCGACCTCAGGGGCGGACGGTGGACCGCCGTCCACCCCTGCTCCGCGGACCGCTACGCGGGGACCTTCACCACCGTCGCGGCGGACGAGTGGCACCTGCGGTGGCGGGTCACCGGGCCGGCCAAGGACCAGCTGCTGCGTTCGGTCTACCGCCGGGCGTGAGGCGCTCGGCGGGCCCGGTCCGCGGGCTCAGGCCGCCGGCTTCACCGCACGCAGGGCGTACAGCAGCGGGATGATCGGCTCCGAGGGCGGCAGCCGCCACCAGCCGTTGTCGGCCGGCACCATCGAGTCGAACCGCTTCCAGGGCAACAGCTCGGTCTCCCGCACCAGTTGGACGCTCAGCCCCGCGCCCACCACGGCGGAGAGGACCTCGCCGAGCCCGTGGCGCCATTCGTAACTGGTCGTCGCCCCCTGCACCGGCGGTCCGTCGGTGTAGGTGCGGGGCGCATCGCTCCGGATGGCGCCGCGCCCCGCCAAGTAGTCGTAATGGAGCGTCAGTTGCTGCCGTTGGGGGTCCGGGCTCGGCGCCGGACCGAGGGCGTCCAGCAGCGGATGGAACTCGACCAGATACAGCGTCCCGCCGGGCCGGAGCAGCGCGCTGACGATCCCCGCCCAGGCCGTCAGATCCGGCAGGTAGCACAGCGCCCCCTTGCCGGTGTAGACCACGTCGAACCGGCGGCCGCCCAGTGCCTCCACGGCCCGGTGCACATCCGCCTGGACGAACTCCACCCGGCGACCGGCCGCGTCGGCGAGCCGCCGGGCCGCCTCGACCGCCGCGGCGGAGAAGTCGAGCCCCACGGTGCGCGCGGCGCCCCGCTCGGCGAACGCGGCGGTCTCGGTGCCCAGATGGCACTGCAGATGCAGCACCTCCCGCCCGGCCAGATCGCCGAGGTCCGTCCACTCGAACGGCGCGAACCAGTCCTCGGCGGTCCGGGAGCCGTCCAGCCCGTAGAACGCGCTCGCCACATGGATCGGCGTGCGGGCGTCCCAGTTCGCCTGATTGGCCCGGACCATCTCCGCGATGCCGGGTAACGCCTCCGCCATGGCCGCCGGCTCACTCAGCTCTTCTGTCATCCCTCCCTTGTACCGGCCGGGTGGCCGGGCGACCAGAAGGGACCGCGCTCCCGCGCCGCGTCGATGCTCCAGGGCCTCACCCTCCCCCGCGAGAGCGTCGCCAGCCGCGGCGCGTGCCGGGCGAGGGCCTCGTCCTCCGTGGCCACGACGCAGGCGAGCCGCCGCTCGCTCCACAGCCGCGCGAACACCGCGACGACGCCGGCGCGGGCGTCGGCGGCTGCTCCGCGCGACACACCCCGGGCCCCGGCCGGGTGCACGACGAGCCTTCGGCGACCGTACGAACCGGGGGTGAGCGGTCGGTAAGCGCCGGGTGAGAGAGGGATGAGAATCGGCGGGGCGCGGCCGCCCCGCGCCGGCGGTCCGCGGCCGGGTGTGCGGCCGTGAACCCGGGAATTATCCCGCTGCTCGTCTGCAACAACCGCCCACGCGTGGGTATGTTGGACACTGCGCCGCGTGGTCGTTCCGACACGGAACGGCTTCGGCGGCGCCATGGACGATGGCTGTCGAAGCGACGGGAAAGCATGGAATGAGCCAGGGAACACCACCGCAGTCGAGCGCCGTCGACGTCACCATCCCGAGCGTCGCGCGGATGTACGACTACTACCTGGGCGGCAAGGACAACTACGCCGTCGACCGCGAGGCCTGCGACGAGCTGAGCAAGGTGGTGCCCAGCACGCAGGTGCTGGCGATCAACAACCGGCGCTTCCTGCAGCGGGCGGTCCGCTGGCTGGCGAGTGAACACGGCATCCGGCAGTTCATCGACCACGGATCGGGCCTGCCGACCCAGGACAACGTCCACCAGGTCGCGCAGCGGATCGATCCGCAGTCGCGGGTGGTGTACGTCGACAACGACCCGATCGTGCTGGCGCACGGGCGGGCGCTGCTGGAGGAGAACGCCCACACCGCCGTCATCCAGGCCGATATGCGGGACACGGAGGGCATCTTCAGCAGCCCCGAGGTCGAGCGCCTGATCGACTTCGACCAGCCCGTCGCCGCGCTCTTCGTCTCCGTGCTGCACTGCATCCCGGACTCCGGCGACCCAGCCGGTCTGATCAAGCGGGTCGCCGACCGGCTGGCGCCCGGCAGCTTCCTGGTGGTGTGCCAGTTGGTGAGCGAGGACGCCGCGACCCGCGATTTCGTCACCGAGTTCATGCGGGTCAGCACCCACGGGCAGTGGGGCCGGGTGCGCCAGGCACACGAACTGGCCGGCTTCCTGGAGGGCCTGGAGGTCGTGGAGCCCGGCCTGGTGGAGGTCTCCACCTGGAAGCCGGACGCGGACATCGGCCCCAAGCAGCTCACCCAGGAGTGGATCGAGTACGGGGGCATCGCCCGCAAGCCCTAGGGCCGATGGGAGCGGCGGGAGCGGTGGCCTTCGGGCAGCCGCCCTCGTCGCCTGACGGAACGGGCCGGACCGGCCGTCGCGGGCGGTCAGCTCTCCTTGAGCATCCGCTCCAGCATCGCCAGCGACTCGCGCGGTGACTCCGACTGCGCGCTGAGCCGGTCCATCACCGCGAGGTAGTGATCGACGTCATCGCGCTTGTCCAGATAGAGCGCGCTGGTCAGCTGCTCCAGATAGACGATGTCGGGCAGATCCGGCTCCAGGAACCGCAGGATCGTGATCGGGCCACCGGCCGCGGCCAGGCCGCCGAGGCTGAACGGGGCGATCTGCAGCGTGACATTGGGCAGCTCGGCCAGCTTCAGCAGATGTCTGAGCTGCCCGGCCATCACCTCCGGTCCGCCCAACGGCCGGCGCAGCGCCGCCTCGTCGAGCACCGCCCACACCCGCGGCGCGTCGGGGACGGTCAGCAGCTCCTGGCGGTGGACGCGCAGCCGCACCCGCCGCTCGATCTCCTCGGGCGTGGACCGCGGGTGGCCGAGCTGTGCCACCGCACGGGCGTAGTCCGCCGTCTGCAACAGGCCCGGAACGAACTGGACCTCGTACGTACGGATCACCGAGGCGGCCTCTTCGAGGCCGAGATGCGTCTCGAACCAGCCGGGCAGCACATCGCCGTACTGATGCCACCAGCCGGGACTGCTGGTCCGGCCGGCCAGCTTGAGGAAGTCGGAGCGGACCGCCTCGTCCGTGACGTGATAGAGCGTCAGCAGATCGGCGACGTCCCGCTCCTTGCAGCTCACCCGCCCGAGCTCCAGGCGGCTGATCTTCGCATGTGAACCGCGGATCGCCTCCCCGGCGGCCTCGCGGGTGATGCCGGCCGCCTCCCGGAGCCTGCGCAGCTGGGTGCCCAGCACGATGCGCAGGACGGTCGGTCCGCCCCGCGGGTGTTCGAGGTACCGGCGCAGGGACGTATCACTGCTCGACTGCGCGGCGCACATGCTGACTCCCCTGAGTGGTCGGGCGAACGCCCAGTGTCCCATCGCCGCGAGGCTTCGTACAGTTGCGGCGACTATCCGAACGACATATGCGCCAATCTCGGCGGCATATGCCTCAGTCGCGAGCCGCGAGATCGTCGAAGTCGCCGTCCTTGGCGCCCTGGACGAAGGCCGCGATCTCGTCGCGGGTGTAGATCAACGCCGGCCCCGAGGCGAACCGGGAGTTGCGCACCGCCACCCCGCCGTCCGAAAGGACGGCCAGCTCAACGCAGTTGCCGCTGGGGTTGCTGCGGCGGCTCTTGCGCCAGACGGCGCCTTCGATGCTGGTCGCCTGCATGCCGTTGGTCACCGGCTCCATAACAGCTGCTCCCTTGCTGGAGGAGAGTCCTCCGACCGATCCCGAGCCCGCGATCACGGTGGCGTGAACGAGCCCCTGTGCGGCCGTCCTTACCGATGTAATTGCAGATGCACTTGCATCAAGGGACGGTTGACGAGGATATTAGCCGTCCCAGGCAGTTCGGCCCAGACCCGAAATCCCTCGCGGAGACGTTGATGACCGCATATCCGGCAGAGACCGTGCACGACGCCCTTCGGGAGGAACCGTGTGAGGAATCCTGGTGGATGCCCGGCCCCGACGACTTCGCCGCCTGCGCGCTCAGCAGCTCCGCGCACACCGTCGCGGAGGCCCGCAGATTCACCCGGGCGACGCTCGGCAACTGGCGGTTGTGCACCGGAGTCACCGAGGACGCGGCGCTGGTCGTCACCGAACTCGTCAGCAACGCGCTGCGCCACGGCATCCGGGGCGAGGAGGGCGGCGCCCCCACCGACCCGAATGCCCCCGATGCCCCCGATGACCCCGGTGCCCTCGCGCGCTGCCGCCCCGCATGGCTGGCGCTGACCCGGCAGGACGGCGCCGTGCTGTGTGCGGTCTCCGACGCCGGTACCGGCGTCCCCGTCGTCAGGCCCCGGGACCCGATGGCGGAGTCCGGGCGCGGGCTGCACCTCGTCGACCGGCTCAGCGAGGCCTGGGGGTGGACCTCGCCGGACCGTTCGGGCAAGACGGTGTGGGCCACGGTGTCGCCGCACGGCGGAGGCGGTGTGTGACCATTCCCGGGTCGCCGACACCCGAGCGGGAGGCCCGAGAAGCCGATGGATCTGCTGTCCCTGCGCTACTTCCGGGTGGTCGCGCGCCGTGAGCACATCAGCCGGGCCGCCGAGGAGCTACGGGTCGCCCAGCCCTCGGTGAGCCGTACGATCGCCCGCCTGGAGGCCGAGTTGGGGGTGCCGCTCTTCGACCGGCAGGGACGGGCCATCCGCCTCAACCGCTACGGCGCCGCGTTCCTGACCCGGGTCGAGCGGGCGCTGGACGAACTCGACGACGCCCGGCGGGAGCTCGCCGATGCCGCCGGACTCGACCACGGCAGCATCGCCGTCGCCGCGGAGACCCTGCTGCCGCTCACCGAGCTGCTCGCCGGATTCCGGGCCGCGCACCCCGGAGTGGCCGTCCGCTGTTTCCAGTCCACACCCGAGGTGATGCGTCATCAACTGCGATCGCGCGAGGTCGACTTCTGCGTCGCCTCGCAGCCGCTGACCGGGCCCGGGCTCGGCGCGGTGCGGCTGCTGCACGAGGAGGTGCTGCTCGCCGTGCCGGCCGGCCATCCGCTGGCCGGGCAGGGGCGGATCACGGTGGCCGACATCGCCCAGGAGCCCTTCATCACCACCGGGCCGGGACACTGGCAACGCGCCCTGCTGGATCGGCTGTTCGCGTCGATCGGGCGCCGTCCGGTCATCTCCTACGAGGGCGACGAGCCCGGCGCCACCCACCATCTGATCGCGGCCGGCCTCGGCATCGGCCTGATGCCCTCGCTCGCCCGTCCCGACCTGGCCCGGGCGCCGCTGGCCTGGCTGCGGCTGGATGCCCCCGACTGCGTACGGACCCTGAATCTGGTCCGCCGCGAGGACGGCTATCTCTCCACGGCCGCCGAGCGGTTCCGCGACATGGCGGTCGCCCACTTCGCCGCGCGGGCGGCGCTGCGTCCGGACACGCCCTAGGTTCCGGACCGGCCCCGGTCGCCCAGGGGTCCGCCGGAGAACGGGCCCGCGCCGTACGGATGCAGAGTGATCGCGATCTCGTGGGCCGACGGGCAGTCCTCCGGCAGCAGTCCCATGTCCCGGGCCGCTGCCGCGAGTTGGCGGCGTACGCCGTGCTGGCAGGCCTTGGCCAGCCGGTCGGCCTCCACGGCCGACAGCCGCACGCCGGGACGCAACTGGACGTGGATGACCGGCCGGGACTCCAGCGCACCGTCCGCGGCCGGTGCCAGACAGAAGCTCTCGATCAGCTCGGCCAGCGGATTGTCGTCGTACAGCCCGTGAGTGACGTCCTGCGGATTGATGGTGGCCCCCATGGAAGATGCGGAAAGCGTCCCGCCCCTACAGTCATCGACATACTCGGGGCCGGGCGCGGGGGCGTCATGAGTGCGGCTACTCAGGTCCGCGGCTGAGTAGCACGAAACCCGTCACAGCGGCGTGGCGGAGCGGCGGAGCCGCCGGGCGTCGGCCGCAAAGGCTCCGCCGGCCGTCAGTCCTGTGCACCGTCCGCCACCCCGAACGCCGTCAGCAGCCGCTGAGCCGCCAGTGTCGCGGTGATCTCGCCCTCGCGTACCGCGCGCTCGACGTCCGGGCTCAGCCGGCGGACCTCCGGGTGCTCCTGGAGGCGGTCGATGAGCTGTTCGCGGACCATCGACCAGGTCCAGTCGACCTGTTGGGTGCGGCGGCGCTCGGCCAGCGCACCGGTCGACTCGAGGAGGGTGCGGTGCTGCTCGACGCGTTCCCAGAGCCCCTTCAGACCGGTGCCCTCGCGGGCGCTGCAGGTCAGTACGGGCGGCGTCCAGACCGCGTCGGCGGGCTGCAGCAGCCGCAGCGCGCCGGCCAGTTCGCGGGCCGCGGAGCGGGCGTCCCGCTCGTGCGGACCGTCGGCCTTGTTGACCGAGACCAGGTCCGCGAGCTCCAATACGCCCTTCTTGATGCCCTGGAGCTGGTCGCCGGTGCGCGCCAGGGTCAGCAGCAGAAAGGTGTCGACCATGTTGGCCACCGTGGTCTCGGACTGGCCGACGCCGACGGTCTCCACCAGGACGACGTCATAGCCCGCGGCCTCCATGACGACGATGGACTCGCGGGTCGCGCGCGCCACGCCGCCCAGCGTCCCGGACGTGGGGGAGGGGCGCACGAACGCCGCGGGATCGGTCGCCAGCCGCTCCATCCGGGTCTTGTCGCCCAGGATGGAGCCGCCGGTCCGGCTGGAGGACGGGTCGACGGCGAGCACCGCCACCCGGTGCCCCATCCCGGTCAGCAGCGTGCCGAGCGCGTCGATGAATGTCGACTTGCCGACGCCCGGCACCCCGCTGATGCCCACCCTGCGCGCCGAACCGGAGTGCGGCAGCAGCTCGACCAGCAGCCGCTGGGCCGCCGCGCGGTGGTCGGGCCGGGTGGACTCCACCAGGGTGACGGCGCGGGCGATCCAGGCCCGGGAGCCCGCGCGAACCCCCTGGGCGTACCGTTCGACATCGATCGTCGCAGGCATGACCCCCCGCTCTACAGCTCGTGGCCGAGGACCGACGCCAGGTCCCGCACCAGGTCGTGGGCCGCGTCGGGGATGACCGTGCCGGGCAGGAAGACCGCGGCGGCGCCCATGTCGCGCAGCGGCTGTACATCCTGCGGCGGGATCACCCCGCCCACCACGATCGTGATGTCCTCGCGCTCCTCCGCGGCCAGCGCCTCCTTCAGCGCGGGCACCAGCGTGAGATGGCCGGCGGCGAGCGACGACACCCCGACGATGTGCACATCGGCCTCGACCGCCTGGCGGGCCACCTCCGCCGGCGTCTGGAACAGCGGGCCGACATCCACGTCGAAGCCCAGGTCGGCGAAGGCCGTGGCGATCACCTTCTGGCCGCGGTCATGGCCGTCCTGGCCCATCTTGGCCACCAGGATGCGCGGTCGGCGCCCCTCGGCGCGCTCGAACTCGGCCACCAGCGCCCGGGTGCGCTCGACACCGGAGGAGGGCCCCGCTTCGTCTCGGTACACACCGGAGATCGTACGGATCTGGCCGGAGTGCCGCCCGTAGACCGCCTCCAGTGCGTCGGAGATCTCGCCCACGGTCGCCATCGCGCGGGCCGCGTCCACGGCCAGCGCCAGCAGATTGCCCTCAAGTCCCTTGCCGGGAGTGGACTTCGCCGCCTGGGTCAGTGCCCGCAGCGCGTCCTGGCAGGCGGCCTCGTCGCGCTCGGCGCGCAGCCGCTTGAGCTTGTCTATCTGCTGGGCGCGCACCGCGGAGTTGTCGACCTTGAGGACCTCGATCTCCTCGTCGGACTCCACCCGGTACTTGTTGACGCCGATCAGCGCCTGCCGTCCCGAGTCGATCCGGGCCTGCGTACGGGCCGCGGCCTCCTCCACGCGCAGCTTCGGGATGCCCGCGTCGATCGCCTTGGCCATCCCGCCGGCCGCCTCGACCTCCTCGATGTGCTGCCAGGCCCGCCGCGCCAGATCGTGGGTGAGCTTCTCGACGTACGCGCTGCCGCCCCACGGGTCGATGACCCGGCAGGTGCCCGACTCCTGCTGCAGGAACAGCTGGGTGTTCCGGGCGATGCGGGCGGAGAAGTCGGTGGGCAGGGCCAGCGCCTCGTCCAGCGCGTTGGTGTGCAGCGACTGGGTGTGGCCCTGGGTGGCGGCCATCGCCTCCACACAGGTGCGGGTGACGTTGTTGAAGACGTCCTGCGCGGTCAGCGACCAGCCGGAGGTCTGCGAATGAGTGCGCAGGGAGAGGGACTTGGGGTTCTTCGGGTCGAACTTCTGGACCAGGCGCGCCCACAGCAGCCGGGCCGCGCGCAGCTTGGCGATCTCCATGAAGAAGTTCATGCCGATCGCCCAGAAGAAGGAGAGGCGAGGGGCGAAGGAGTCCACGTCCATACCGGCCGCCATGCCCGCGCGCAGATACTCCACCCCGTCGGCGAGGGTGTACGCCAGCTCCAGGTCGGCCGTCGCGCCCGCCTCCTGGATGTGGTAGCCGGAGATGGAGATGGAGTTGTAGCGCGGCATCTTCTGCGAGGTGTACGCGAAGATGTCGGAGATGATCCGCATCGAGGGCTGCGGCGGATAGATGTAGGTGTTGCGGACCATGAACTCCTTGAGGATGTCGTTCTGGATGGTCCCGGCCAGCTTCTCGGGCGGTACGCCCTGCTCCTCCGCGGCGACGATGTAGAGGGCGAGCACCGGCAGCACCGCGCCGTTCATCGTCATCGACACGGTCATCTTGTCCAGCGGGATGCCCTCGAAGAGCTGCCGCATGTCGTAGATCGAGTCGATGGCGACGCCCGCCATGCCGACATCGCCGGTGACGCGCGGGTGGTCGCTGTCGTACCCGCGGTGGGTGGGCAGGTCGAAGGCGACGGACAGGCCCTTCTGGCCGGCCGCGAGGTTGCGCCGGTAGAAGGCGTTGGACTCCTCGGCGGTGGAGAAGCCGGCGTACTGCCGGATCGTCCAGGGCTGGTTGACGTACATCGTCGGGTACGGGCCGCGCAGATACGGCGTGACCCCCGGGTACGTCCCCAGGAAGTCCAGGCCCGCCAGGTCCGCCTCGGTGTACAGCGGCTTGACGTCGATGCCCTCCGGCGTCTCCCAGGTCAGGGCCTCGACGTCCTTGCCGGTGGTCTGCGCCACGGCCTGCGCCCACCGCCCGGCGTCGGCCGGGGTGGCTGCTGCGGCCGGTTCCCCCAGCTCGATCCCGCTGAAGTCGGGGATGTTCACCATCACGCCACCTCCATGGCGTCCAGGGCCGAGGACAGCGCCTCGACCGCGTCGCAGCCCGCGAAGACGAAGCCGTCCACCCCGGCCGCCACGAATTCCTCCCGGTGCTCACCGGGCTTGCCGGCCAGGTGCACCTGCCGCGCACCCGCGGCCTTCAGCGCGGCCGCCACCGCCGCCGCCTGCTCGCCGTACACCGCGTCGGCGGAGCACAGGCAGGCGATGGTTGCGCCGCTGCGGGCGAACGCCTCGGCCACCGACGCCGCGTCCACGGTCTCCTGAACGGTCTCGATGCCGCCCGCCTGGAAGAGGTTGGCGGCGAAGGCCGCCCGGGCGGTGTGTGCCGCCACCGGGCCGAGCGCGGCCAGGAACGCCTTGGGGCGGCCCCCGGTCGTCGCCAGATGCGCGTCGGAGCGCGACCGCAGCCGTTCGTACGCGTCGTCCCTGCGCACCCGCGGCAGCCCTCCCCCCGACTCCGCCCGGGGCGACTCCCCGCCGACCGGCGCGGGTGCCGGCTCGCGGCGCACGGGCGCCTCGGCGAGGTGCGGGAACTCGCTGACCCCGGTGATCGGTTCGCGGCGGTGCGCCAGGTCCTCGGTGCGGCGCTGCCAGGTGCGCGCGAGGCGCCCGCCGAGCATCCCCGAGCGCAGCGCCGCGGCCTGGCCGCCCGCGCCCTCGATCTCCTGGAAGAACGCCCAGGCCGCGCGGGCCAGTTCGTCGGTGAGGTGCTCCACGTACCAGGAGCCGCCCGCCGGGTCGATCACCTTCGACAGATGCGACTCCTCCAGCAGCACCGACTGGGTGTTGCGGGCGATCCGGCGGGCGAAGGCGTCGGACAGGCCCAGCGCCGCGTCGAACGGCAGCACCGTCACCGCGTCCGCGCCGGCCACGCCGGCCGACAGCCCGGCGACGGTGGTGCGCAGCATGTTCACCCAGGGGTCCCGGCGGGTCATCATCACCGTGGAGGTGACCGCGTGCTGGACCTGCGCGGACGCGTCGGGCGCGGCCCCGCACACCTGCGCGACCCGCGCCCACAGCCGGCGGGCGGCGCGCAGCTTGGCGATCGTCAGGAACTGGTCCGCGGTCGCGGCGAAGCGGAACTCCAGCTGCCGGCAGGCCTCGTCGACGCCGAGTCCGGCACCCGTCAGCTGCCGCAGGTAGGCGACGCCGGTGGCCAGCGCCGCGCCCAGTTCCTCGGCGGCCGAGCCGCCCGCCTCGTGGTACGGCAGCGCGTCGACGGCCAGGGCGCGCAGCGCGGGCGCCTCGGTGGTGCAGCGCTGCGCCAGCCGGGCCGCCGCCTCCAGCTGGACCCGGAGCTTGCTGTCGTCGCCCGTACGGGCCAGCAGGCCGAGCGGGTCGGCGCCCAGACAGCCGGTGGCCTCCCGCAGCGGGGCACCGGACGCGGCGTACAGCCGCAGCAACTCCTCGGCGGCCGGGGTGAAATCGGCACCCGCGTCCAGGACCACCGCGGCCAGGTCAAGATAGACGCCCTGCAGCGCCTCTTCGAGACCGGTCACCGGTACCCCGCCGTCCCCGACGGTCAGCCAGACCGAGGTGGCGCCGTTCTCCAGGTCGGCGAGCACCGCCTCGTTGGCGCGCCGCGGATCGGTCTGGACATGGCGCTGGCGTACGTCCCACCCGGCGACGGCGGTGCCCTCGGGGCGGCCGCCCCGCACGAAGGGCGCGAACCCGGGAAGGCCCGGGGCGGCCGCGCCGTCCTCGGCGGTGTACAGCGGGCGGATGCGGATTCCGTCCTGGAGATCGGTGGCGAGCGCGTCCTCGGCGGCGGCGCCGGTTGCCTCTGTGACGCCCGATTTGCGCAGCACGCCTTCGACGAGGCGCTGCCACTGCGCTCGGTCGGCATCCGGGAATGCGGCAGCCAGGGGGAGTTCGGGGGACTCGGCGGTCATGGCAGCAGGCTAGGCGAACGACCGTTAGCTGGAGCAGGGGCTCCAGCTGTGACGTTGCACTCGTTGACCTCTCATTGATGTTCATATCTATGCGTCGGTGACCGGTTCGCTACGGTGGGCCCGGCACCCGAGCAAGGAGCGCGATGTCCAAGGCGCCGGTCCTCCGCACCACGGCCGTCGCCGCCCTGCTCCTGGCGGTCGCCGCGCTCCTGTGGGCCCTGCCGAGGGCGACCGCCCCGGACCGTGCCGGAGGCTGCGCCGGGCGCCGGATCGCCTCCTGGTCGGTCGATTCCCGACATACCGCCGAATTCGCCCGCTACGGCAACGACAACACCCGGGTGGACGACTGGACCGGCGGCGACGGCACCCACTCCGTGCGCCTCCCCGACGGCCGTACGCTCTGGCTCTTCTCCGACACCTTCCTCGACCGGATCCAGCCACCGCCCAACTCCCAAGGGGAAACGCGCCGTTGGCGCACCGCCGACGCCGGCGGCACCCCCTTCCTGCGGCACAACTCCGCCGTGCTGATGTCCCGTTCGGGCCGGCTGGAGCGCACCCTGACCGGCGGGACCCCGGCCGCCCCCGGGCCGTTCTTCCCGGACCCGCCCGACGGCGGCTGGCGCTGGCCGGTCCACGCGAGCGTGGAGCCCCGTACGCCCGGGGCGCGCGAGAAGGTCGTCCGGGTACTGCTGTGGAACCGCGCCCCCGGCACCGGACCGTGGCTCTTCGGGGTGCCGCGCAGCACCGAGGTCGCCACCCTCTCGCTGCCCGGCCTGCGCCTGGAGGGCATCGAGGAGACCGTCGGCCCCGGCGCCGTCGCCGACCCGGGGCGGCGGGTCCTCTACGGCACCGCGGCGGTGCGGGACGGCGGCTGGACCTATGTCTTCGGCGGCGACGACCCGCCGTCCGCGCCGGGCTCCAGCGCCTTCGTCGCCCGGGCCCCGGCCGGGCGGCTCGCGGACCGGGACGGCTGGCGGTTCTGGGACGGCGCGCGCTGGCAGCGGCGGGCCGAGCGGGCCCGGCCGGTGCTGCGCGGCGGCGGCCGGCGCGGCGTCGGCAGCGCCTTCACCGTCCTGCGCGACGGCCCCGCCACCTGGGTGCTGTTCACCATGGACACCGGGCGGGGCGGCACGGCCGGCCTGCGGACGATCACCGGCTACTGGGCCTGCTCGCCGCGGGGCCCCTGGCGCGGCCCGGTCGGCCGTCTCACACCGCCCCGCCCGCCCGCGCCCGACCCGCACTACGTCGCCGCCTACAACCCCCAGGCGCACCCGGAACTCTCCACGGACGGCGGACTGCTGCTCAGCTACGACATCAACTGGCTGGGGCCGCCCGGGGTGCCGGCCGATGCCCGGCTCAACGGCGACGTGGCGCTGTACCGGCCGCGGTTCGTGCGCGTACGGATGGCGGACACCGGGCGCTGAGTCGGCACGGTCAACTCCCGTGCCGCTCCCGCCACTTACCGGCCTGCTCGTCGATGTCGAACGGCACGAGGTTCAGCGGGGGGCCTTCGAGCGGGGTCCGCAGCGCCGCGCGGATCCGCTCGTTGACCGCCGCCAGGATGCGCCGCAGCGCGGCCTCGGTGGGGGCGTTCGCCGCGGCCTCCAGGGCGTCCTCGGCCTCCTTGCGCAGAGCCAGGCTCGGCGGCAGGTAGGACAGGTGCTCCCGGCTCATCTTCTCCTTGATCCACCACATCTCGTCATACGGCTGGTCGAGATGGCGCAGGGGCTTGCCGGCCCCGGGGAGGTCGGCGAAGTCGCCGCGCTCCGTCGCCTCGCGGATCTGCTTGTCGATCCACGACTCGAAGGTGACTCCGGGTGGCTTGCGCTCGGTCATCGCCTCTCCCCAGGATGCGGCCCTTACGTCAGCGCTGTCAGCCTACGCCGCTGCCGCCCGCTTCGCCGCTGTCGCCCGCGCCGCCGGAGCCGCTGTTCGCCGAGCCCCCTGGAGTGGGCTGGACCACCGGCAAGGCGTTGTTCCCGCCGCACACCATGGGGCCGACCCGGACCGCATCGCCCACCACGGTCACGGCGACCTGCCCCGGCGGCTTGTCCCCGGGCACGCGGGCATTGGCCGCGGTGCACACCAGCTGGTTCAGGGAGGCGGAGTCCAGCAGCTTGGCGTTCATCGGCAGGGTGATCACGACCTTGCCCTCGCTGCTGGAGGCGGTGAGCGGGGCGGGGAACTTCGGCAGCACGCTGGACAGGCCCCGCATCCGCTCGGCGTGGTTCGGCCCCTCCATCAGCAGCTCGATGGCCTGCTCCGGGTCGACCGGGGCCTTCGCCGGGCGGGTCGCGGAGCGCAGCCCGGACGGCCCGTAGAAGAACAGCTGGACATCGGCCACCTGCTGGCCCGGCGACTTCACGCCGCCGGCGGGCTCACCGGCGTCGATCACGTCGGTGGGCGCGATACCGCAACCGGCCAGCGCCACGGCGAGCGCGCCGGTGGCCGCGCCGCCCAGCATCCGCCGCCGGGCCCGCACCGCGCGCGGGGTGTTCGCGGTCCGCGTCGTACTCATGCGTCGTTCTCTCTTCCGCCGCCGGCCGCCTCGGCGCCCGTCTCGCCCGGCTCGTCGTGGCGCAGCGGCAGATCCACCGTGAACACCGCCCCGCCGTCGGGGCAGTTGGCGGCGCGCAGGGTGCCGCCGTGCAGTCGTACGTTCTCCATCGCGATGGCCAGGCCCAGGCCGCTGCCCTCCGAGCGGGCACGGGCGGAGTCCGCCTTGTAGAAGCGCTCGAAGACATGCGGCAGGACCTCGGGGTCGATGCCGGGGCCGCTGTCGGAGATCTCGATCAGCAGCCGGTCGGCGCCCGGCTCCGGCGCCTTGAGCGCCACCCGGACCGGCTCGCCGCCGTGGTGCAGCGCGTTGCCGACCAGGTTGGCGACCACCACGTCGAGCCGCCGCGGGTCGAGCCGGGCCCGCACATCCGCCGGCAGGTCCGCCGCCACCCGCTTCTGCCAGGCCCTGGCCTGCAGCGTCTTGCGGATGGTCTCGGCGACATCGACCTCGTCCAGATGCAGCGCGGCGGCCCCCGCGTCGAACCGCGAGACCTCCATCAGGTCCTCCACCATCCGCGCCAGCTTGCCGGTCTCCTGGCTGATCAGCCGGACCGCGGAGGCGGTGTCGGGGTCGAGGGAGTCGGCGTCCTCGTCGAGCACGTCGGTGACCGCGGTCATCGCCGCCAGCGGTGTCCGCAGCTCGTGCGAGACGTCGGCGGCGAACCGCCGGGAGTTGGACTCCAGACGGCGCAGCTCGGCCATGCTCTCCTCCAGCCGGGCCGCCATGTCGTTGAACGTCAGGGACAGATCGGCGAGCTCGTCGGCGCCCTTGACCTCCAGCCGGGTGTCCAGCTTGCCCTCGGCGATCCGCCCGGCGGCCTGCCGCAGGCCCCGCACCGGCCGCAGCACCCCGCGCGCGGCCAGCAGCGCCGGGATCACGGCGAGGATGAGCACCGGCAGCGCGCCCCGCTGCGCGGCGGTCACCAGCGCCTCGACGTTGGACTCCTCGGCGCTGAGCGGGAGCTGGGCGTAGACGGACAGCGCGGAGGCCTGGCCGTCGGACTGCCGGACCGGCATCCCGATCAGCAGCCAGGGGGCGCCGCCGCGGTCGATGCGCTGGAACGCCGGGACATGGCGCTTCTCCACGCTCGCCTTGAGGTCGGCCGGGATCACCACACTGCGCCGCAGACCGCCCTCGTCGCTGTCCGGGACCCCGCGATAGTGCACGGAGATGTCCCAGTCGCGGGACTTCCCGGAGCGCTCCAGCTGCACCCGGAAGTTGTCCAGGTCGGCCTGGGCCGGCGGCACCGTCAGCTCCGGCGCCAGCGAGTTGACCTGCGCCCGCAGATCGTTGACGGCGATGTCCTGGGAGCGCTGGAGGATCGCGTTGCGGGCCTCGCGGTAGGTCAGCAGCGCGGTGGTCAGCGCGCTGACCGTGGCCACCACCAGGAACCCCACGACGAGTCGGGCCCGCAGACCGCGCAGCAGGGTGCGGGAGGGCACCAGGCGGTTCACAGCGGCCCGAAGCGGTAGCCGAAGCCGCGCACGGTCTGGACGTAGCGGGGGCTGCGCGGGGTGTCCTCTATCTTCGTCCGCAGCCGCATGACGCAGGCGTCGACCAGTCGCGCATCGCCGTGGTAGCTGTGCTCCCACACATGCTCCAGCAGCTGCTGGCGGCTGAAGACCTGCCCGGGGGTGGCGGACAGGAACAGCAGCAGCTTCATCTCCGAAGGCGCCAGGGCCAGGTCCTGGCCGCCCTTGGCGACGACCAGACCGGCCCGGTCGATGGCCAGTTCGCCGTAGGTCTCCACGGGGGCGGGGCCCGGCTCCGCGGCGGCCGGCGCACCGTCCGCGGGCAGCGCGGTGCGGCGCAGCACGGCACGGATGCGGGCTTCGAGGACCTCACCGCGGGCCGGCTTGACGATGTAGTCGTCGGCCCCGGCCTCCAGCCCGAGCACCACGTCCAGATCGTCGCCACGCGCCGTGAGCATGATGATCGGCAGCTGCCGCTCGGCCCGGATCAGCCGGCAGACCTCGAAGCCGTCCTTCCCCGGGAGCATCAGATCCAGCAGCACGATGTCGGGACGGAAGGCCGGCAGGGTCGCCAGGCCCGCCTCGCCGCTGGCCGCGGCCGCCACTTCATGGCCGCGCCGCCGTAGCGCGAGGGTCACTCCGTCGCGTACGGCGGCGTCGTCCTCGATCAGAAGTACACGTGGCATGGGTCGAGTATCAATCAGTTTCATGATGGATCCGTAACAGGAGCAGCCTGCCCGGTCCCGGGCGCATCTGTCGTGGTGGAAGGCGGCGGGCACCGGCATCGCCCACCGCCTCCGCTATGGACACCAGCACGGCGTGAGGGGACGGGATCGGCATGGCACGGCGCTTCGGAATCGAGGGCGGGATCATCGGAGTGGCCGCGGCGGCAGTGGTGTCGCTGGCGGTGGCGGGGGCGCTGGCCTTCGCCCAGCCGCAGGTCTCCGAGGCCGAGGCGGACAGTCCCGGCTCCGCGCAGCAGCGGGCCGAGCGGGCGCCGAAGCTCGCGCCCGTCGACCCGTCCATCGCCCATGCCTCGGACCGCCCCGGCCGCAGCCTGAACATCACCATCGACGACGGACCGGACCCGGTCTGGACCCCGAAGGTCCTGGAGGTGCTCAAGCGGCACGACGTCAAGGCGGTCTTCTGCATGATCGGCCCGCAGGCCAAGGCCCACCCGGACCTGGTCAAGCAGGTGGTGGCCGCCGGGCACAAGCTCTGCGACCACACCACCGGCCACAACACCGGCATGGACCACCAGCCGCAGAGCTACCAGTCCCAGCAGATCCTCGACGCGCAGAAGATGATCGAGGACGCGGCGGGTGGCGCGAAGGTGGAGTACTACCGCGCCCCCGGCGGCGCCTTCACGCCCTACAGCCGGCAGCTCGCCGCCGACCACGGCATGCGCCCGCTGGGCTGGAACGTCGACAGCAAGGACTTCGAGGGCGGCAGCGTCGAGTCGATCGAGGCGACGGTGCGCGGGGAACTCGCCAACGGGCCGACGGTCCTCTTCCACGACGGCGGCGGCAACCGCGCCCGGACCGTGGAGTCGCTGGAGCGGCTGCTGCCGTGGATGAAGCTGCAGGGTTACGGGTTCGGATTCCCGGTGCGGTAGGGAGCGGGGTTCTGCCCAATGGGACAGGCCCTAGCCGGAACGCCGTGCGGGCCGTCGCACTCCGGATACCCGGGGCGGCGGCCCGCACGGCGTTCCGGCGCGTGCCGAGCGGGGCCCGCGCGTCAGGCCGCGCCGAACAGCTCCGCCAGTCCGCGCTCCAGACCCAGGTACGGCGACTCGCCGCCGGCGGGCACGGCCGCGTAGGACCGGGCGAGGAACCGCAGCACCTCCGCGGTCCTCAACTGGACCATCGCGATGCCCTCGTCGGCGTGGAACTCCATCACCGTGCGGTCCGGGCCGCACGGCCGCACCCGGACATCGCCCCGCCCGGCCGGTGTCCGCAGCCCCTCGTCCAGCAGCTCGCGGGCGAACGTCCAGTCCACTGCGGAGCCGTCCAGCGAGATCTCCGGCGGGAAGGACATCCGCACCGCCAGCGGGTCGGCGGGGTGGTAGCGCAGCACGGCGGGGACCGCGTATGTGCCGGGGGTGGTGGCGATGAGGCGGACCTGGACGGCGTGGTCGATGACGGTGTTCATCGCGCTGCTCCCTCACGGCTGTCGGTCATGGGCAATGGCTCGTCCAGTAGGACGCCGTGCCCACTCCCGCCGTGCACGCGAGGGGTGTGTGAGGTGCGTCACGTTTCAGGCGTGCCGGTCGGCTGCCCTTACCCACTACGGCAGTTGCCCCCAGACCTGGTGCCGCTCCCCGGGCCGGACCAGGAACTCGTCCAGGATGCCCGGGGCCGCCGCCGCGGCGAACGCCGGAGCGTCGTCGGCCGCGAGGTCCCGGATGCGGTAGCCGTCCTCGCCCGCCGCGACCGCCGCGGTGAGCGTGACCAGGCCCGACCGACGGGTGAACGGCGAGGTGGAGAACGTCCAGGCGGCGACCCCCTCGCGCTGGAGGGCGAAGGTGTCGCGGCTGAAGGTCCCCGAGCGCCCGACCAGGTACCGGCCCTCGACGGCGTGCCCCAGGCTGCGGTACGCGTCCCCGGCCAGCCACAGCGTCAGCGGCGTGCCGAGCACCGCGTAGATCCACGCGCAGTGCAGCAGTACGGGGGTCAACGCCGCACCCAGGCCCGCCAGCACCGCGGTACCGGGCAGCACGACGAACAGCAGGCCCCGTACCCGGCGTCGGCGCAGGGCGGCGCGCGGATGCGGCGCCAGCGCTGCCGGTGCACAGCCGCCGGGGAACGGTGCGCCAAGCGCCCCGCCCGCCACCCGCAGCGCCTGCGCGCGGGGCGCCGGCGGCAGCAGCCCGCTGCGCTTGCGGTTCTCCTCGCGGTTGCCCAGGCCGCCGGCCACCGCGCGCACCAGCGCGCCGCCGCCGGCCCGCAGCAGCAGGGGCTCGCGCAGCACCACCCCGCGCAGCCGGGCCCGTTCGATGGTGACCGAGCGGGTGGTGAACAGCCCGCGGCGGACCCGCAGGGTGCGGGCGTCGGTCCACTCCAGGCGGTAGCTCCACCAGTTCTCGACGTACAGGGCGATCGCGCCGAGCGAGCCGAGGGCGAGGACGACCAGCAGCGCCGCCGGGACCGTCAGCCAGAGCGCGCTCGCGCCGAAGTCGACGAACGCCTGCCGGACGAAGCCGATCTTCCACGGCTCGACGCCTATCCCGTCCAGCACCCGGTAGATGGATCCGGCCACCACGAACACCCCGCCGACGACCCAGAAGGTCAGCGGTGCGTAGCGCAGCCAGCGCCAGTTGATGCGGGCCAGGACCGGATCCTGCGCGGCCCCCTCGGTGTCGGCGCGGGCGAGCAACTCCGCGCGCAGCCGGTCGGCTTCCCGGGTCGTGAGCGCCTCCAGTGACAGCTCACCGCCACCGTTCCCCGAGCCCGCCGTGCCGGCCCGCAGCACGGTGACGCCCAGCAGCCGGTGCAGCGGTGTCGCCGTCAGATCGACGGTGCGGATGCGGTGCAGCGGCACACTGCGCAGCCGCCGGTTCAGCAGCCCGGTCCGTACGTCGAGGGAGTCGGCGGTGACCCGGAAGTCCGTACGCGCCCAACGGATCAGGCCCGTCGTGGTGACGACGGCGAACGAGGCGGCGATGGCGGCGAGGGTGATCCAGGCCTTGGTGCCGATCCGGCCCCCGGTGGCCAGCGCGGTGAGCGCCAGGGAGGCCAGCGGCGCGCCCATCCAGCCGCAGTGCACCAGCAGGGTGCGTGGGTCCAGCCGCCGCCAGCGGGGAGCGGTGGAAGGGGCGGCGCCGGGGGCGGTGCGGGCGTCGCGGTACCCGTCGGACACGCCGGGCACCTCGGGAGGCAGCGGTGCGCTCATGCGGCATCACCCGGCACGGCCTGCGCGGCCTCGCCGATCCGCCGGGACAGCTCCTCGGCGTCGGCGTCGGACAGTCCCGCGATCTTGATGTCGCCGGCGGTCGAGGCGGTGGTGACGGTCACCGTCGCCAGTCCGTACCGCCGCTGCAGCGGACCGCGCACCGTGTCCACCGTCTGCACCCGGGACAGCGGCGCGATCCGCCGCTTCTGCCAGAACCAGCCGCCCGCGGCGTAGACCGCGCGGCCGCCCAGCTCCCAGGCGTGTACCGCATACCGCCAGCGCGGCATCACCACGAGATAGCCGACGGCCGGCAGGACCAGCGTGACCAGCAGCAGCGGTCCCAGCCAGGGCAGCGCGCCGGGGAAGAACAGCAGGGACAGCACCGCCATGACGAGCGCGGTGAGCAGCATCGGGCCGCTGAGCGTCAGCAGGGCCTGCAGGGTCCACCAGGTGCGGGCCCGGGGATCGACACGGTGGCGGGGCGGGCGCAGGAGCGGGGCGGCGTGCTCGGGCATCAGGGTGTCACCGGTTTCCAAGTCAAGCGTATTGAGTGGCGGTACGTTATAACGGTACAAGCGACTTGTAAAAACCGGCAGGGGGTCGCGGCAGCCGGAGTCATACGGGAAGAACGGCGCCCCGCGAAGGGCGCGCGGTGTGAGAAGGAAGGGCTCGTCCGTGCCCAAGAAGGTGGACCACGAAGCCAGACGGCGGGAGATCTCCGAGGCGCTCTGGCGGATCACCGGCAGCCGCGGACTGGACGCCGCGAGCCTGCGCGACGTCGCCGCGGAGGCCGGCATCTCGCTCGGCCGGCTCCAGCACTACTTCCGCACCAAGGACGAGATGCTGATCTTCGCCCTTAGGCACATCAACCAGCTCGCCGCCGACCGCATCCGCGCCAGGATCGAGGCGCTCGCCGAGGAGCCGACGCCGCGCGAGGTCCTGCGCGCCTGCCTGACGGGCATGCTGCCGCTGGACGACAACAGTCGCATCGGCGTGCTCGTCGGCGCCGCCTACTACGCCCGCGCCGTCCATGACGCCACCCTGCGCGCCGAGGCCCGCGACGGCATTCCCCAGCTCGGCGCCTTCTTCGCCGACCAGCTCCGGCGCGCAGCGGAACGCGGGGAGCTGCCCCCGGAGCGCGCGACCGAGGACCAGGCGATGCTGCTGATCAGCGTCGCCGACGGGCTCGCCAGCTACGTCCTGCTCGAAGTGCACGAGCCACAGGCCGCGGTGCGGCTGCTGGACCTGCACCTGGCGAACCTCTTCGGGGACGCCGCCGAGGGGCGGGCGCCGGCGCCGGAGTGAGCCGGGGGTGGTTCGGCGTCAGGGGGGCGGCCCCGGTGGCCGGGGGGTTACGCCTCGCGCAACAGGGCGTCGAGATCGGCCTCGACGTCCAGATACCGCGCCTCGTCACCCTTCGCGACGACCTCGTAGGACCGGCTCAGGAAGCCGCGCAGCTCCGGCGCGTCGAACTGCACCACCGCCATTCCGCCCGCGGTGTGCAGCTCCACCACGACGACGTCGTGCTCACCGTCGGGGTTGCTCGGCCAGATCTGCACATCGCCCGCGCCCGCCGACCTGTACAGCCCCTCCTCCAGCAGCTCCCGGCCGAACGTCCAGACCACCTCCGCGCCGTCCAGCGACGCGACGGGCGGAAAGACCAGGCGTACCGCGAACGGATCGGCGCGGTCGTAACGCAGGTTCGCCGGAATCACCCGCGACCGGGGAGTGGTCGCGATGAGACGGGCCGAAACGGCTTGGTCGATGACGCTGGACATCGCCGGCTCCCTTGCAATTGGTGCGGATCCCTGGGTGTACAACCACTAGGACGGCAAGGCCATTGCCGCGGGTGCATTGGAATCCCATGGATTCCTGCGTGACCTGCATCACGAGGCGGAGGAATGTATCCCCATGCGCCGCCATATGCCCTCTTTGCTGTCCGGGGATCCAGGGCCCCGGTGCGCGACGCCGCGACATGACGGTACGTCAGTTTTCGGACGGACATCATGAACTCGCCCTCGGCGGCCGCCCGGTGGCCTGGACGGAGCCGCCGCGCTGGGCTAGCTTCCAGCGCACAACACGAGCGGGGTGGGGCGAATGCGGCGCATGGTGCACAGCGGGTCGTTCTTCGGCGGCGTGCGGAGCGGGGCTCCGCTCGGGCGGCGGGTGGCGCGCCGGATGGCGGCAGCGGCGCTGGCGGTGACGGGCGCGGTCGCCGCCGCGCCCGGCCCGCCGGCCGTGGCCGCCGCCGTCACCCATGAGCCGGCGGCGGCAGCGCAACGCACCACCCCGCTCGCCGGCGCCGGCTGGCAGCTCAAGGACAGCGGCAGCACCGCCCGCTTCCGCGGCCTGGCGGCCGTCAGCCGCAGCACCGCCTGGGTCGCCGGTACGGGCGGCACCGTGCTGCGCACCCACGACGGCGGCAAGCACTGGAGCGACGTCTCCCCGCCCGGTGCCGGCGCGCTGGAGTTCCGCGACGTCGAGGCGTTCGACGGCCGCCGCGCGGTCGTCCTCGCCATCGGCGAGGGCGAGGCATCGCGCGTCCTGCGCACCGACGACGCCGGCGCCACCTGGCGCGAAAGCTTCCGCAACACCGACCCCCGCGCCTTCTACGACTGCCTGACCTTCTTCGACCAGCGGCACGGCATCGCGCTCAGCGACCCCGTGGACGGCAGGTACCGCATCCTGTCCACCGGGGACGGCGGCCGCAGTTGGCGCCTGCTGCCGTTGGACGGCATGCCCCCGGCGCAGCCCGGCGAGGCCGCGTTCGCCGCCAGTGGCCAGTGCCTGGTCTCCACCGGCAGCCATGACGCCTGGATCGCGACCGGCGGCGCCGCCACCACCGCCCGCGTCCTGCACACCGCCGACCGCGGGCGTACCTGGTCGGTCGCCGACGCTCCCCTTCCCGCGGGCGATCCGGCACGCGGCGTCTTCGCCCTCGCCTTCCGCGACCGGGCACACGGCCTCGCGGTCGGCGGGGACTACCGCCCCGACCAGCTCTCGCCCCGCGCCGCCGCGGTCAGCGCCGACGCCGGCGCCACCTGGACGGCGGCCGCCGAACCCCCCGAGGCCTACCGCTCCGGTGCCGCCTGGCTCCCGCACTCCCGCCGCCTGGCCCTGGCGGTCGGCCCGTCCGGCAGTGACCTCACATTCGACGGCGGCCGGACCTGGCACCCGTTCGACCAGGGCTCGTACGACACCGTCGACTGCGCCCCTGACCTGGGCTGTTGGGCAGCGGGGGAGCGGGGCCGGGTCGCACGACTGGGGTGGTGAGCGGCGCGGGCGGGGCGGTGGGCCGAGGCGGCGGGCGGGAGCCCTTCGGAGCGGTGGGCCGGGCCGGCGGGCGGGAGCCGTTCGGAGCGGTGGGCCCAAGCGTCCAAGGGCGCTTTCCCCGCACCGTCCCCGCACTCCCTGGCACCCGCGGTCACTCCATGAGACTGCCGAGCCGCCCCTCCAGCACGACCAGCAACTCACCCAGCGCCACGGAGAGTTCCTCCTGCCGCTGATCACCGATGCCGTCGAGCAGCGCCGCCTCGTACCGCAGCTGCTCCGGCAGCAGCCGGTCGATGGTTTCGCGGCCCTCGTCGGTGAGCGAGAGATGCGCCACGCGGCGGTCCCGGTCGTCCGGCCGACGGGCGATCAGCCCCCGCTCCTCCAGCTGCCGTACGCGCTTGGTCACCGCCGCCCCGGAGGCGAAGGTCTCCCGGGCGACCCGCCCAGGGGTCAGCTCGCGGTCCATCCGGCGCAGGGTGCCGAGGATGTCGAACTCGGGCCGGGTCAGCCCGGCGCGCCGCAGCGGCGCATCGGCCGCCTGCTGCAGCAGGGCGGAACAGCGGTTGAGCCGCCCGATCACCGCCATCGGGCCGGTGTCCAGCCCCGGGTGCACCTGCTGCCACTGGCGCAGCACCCCTGCGACGATGTCCTCGGTCACCCGCACTCTCCTCTCGGCCAGGCCCTCCGCCGCTCGGTCCCCTCCGAGCGGTCGGCGCCGGGGTCAGGCCCGGGACCGCGGCGTCCGGCGCGGCCCGTCCGCTGCTGGTCACCCGGTCCGCTGCTGATCACCCGGACAGGACCTCATTGTGCCTGCCGCACGGCGCCGTCCGCCGCGCGGGCAGGCGTACGGGTCAGGCGGCCGGCGCCGGTGCCGGCGCCGCGGCGCCCGTCGTCCGCCCCCGACCCATCGAAGACGCCGCAAGACCCACCGAAGAGGCCCCGAGCCGCCGGACGACTCCGGCCAGTGCATGGTGCCCCCGCTGCTCGGCACCGGCGATCCGCTCCTGCGGGACGGCGCGCTGCCACCACTCGCCGGCCGCCACCTCCGCGGCCTCCCGCAGCTCGACCAGGCAACCGGCCAGCCGGTCGCGCGCCCAGCAGATCTCCCGAGCCTCGTCGGCCTTGGGCGTCGCTCCCGCCGCGAGCAGCCGGAGCACGGCGGCCTCCGCCTCCGCCAGCCGCTCCAGCGCGCCCTCGACACGGTCCGCCGCCCGCCGGTTGGTGACCACCACACAGCACACCAGGCCCACCGTCGCGCCCACCACGGTGTCGATCCAGCGGTCCGCGATCAGCGTCGCCGCCGGCCGATGACCGCCGAACTCCGTCAGCAGCAGCGCCATCGGCGTGACCCACACGGAGCCCAGCCAGTAATTGCGGCTGATGCAGGCCTCCGCCCCGAGCTGGCAGGCCAGCGCCAGGGCGACCATCGCGAGCGGCCCGGTGCGGATCACCGGCAGCAGCGCGGTGAACAGCAGCAGACCGAGCAGATTGCCCAGGGTGCGCTGCAGCGCGCGCTGCCAGGAGAGCGTGGTGTTGGCCTGGTAGATCGAGGCGGCGGTCACCACGGCCCAGTACGGGTGCCCGACGCCGACCACCATCGAGGCCCAGCCCGCCAGTACACACCCGGCGGCGACCCGTACTCCTATGGGCAGCAGCGGTGAACCCGGCGCCAGGCGGGAGGCCACCGCACGCGGCCCACGCGGATGATCGGGGGCAGGCCGCCGCGGGCCCACCACTTCGGCGCCGGCGCCCGCCTTGGGTCCCCCGGACCGGCCGCCGCCCCGCGCCTCGACGGCGACGCCGATCCCTTCCCCGGCCTGTGCCACCGAGAGCGAGACAGGGGGGAGCGGGCGCCCGCGCCGGAGGTCACGGGCCCAGGTGGCGAGGACGGCGGCTTGGGCTTCGGTTTGGGCTCTGGATGGGGCTTGGGCTATGGATCGGGCTTCGGCCTGGGATTCAGCTCGGGCTATGGATCGGGCTTCGGCCTGGGATTCAGCTCCGGCCCCGGCTCGGGCTTCGGTGCCTCCGGGCTCTGGGTCACCCGTATCCGCCAGTACCGCCTCCGCCCGCATCAGCAACCGTTCGAGCCCGGTCCGCGCCGCCGCCTTCTTCGGGGCGCGGGCCGCCGGGACCAGGAACAACGTGTGCCAGGCCGCGTTCACGGTGGCCGCGGCCGCATGCCGGGCGTGCGCCGACCCGGCCGCCGCCGTGCCGCCCGCATCCGGCTTCGCACGCAGCAGACCGGCGGCGGCCTCCAGCGCACGGGCGGTCGCGATCCGCTCGGGACCCTGCGGACGGACCAGCGCCGGCGCCATGCACACCAGCCAGGCGAGCACGCCGGCGCCGAGAGCCAGCGCCAGGTGCCCGGGGACCTGCCCCAGGCGCTGCGGCACGAAGAACGCCGACGCGGCGACGAAGGTCAGGATGAGGTTCCCCGGCGGGCCGATGCGCGTCGCGTCGCAGACCATCTTGTGGACCGCGGCGAGCAGCGAGGCCAGTACGACGAGCAGCGCGGCCGAGGAGATCAGCGAGGCCGCGGTCAGTGCCACACCCAGGCTCGTGACCATGCCGAGCACGACCCACGACAGCGTGCGGGCGCGGGCGGCGTACGGCAGACCGTGCGCGTACAGGGCGCACATCGCCCCGGCCGAGGTGTAGAGGATCAGATCCAGCCGGCCCAGGACGAGAAGCGTGAGGTCGGGGATCGCCAGGGCGACGACCGCGCTGAGCGCCGGCTTGTGCCAGATGTCGACGGGGCGGCGCAGCCGCACGGTGCTCTTGATCGGCAACGGCCGGGTGCGCACCACGCCCGTCGGCTCGACGCTCCCTGTCCTCCCACGCTTCCCGGCGGGCCTGGCATGCTTCCCCATGGAAGGAAGATTAGCAGGTGTTTTACTCGTGAAGAGTTTTGCGGTGTCGCGCCGCTCCGCCCCCGCCACCGCCCCCGCCCGGGAGCGGACCTCGCCCGGCGTAGAGCGACAATGTGCGGGTGCCAGCCGCCAAGAAGAAGACGACCACCGCGAACGCGTCCCCGGAGCGCCGCCGCGAACTGCTCGACACCGCGGCCGAGGTCTTCGCCGCGCAGGGCTACAACGCCACCACCGTCCGCCGGATCGCGGACGAGGCCGGGATGCTCGCGGGCAGCCTCTACTACCACTTCGATTCCAAGGAATCGATGCTGGACGAGATCCTGTCCACGTTCCTGGAGGAGCTGTGGGACGGCTATGACGCGGTGCTCGCCGCGCGGCTCGGACCGCGGGAGACGATCGAGGCGCTGGTCACCGAGTCCTTCCGGGAGATCGACCGGCACCGCGCGGCCGTCGCGATCTACCAGAAGGAGGCCAAGCACCTCGCTGGTCAGCCCCGCTTCGGCTACCTCGCCGACTCCCAGCGGAAATTCGAAAAGGCCTGGCTGGGCACGCTGGAGCGGGGAGTGGCCGACGGGGTCTTCCGCGCCGACCTCGACATCCGGCTGACGTACCGGTTCGTCCGCGACACCGTCTGGGTGGCCGCCTCCTGGTACCGGCCGGGCGGGCTGCACAGCCCCGAGGAGATCGCCCGCCAGTACCTGTCGATGGTGCTGGACGGCATTGCCTTACGCGAATGATCAGCCGGTCGGGCGAGGGGCGACGGCCCGAGCCGCGGCGGCGCGCTCTCCGGCCCCCGGGCTCGGCCGGCGCATGACGCTGAGGCCGTTCAGCAGGAGACGTTCTTCACGTACAGCGCCCGCGGCGTCGTCGCCGTCTTGCCGTAGCGGACGTTCTTCGTCGTACCCCCGGAGAGGCGGCCGCGTGGGTCCTTGTGGTGGGGGATGACGACGGTGAAGCACGAGGTGCGCAGGGCGCACAGATTCGCCAGGCGTACGTACCGCTGACCGTCCTTGTCGAAGTACTTGCGCACCTTGACGCACCGCGGCGGATGGCCGGCGGCTGCCGCTTCCGCGGCGGTGGTCAGTGTCAGTGAGGCGCTGCATGCCACTGCTGCCAGCGCTATGGCCAGAAACTTCCGCACGTCATCTCCCCCGAGAGAAACTCAGACTCAGACTCCCCCTGCGAAACCCGTACTGGGTTCGCACGTTCATTCCCCATTGTCCACACCCGCACCGCAAAATCAGCCCCGGGTGCCACACGGGGACACAGATGCGACACAAGAGCGACCTTTTCGATACCGGGTGGGACGGTAGCGAAACGCATGGAAACGGGGCAAACGGCTAGGTGCTCGGTCGCACCCTGCCGGGGTGCCGTCACCGTCCGCCACCGCAACTTGTCTCCGCGTCCGGGCCGGGTCGCGCCGCGGGGCCCGCACGTGGCGGCACGGTGACACGCCGCCCGGCCGCGGCTCCATCTCATCGATGCGCAGCTAGTCCAACGCCAGCCGGGACGGTCGCGCCAGCCGGGACGGTCGCGCCAGCCGGGACGGTCGCGCCAGCCGGGCCGGTCGCGCCAGCCGGGACGGCGGGCCGCCTGCCGTCGACCCGAGGTCTCCAACGGGCCGGAGCCTCATTCGCCGGCAGACGGACGTGCCGTCACCACCCTCAGCCCCCGGTCGGCGAACTCGCGACGGGTTGCCTCCTTCGCGCCGCCGTCGGTGATGAAGGTGTCGAAGACATCCGCATCGCCGACCCGGGCGAAACAGCGCTCGCCGATCTTCGACGAGTCCGCGACGACGACGGCGCGCCGGGCACGCTCGGCCATCAGGCGGTTGACCCGGGCCTCCGCCTCATCGTGCACCGTGGCCCCCATCAGCGGGTCCATTCCGTTCGCCCCGATGAACGCGATGTCGATCGAGATCTGCTGCAGTACCAATTCGCTGAACGGGCCGACGAGTTCGAACGACCGCGAGTGCGCCACCCCGCCCGTGAGCACGATCTTGATCTGCGGCCGCACGGCCAGCTCGTTGGCGATGTTGAGGGAGTTGGTGACGATGGTCAGATGCGGCTGCGGTCCCGCTTCGGCGAAGTCCGGACGGGTGGCCAGTACCCGGGCGATCGCCGTGGTCGTCGTGCCACCGCTCAGGCCGACCACGTCGCCCCGCTCGACCAGCTTGGCCGCGGCCCTCGCCACCGCCTCCTTCTCCTCCGACCGGTGCGCGTGCTTGTAGCGGATCGGCAGGTCGTACGCCACCGAGCTGAGCACCGCCCCGCCCCGTGTGCGGGTCAGCAACTGCTGCTCGGCGAGGGCGTCCATGTCGCGCCGCATCGTGGCTGCCGAGACCTCCAGAGCGGTCGCCGCCTCCTCGACGTCTACCCGACCCCGGTCCCCGAGCAGCTCGAGCAGTGCGTTCATCCGTTCATGGCGCTTCATGGCGCGAGCCTAATTCGTTTCCCTCGGCCACTGTGACGCCCAGTGGGCGCCCCGCTCTGGGGCGGCCGCCTGCTCACCCCCGAGCCGGCGCCTGGGCCGCGTACTGGACCGGAACCGTCGTCGGAGTGCCCAGCACGCCCAGCAGCCTCGCGGCTTCCTCGGCCACTGCCTCGCGGGCCGGTTTCACATACTTCCGGGAATCCACCAGCGACGGATCCGCGCCCAGGGTTCGGCGTATCGAGTGGGTGAAGACGGATACCAGATGAGTGGAGATATTGATCTTCGTCATTCCGGCGGCGATGGCGCGGCGCAGCTCCTCGTCCGGCACTCCGGAAGAGCCATGGAGCACCAACGGCACCGGCAGGGCGGCGTGCAGCGCCCTGATGAGGTCCTTGTCCAGCACCGCCGTACGCTCGTGCATGGCATGCGACGAGCCGACGGCCACCGCGAGGGCATCCACACCGGTGGCACGGACGAAGGCCAGGGCCTCGTCCGGGTTCGTGCGCACTCCCGGTGCGTGCACGCCGTCCTTGCCGCCGACCTCGCCGAGCTCCGCCTCGACATAGGCGCCCCGCTCGTGGCACCAGGCGGTGAGTTCAGCGGTGGTGGCGACGTTCTCCTCGTACGGGAGCGCGGAGGCGTCCACCATGACCGACCCCACTCCGGCCCTGATGCCTTGGCGGACCAGGTCCGCATCGGTGATGTGGTCGAGGTGTACCGCGATCCGGGCGCTGGAGCCCTCGGCGAGAGCGAGGGTGGCGCGGGTGATCGGCAGCAGACTGCCGTGGTAGCGGATGCAGTTCTCGCTGATCTGCAGGATCAGTGGGATGCCGGTGTGCTCGGCGGCGGTGACCAGCGCCTCGGCGGTTTCCAGATGGATGACGTTGAAGGCCGCCGCGCCGACCTGGGCCTCACGCGCGGCGTCGACGATGGATGAGGTGGGAACGAGGGGCATGGCGCGCTGACTCCCTTGCGTGCGGGGTGGATTGGAGTGCGGGGCACAGGCGATGGCTAGCCCTGTCCGATAGGCCAGGGGCCAGACAGGCCCTAGGAGGCGGCTGGTGCCTCGAGCATCACCGAACGGGTCAGGCTGCGCGGGTTGTCCGGGTCCAGGCCGCGGGCTCGGGCCCGTTCCAGCGCGACCCGCTGAACCAGCACAAGATCGGCCAGCGGATCGCGGGCATGGCACACAAAGCGCGCACCGGTCCGCGCCACATCGGCCTCCAGCCCCTCCGGTGCCCGGCCGAACAGCCAGGTCACCCGGCCGGGGGCGGCTATCGCGATCGGGCCGTGGCGGTACTCCATCGCGGGGTAGGACTCCGTCCAACTCTGCGATGCCTCCCGCATCTTGAGCGCCGCCTCATTGGCGAGGCCAAAGGTCCAGCCGGTGCCGAGGAACGAGAACTGCTCGGCGTCCACCCACTCCTTGTCCAGCGGCGCGGCCAACGCTTCCCGGGCGTCGGACACCGCCTGCGAGACGTCCTCACCCAGGTGGGCGCGCAGCAGTGTGAGCGCCGTCGTCGCGAAGCGGGTCTGCACCACCGACTTCTCGTCGGCGAAGGGCAGCGCGACCGTCTCGTCGGAGATCGCCGTCGCCGGCGTCTCGGGGTCGCCGATGATCGTCACCGTCGGGATGCGCCCCTTGACCGCGTCGAGCACGCGCAGCACCTCGGTCGTGGTGCCCGAGCGGGTGATCGCCACCACCGCGTCATAGCCGCGGTCGCCGCCGAGGAACGCCTCCGAGGCGGCGAAGGGATCCGTCACGCCGAGCCCCGCCCCCTCGCGCAGCGCCGCGTACGACTGCGCCATGAACCATGAAGTGCCGCAGCCGATCACGGCGACCCGCTGCCCGGCCGCGGGCAGTGTGCCGACCGCCGCTCCGATCCGCGCGGCCTCCTGCCAGGTCTCCGGCTGGCTGTGCAGCTCCTGCTCCATGTACGAGGTGTCGTTCATGGCCACCCTCCCGTGATGCGTAAAAGGATCTGGATCATCCTGTGCTGCGATGCAGCGATGCTGCGTGAAACTGCAACTTTTGGCTTCGTTGCAATCGACTGTACGCAGAATCTTGCTCGGGATCCATCCCTCGTATGGGTGGATGCGCCAGAGGGAGGGGTGGTGGGTCGGCGCTGGTCGGGGCGATGCAGGGGTGCTGGGAGAGGTGTGGAGAGGGATGTTGGGAGGGGTGAACGCGGTGGATGTGGAGGTGGGCGGCGGGTGGTGGGGTAGAAGTTGGCTGTTGACAGCTGCGTGAAAGAGGCTGGATATTCGCAAGATCAATCAAGCAGTCACGCACTCATGCGCTCACGCAGATCGGTCGGTCATGCAGTAGACCGCTCCGCCGTACAAAGGACTTCGCATGTCCATTGCCACGCTCTCCGCGACGCCCCCGCCACCGTCCTCCCGGGCCGCACGCCGCAGCGGCAGGATGTTCGCGCTCACCGGCGCCGTCGTCGGCGTCATCTACGGCTACGACACCGGCAGCATCTCCGGTGCCCTGGTGTTCCTGAGCCGGGACTTCCACCTCACCGAGGTCGAGAAAGGCCTGGTCAACAGCATCCTGGTGTTCGGCTCCATCGTGGGCGCCCTGATCGGCGGCAAGCTCGCGGACGCCCTGGGACGCAGGGCCGCGATGCTGATCGTCGCGAGCTCCTACGCCGTGTTCGTCGCCTTCTCCGCCCTCGCGCCCAACGTCGTCGTGCTGGACATCGTCCGGTTCCTGCTGGGCGTCGCCATCGGCATCTCGATCGTCGCCGCCCCGCTCTATGTCGCCGAATCGACGCCGGCCCGGATCCGGGGCGCCTCCGTCGCCGCCTATCAGGTGGCCACGGTCGCCGGCATCGTCATCACGTACTTCGTCAACTGGGGCCTGTCCGGCGGCGGCCACTGGCGCTGGATGCTCGGCCTGTCGGCGATCCCCGCGGCGCTCGTCCTGATCCCGTTGCTCCGGCTGCCGGACACCCCGCGCTGGTACGTCCTCAAGGGGCGCACGGAGCGAGCCGTCGAGGTCATGGCGACGACCGATCCGGACGTCGACCCGCGCGCGGAGGTCGCGGCCGTGAGTGCCGCGCTCGCCGAGGAGAGCGGCGGATCGGCAGGCTCGCTGCTGCGCAAGCCGTACGCCCGAGCGGCGTTCTTCGTCGTCGGCCTCGGCTTCTTCTGCCAGATCACCGGCATCAACGCCGTGACCTACTACAGCCCGCAGATCTTCGAGGAGATGGGCTTCACGGGCGACGGCCAGAACTTCCTGCTGCCGTCCTTCGTGCAGCTCGCCTCGCTGGCTGCGACGGTTCTCGCCATCCTCGTCATCGACCGGCTCGGCCGCCGCGCGGTGCTGCTCTGCGGCATCAGCACGATGGTCATGATGCTCGCAGTGCTGACCGCGGTCTTCGGGACGGGGGATCTGCGCGGCGCCACGACCTGGATCGGCTTCGGCGCCATCCTCCTGTTCACCGCGGCCTTCAACTTCGGCTTCGGATCGCTGATCTGGGTCTATGCGAGCGAGGCGTTCCCTGCCCAACTGCGCTCCACCGGGGCGTCGGTGATGCTCACCGCCGACCTGGTCGCCAACCTCCTGATCGCCCAGTTCTTCCCGTCGCTGATGGCCTGGGCCGGCGCGGCCCGGACGTTCGCGGGCCTCGGAGCCCTCGCCCTCGCCGCCCTGGTCTTCGCTTCCGCCACGGCGCCCGAGACCAAGGGACGCCAACTGGAGGAGATCCAGGGCTACTGGCGCAACGGGGGGCGGTGGCCCGAGGCGCCCGAGCCGGGTGAGGCGAGCCCCGGCCCACTCGGTACGTCACCGGCATCGACGACCACCTCGTCGTAGACCGGCGCCCGGGCACGAGGTGCCGTGCCGGGCGTCGCGGGTCCGGCCTCGCCGCCCCCCCCGGACACCCCCTAGGAAGGCAGCTGCTCCCGGTACGTCTCCAGTGCCGGTGCGGTCGTCGTCGCCACGAACTCGGTGATCCGGTACTCGCACACCCCGGCGAGGGTGAACGGGTCCTCGGCCACGATCCGCTCCACGGCCGCCCGGTCCATCCCGGCGGCCAGGATCACGCCCCCGTCACGCGGGACCTTGCGGCCGGCCGCGATGAAGTGCCCGGCGGCGTACTCCTTCTGCAGCCACTCCACATGCTCCGGAAGGGCGGCGTCGACGCGTTCGAGGGGCGCGGTGTAGGTCAGTTCCAATACGAACATGGCTGCAATATAGAGCAGGCCCCGCTCGCCGGCCGCGCGCCCTCCCGACCGTCAAGACGCAGGCCGGAACGTGTGTGAGGCCGGGCGGACGGAGGCTCGCGGCGGCCCGGGGGCGGACCGGCGGGCCGCGGCGGATCAGGATATGGGCGGTTCGGGGCGGCGCCGGGCGTGCCCTGTCGCCTGCTCGTAGGCATGGCCGGCCTGGAGGACGGCGAGATCGGCGCGCGGCGCACCGATGAACTGCAGCCCCACCGGCAGACCACCGGGAGTGAACCCCGCGGGGACCGAGAGGGCGGGCACACCGAGGACGGAGATCAGGTAGGCGGACCGCATCCAGTCCAGATACGTGTGGGTGGGGCGGCCCGCGACCTCCCTCGGATACTCCAGCTCCGCGTCGAACGGCGTGACCTGGCTGACCGGGGCCAGGAGGAGGTCGTACCGGGAGAAGAAACCGACCACGTCGAGGTGCAGCCGGCTGCGGGTCGCGGTGGCGGCCTTGAGATCGGCCGCGCTCAGGCGGCGGCCCTGCTCGATGTTCCAGACGAGGCTGGGCTTGAGGGACTGCCGGTCGGAGTCGAGCAGATCGCCGAACGCCAGGTCGAAGCTGTGCGCCCGCAGCGTACGGAAGGCCTCGTCGGCGCCGGTGAGGTCCGGGCAGGCCGGGTCGACATGGCAGCCGAGCTCCTCCAGGACGCTCAGTGCGGGCTCCAGAACGGCGAGGACATCCGGATCGGCCGGTGCGTGTCCGCCGAGGTCGGGTGCCCACGCCACGCGCAGGCCGCGCAGATCGCGGCCGAGCGGGACCCGGAAGGCGTCGCCGGGGGTCTCCAGGCTGATGGGGCAGCGCGGATCCGGCCCGGCCATCGCCGACAGCAGCAGCGCGGTGTCGGCGACGGTCCGCCCCATGGGGCCGGGGACCGCCAGGGTGTCCCAGAGGTTGCCGCCCGGGTGCGGTGGGACGCGGCCCGGCGTCGGCCGCAGACCGACCACGTTGCAGAAGGACGCGGGGTTGCGCAGCGAGCCGCCCATGTCGCTGCCGTCGGCGAGCGGCTGCATCCCGGTCGCGAGCGCCGCGGCGGCGCCGCCACTGCTGCCGCCCGCCGAGCGCGTGGTGTCGTACGGATTGCGGGTGGTGCCGAAGACCGGGTTGAAGGTGTGCGAACCGGCGGCGAATTCGGGGACGTTGGTCTTGCCCAGGCGGATGGCGCCGGCCCGCTGCAGCCGGCCGATCACCAGGTCGTCCTCGTCGGGGATGTGGTCGGCGAAGAGCGGTGAACCGAAGGTGGTGCGCATACCGCGGGTGAGATGGGTGTCCTTGAACGCGATCGGCAGCCCGTGCAGGGGTGGGGTGGCGGCGCCCCGGGCGAGGCGTTCGTCGGCGTGCGCCGCGGCGGCGAGTGCGCCCTCGGGGTCGAGGGTGACGATGGCGTTGACGGACGGGTTGACCCGCGCGATGCGGTCCAGATGAGCCTGCACCACCTCCCGGGCGGAGATCTCGCGACGGTGTAACCGCGCGGCGAGGTCGATGGCATCGAGTTCGTGGAGAGCGTCGGACATAGGGGCCTCCGGTGGTCTCCGGGCGGACGGGTGAGGGGGCGGCAGGGAAGGAGCGTGCACGTCCATGGCGTCAGCACCGGCCGGGCTCGGTCCGGGCGGGCTCGGTACCGGCCCGGTACACGATCAGCCGGGGCAGCCCGCCGGGTGCACACTCATCACGGTACCGAGCCCCACTGACAGGGCATCGGCCCGATCATCGCTCGATCGGCCGTTCGGTAGCGTGGCGGACACCATGGACACTTCCCGAACGATCTCCTGCGACGAGGAACGGCGGCACTGGCCGACCGACGAGGCCCAGGCACGCGCGGTCCAGGACCGGTTGCGGTCCCACGTACGGCTCGACGAGTCCGGGCCCGAGCCGGGCTTCGAGGGGACCGTGGTCGGGGTGGACGTCGCCTACGACGACGAGCGCAACGTGGTCGCCGCGGCCGCCGTCGCGCTGGACGCCCATACCCTCGCCGTCGTCGACGAGGCCACCGCCGTCGGGCAGGTCTCCTTCCCGTACATCCCGGGGCTGCTGGCATTCCGCGAGATCCCGACCGTGCTCGACGCCCTCGCCGGCCTCGCCCGGGTTCCCGACCTCGTGGTGTGCGATGGATACGGGCTGGCGCATCCGCGCCGCTTCGGGCTCGCCAGCCACTTGGGCGTGCTGACCGGGCTGCCCACGATCGGTGTGGCCAAGAATCCCTTCACCTTCCGGTACGAGCCTCCGGGGCCCGAGCGCGGCACGACCTCTCCGCTCCTGGATGGCGACGAGGAGGTCGGACGTGCCCTGCGCACCCAAAAGGGCGTCAAACCGGTCTTCGTCTCCGTGGGGCACCGCGTGGACCTCGACCGGGCCTGCGCGCACACGCTCCGGCTGGCGGCGGCATACCGGCTCCCGGAGACGACCCGGGCCGCCGACGCACTGTGCCGCAGGGCGCTGGCCGGCGCCTGACGACGGCGCTGCCGGGCTCGGGCGCCGGGTCATCGCTCCTGGACCACGCGGAACGTGAGGCCCGCCTTCTGGAGGCGGGTCGTCAGCGCGTCCCCCATGGCCACCGCGGTCGTCACCTGGCCCGCGGTCTCCGGGAGTTCGTCGAAGGCCAGGCTCAGCGCCGATTCGGCGAGCATCTTCGCCGTCTCGTCGTAGCCGGGGTCACCGCCCGACACCTCGGTGATCAGGCGCTCGCCGCCGCCGGAGGCGACGAAGCGCACCGTGAACCAGCTGCGCGCGCGGCGCTCCGGGCTCGGACCGTCGCCCGGCTCCAGACGGCCCGACAGCCAGCGCCGTGCGGGCGGCAGCTGCGCGAGCGCGCACAGGGCGCCCATTCCCAGTGCCCCGCCGACGGCGATCGGCAGCCGCCGTACGCCGGCGTAGTGGCGGTAGCGGAAGTCGGGCCCGTAGCGGTCCAGCGCGGCGGCCGAGCGGGCGATGACCTGCGGGTCGAGGGTCGGCAGCGGCACACCCCAGGTTCCCGTCTCGGCGCTCTTGACCGGCGCCCCGAAAGGCGCCCGGACCGTGCGCCCGGCCGGTCGCGGCTCGACCCGCTGCCTGGCGCGGGCGGCCCGCGCCATCGCGACCGGGCGCGACACGGCGGTCAGCGTGGAGGACAGCGTGCCGCCGGAGAACGTGGCGTTGGTGCGTACGAAGCCGTCGATGCGCAGCGGGACGCCCTCAGGGAGCAGACCCACCGTGTAGTGCACTCCCAGGTCGTGCGGAACGGAGTCGAACCCGCTGGCGTGGACCAGGCGGGCGCCCGAGGCGCGGGCCGCCGCATCGTGCCGCACATACATCCGGTCGATGAACTCGGGCTCTCCGCACAGGTCGAGATAGTCGGTGCCGGCGGCCGCGCAGGCGGCGACCAGCCCTTCGCCGTGGATCAGATACGGGCCGACCGTCGTGGCCAGCACCCGGGTGCCGGCGGCGAGGGCGCGCAGGGCGTCCGGGTCGCCGCTGTCGGCCCGCAGCAGCGGCAGGTCGGAGCAGGCCGGGTCGATCTCCGCCAGCCGGTCGCGCAGTTGCTCCAGTTTGGCGAGGTTGCGTCCGGCCAGCGCCCAGCGGCAGTTCTTGGGGGCGTGCCCGGCCAGATACGCGGCGGTGAGTGCGCCGGTGAAGCCGGTCGCGCCGTAGAGAACGAGGTCATACGCCCGTCCGGAGGTGTCCTGCCGTCGCATCCCGCATCCTCTCGACCGCCCTGTTGACATGGTGTCCGGGACCCTAGGCAGTTGCCGTCGACGCGTCAACGATCGGTCCGGTACCACCCATTGGCCCCCTCCGCCGCCTTGGTCCTCCGGTGGCGGGCAGGGGCCGGCGTGCGGTCTTGACAGGGCGTCGTGGTCGCGCCAGATTCGCCGTGAGCGTCGATGACATGGGACGTCCCATGTCTGGATCGCCGGTCATGGTTCGCCGGTGTGGTGCGCTCGTCGCCGCCTGCGGTGGCTGCTCTTCGGTCGTTGCACGACTGCTGGAGGAGGCCGATTTGCCGTGACCAAGCGCCCCATGGAGACACCGGACAACGCACGGAGCTGGTACCGGGAGGTCACCCCGCGGCAGTGGAAGGCGATGGCCGGCGCCTGGATCGGCTACCTCCTCGACGGTTTCGACTTCGTGCTCATCACCCTGGTGCTGACCGAGATCGCCGAGGACTTCCGTCTGAGCACCGCCACCGCCGCCTCGCTGATTTCGGGGGCCTTCATCACCCGATGGCTGGGCGGTGCCGTCCTGGGGGCGCTGGGCGACCGCCACGGCCGCAGGACCGCCATGATCGCCAGCATCCTGCTCTACTCGCTCGGCACCTTCGCCTGCGGGTTCGCCTGGGGATACACCAGCCTGTTCGTCGCCCGGCTGGTGATCGGCCTGGGCATGGCGGGGGAGTACAGCGCCAGCGTGACCTATGTGCTGGAGAGCTGGCCCACCCGATGGCGCAACCGCGCCTCCGGGTTCCTGATCTCCGGCTACGCGGGCGGGACCGTCCTCGCGGCCGAGCTGTACCAGTGGGTGGTTCCCCACTGGGGCTGGCGCTGGATGTTCTGGATCGGCGTGCTGCCCGTCCTCGTCGCCCTGTGGGTGCGCCGGTCGCTGCCGGAGGCCGGGGACTGGAAGAGGGAGATCGGTGCCACTACGGGACGCTCGGCGCAGGAGCGTCCGAACCCGTTCCGGCCGTTGTTCACCGGCCGCATCCGGTCGTGGGCCAACGCGGCCCTCGCGGCGGGTGCCTCGGTCGCGCTGTTCTGCGTCTTCACACCCGTCGGGGCGGGGGCGCGCCCCTGGCTGGCGGGCGTCGCGACGCTCTGCCTGATCGCCTTCGCCGCGCAGCTCGGCGGCCGCCGGGGATGGCTGCTGTACGTGTCCCTGACGGCGACGGTGTTCTGCGCCTTCCTCTACAGCTGGCCCATCCAGGCCCTGCTGCCCACCTACCTCAAGACCGGCCTCGGATACCGCCCCGACCAGGTCACCGACGTGATGTTCTACGCCGGCTTCGGCACCATGGCGGGCTGCTGGCTGGCCGGCTTCGTCGGTGACCGGTGCGGCACCCGGCGCGCCTATGCGGGCACACTGCTGGCCTCGCTCGCCTTCGTCTTCCCGGTCTTCGCGGTGCACGACAGCCTGCCGGCGCTCGGCGTGCTGCTGTTCGTGCTGCTCGCGCTCAGCCAGGGCATCTCCGGCATCCTGCCGAAGTACCTCGCCGGCCACTTCCCGACCGCGCGCCGCGCCGCGTCGCTGGGCTTCGTCTACAACGTCGGGGCGCTGGGCGGAGCGGTCGCCCCCGTTCTCGGCGCCCATCTGGCCGAGGGCATGCCCCTGGGGCAGGCGCTCGCCGTGCTCACCTTCGGGCTGACGCTCGTCGTCATCCTCCTGGTGGGCGGCAACGTCCCCCAGCGCCTCGGAAGGCTGGTGGACCGTCAGGCACCCGATGATCACCTCGTGCCGGAGGCCGACGAAGCGAAGGCCGTCGTGCCGGGGGCGCCGGACGGTTCCGCCGCCGGGGAGGTGTCGAACGACTCGGCCTGACGCCGTTCGTCCCTCCGTCGGCCGGGTGTCCGGCGCTGCGCGGGCCGTTGTCAGTGCTCGCCGTTAGCGTGGGATGCGTGGGTCGGCCCGCGCGCGACAGGCGCGGTGCCGAACGGGGGAACGGACGTGGAGGAGCGCATGGCGAAGGCGGCGGATCCGGCGGCGGCGCGGGAGCGCGTGCTCGGACTCGGAATCGGGCCCGGAATCGGGCTCGGGCTCGCCGGGATGCTCTGCGACGGGGCCGCGGAGCCCTTGCGCGGCATAGCCCCGGCGAAGCTCATCGCCGGGCTCGACGGGGGATAGCGGCGCAGCGGCAGTAGGCGCGCAAAGGCCCGTGGCGGCGATGGCAGTTGAGCATCGCCGGCGCGGGCCTTTTTGGCGCGTACCACTTGGTGCGGGGGCTTGTGGAAAGTGGAACACGTTCTTAACATCACGAGTGTTACATCAGAAGTGTCACAGTGCGGAAGGGCATGGGGCGCGATGACAGAGCCGGACAACGGCCCGCTGAGCGGGGTGCGGGTGGTCGAACTCGCGGGCATCGGCCCCGGCCCGTTCGCGGCCATGCTGCTGGCCGACCTCGGCGCCGACGTCGTCCGCGTCGACCGGCCGGGAGGTGCGGGCCTGCGCATCGATCCGGCGTACGACGTCACCAACCGCAACAAGCGCTCGGTGCTGGTGGACCTGAAGACACCCGAGGGAGTGGCGCAGGTACTGGAGCTGGCCGAGCGCGCCGATGTGCTGGTGGAGGGGTACCGCCCCGGAGTGGCCGAGCGGCTCGGCGTGGGCCCTCAGGAGTGCCTCGCGCGCAACCCCCGGCTGGTCTACGGACGGATGACCGGCTGGGGACAGC
Organism: Streptomyces sp. NPDC033270; assembly: GCF_055576575.1. Lineage (NCBI taxonomy): Bacteria > Bacillati > Actinomycetota > Actinomycetes > Kitasatosporales > Streptomycetaceae > Streptomyces > Streptomyces sp. NPDC033270. Next base: position 335,496 of record NZ_JBVIRA010000003.1, read on the forward strand.
AGGGCCCGCTGGCCGACACCGCGGGACACGACATCGGCTATATCGCCATCACCGGCGCCCTGGGCATGATCGGCCCGCCCGACGGCCCGCCCGCCATCCCCGCCAACCTCCTCGGCGACTACGCGGGCGGCTCGCTCTACCTCGTCATCGGTGTCCTCGCCGCCCTGCAGCACGCCCGCTCCGACGGCGGAAAGGGCCAGGTCGTGGACGCCGCGATCGTCGACGGCACGGCCCATCTGACGGCCATGATCCACGGCATGCTGGCGGCCGGCGGCTGGCAGGACCGGCGCGGTGCGAACCTCCTGGACGGCGGGACGCCCTTCTACGGCGCCTACGAAACCGCCGACGGCGGCTATATGGCGGTCGGTGCGCTGGAGCAGCGGTTCTACGGCGAGTTCATCCGGCTGTTGGGGATCGAGCAGGAGGCACCCGGCCGGGACGACCTCGCCGCCTGGGGCGAGCTGCGCACCGCCATCGCCGCCCGCTTCAAGACCCGTACGCGGCAGGAGTGGACCGCGGTCTTCCAGGAGTCCGACGCCTGCGTGGCGCCCGTGCTCTCGCTGCGCGAGGCCCCGCAGCATCCGCACCTCGCCGCCCGCGGCACCTTCGTCGACCACGGCGGGATCACCCAGCCCGCACCGGCGCCCCGCTTCTCGCACACCCCGGGCACGGTACGCAGACCGCCCGCCCGGCCCGGCGCGGACACCGAAGGAGTCGCCCGCGACTGGCAGGCCCCCAGCCTCCTCGCCCCGCCGCCGGCCGGCCGGGCCGGCACCCCGGATACGTCCGCGAGCGGACCACGGCGCTCCGGGACGACGGCGTGACGAGGCTCGACGTCCACCCGGTGGGACCACAGCCCGCCAAGCCGACCGAACCGTCAGGAACTGGCTCTGAGGAGGGCCCGCAGAGATGAACGCCCAGATGAAGCGCCGCCTCTTCACCGCCGAGCACGAGGCCTTCCGCGAGACCGTGCGCACCTTCCTCGCCAAGGAGGTGACGCCGTATTACGAGCAGTGGGAGAAGGACGGCATCGTCAGCCGGGACGCCTGGCGGGCGGCCGGGCGGCAGGGGCTGCTGGGCCTGGCGGTGCCCGAGGAGTACGGCGGCGGGGGCAACGCCGACTTCCGCTACAGCGCCGTCCTCGCCGAGGAGTTCACCCGCGCCGGGGCCGCCGGGCTCGCGCTGGGGCTGCACAACGACATCATCGGCCCCTATCTGACCTCCCTCGCCACCGACGAGCAGAAGCGCCGCTGGCTGCCCGGCTTCTGCAGCGGCGAGATCATCACCGCCATCGCCATGACCGAGCCCGGTGCCGGCTCCGACCTGCAGGGCATCCGCACCACCGCCGAGGACCGGGGCGACCACTGGCTGCTGAACGGGTCCAAGACCTTCATCTCCAACGGCATCCTCGCCGACCTCGTCATCGTCGTCGCCAAGACCACGCCGGAGGGCGGTGCCCACGGGCTGTCGCTGCTCGTCGTCGAGCGCGGCATGGACGGTTTCGAGCGCGGCCGCAACCTCGACAAGATCGGCCAGAAGTCCCAGGACACCGCCGAGCTGTTCTTTGACGACGTACGGGTACCCAAGGAGAACCTGCTCGGTGAGCTGAACGGCGCGTTCGTCCACCTGATGACCAACCTCGCGCAGGAGCGCATGGGCATAGCCGTCGCCGGGATCGCCGGCGCCGAGCATCTGCTGGAGATCACCACGCAGTACGTCAAGGAACGCGAGGCGTTCGGCCGGCCGCTGGCCAAGCTCCAGCACATCCGCTTCGAAATCGCCGAGATGGCCACGGAGTGCGCCGTCACCCGCGCCTTCCTCGACCGCTGCATCGCCGATCACTCGGACGGCACGCTCGATGCCGTGCACGCCTCCATGGCCAAGTGGTGGGCCACCGAACTCCAGAAGCGCGTTGCCGACCGCTGTCTCCAACTCCACGGCGGATACGGCTATATGACCGAGTACCGCGTCGCCAAGGCCTTCACCGACGGCCGCATCCAGACCATCTACGGCGGGACGACCGAGATCATGAAGGAGATCATCGGTCGCTCCCTGCTCGGCTGACCCTCCTGCTGTGACCTCCCGCTGTGTCCTCCCGAAAGGCGCTTACCCAGTGAGTACCGAAGCGTATGTTTACGACGCGATCCGCACCCCGCGCGGCCGCGGCAAGGCCAATGGCGCACTGCACGGCACCAAGCCGATCGACCTGGTCGTCGGCCTGATCCACGAAGTGCGCCGCCGCTTCCCCGGACTCGACCCGGCCGCCATCGACGACATCGTGCTCGGCGTCGTCGGACCGGTCGGCGACCAGGGCTCCGACATCGCCCGGATCGCCGCGATCGCCGCCGGACTGCCCGACACCGTCGCCGGCGTCCAGGAGAACCGCTTCTGTGCCTCCGGTCTGGAGGCCGTCAACATGGCCGCGGCCAAGGTGCGTTCGGGCTGGGAGGACCTGGTTCTGGCCGGCGGCGTGGAGTCCATGTCGCGGGTCCCGATGGCCTCCGACGGCGGCGCCTGGTTCGCCGACCCGATGACCAACTTCGACACCGGCTTCGTCCCCCAGGGCATCAGCGCCGACCTCATCGCCACCATCGAGGGCTACGGCCGGCGCGATGTCGACGAGTTCGCCGCGCTGTCGCAGGAGCGCGCCGCCGAGGCCTGGAAGGACGGCCGCTTCGAGCGCTCCGTCGTCCCGGTGCGCGACCGCAACGGCCTGATCGTCCTCGACCACGACGAGCACATCCGCCCCGGCACCACCGCCGACTCGCTCGCCGGCCTCAAGCCGTCCTTCGCCGCCATCGGCGACGCCGGCGGCTTCGACGCCGTCGCCCTGCAGAAGTACCACTGGGTCGAGAAGATCGACCATGTCCACCACGCCGGCAACTCCTCCGGCATCGTGGACGGCGCGGCCCTGGTCGCCATCGGCTCCAAGGAGGTCGGCGAGCGCTACGGCCTGACTCCCCGGGCCCGCATCATCTCCGCCGCGGTCTCCGGCTCCGAGCCGACGATCATGCTCACCGGCCCCGCACCCGCCAGCCGCAAGGCCCTGGCCAAGGCCGGCCTGACCGTCGACGACATCGACCTGGTCGAGATCAACGAGGCCTTCGCCGCCGTGGTGCTGCGCTTCGTCAAGGACATGGGCCTCAGCCTGGACAAGGTCAACGTCAACGGCGGCGCCATCGCCCTGGGCCACCCCCTCGGCGCCACCGGCGCGATGATCCTGGGCACCCTGATCGACGAGCTGGAGCGGCAGGACAAGCGCTACGGCCTGGCCACCCTCTGCGTCGGCGGCGGCATGGGCGTCGCCACCGTCATCGAGCGCCTCTGACCCCTCGTCCCACCCCACTACGGAGTACGCACCATGAGTGAATCCGCCGCTTTGTCGACCATCCGCTGGGAACAGGACGAGACCGGCATCGTCACGCTGGTCCTGGACGACCCCGACCAGTCCGCCAACACCATGAACAACGCCTTCAAGGCCTCCCTCACCGCGGTCGCCGACCGCCTGGAGGCCGAGAAGGACAGCATCCGCGGCATCATCTTCACGTCCGCGAAGAAGACCTTCTTCGCCGGCGGCGACCTGCGCGACCTGATCGCCGTCACGCCCGCCCAGGCGCAGCAGGCCTTCGAGGCGGGCAACGGCATCAAGCGCGATCTGCGCCGTATCGAGACGCTCGGCAAGCCCGTCGTCGCCGCCATCAACGGCGCGGCGCTGGGCGGCGGCTACGAGATCGCGCTCGCCTGCCACCACCGCATCGCCCTCGACACCCCCGGCACCAAGATCGGTCTGCCCGAGGTCACCCTCGGCCTGCTGCCGGCCGGCGGCGGCGTCACCCGTACGGTCCGGCTGCTCGGCATCGCCGACGCGCTGCTGAAGGTGCTGCTGCAGGGCACGCAGTACAACGCCACCCGCGCCAAGGAAGCCGGGCTGATCCACGAGGTCGCGGCCACCCCCGAGGAACTGCTCGCCAAGGCCCGCGCCTTCGTCGAGGAGCACCCCGAGTCCCAGCAGCCCTGGGACGTCAAGGGCTACCGCATCCCCGGCGGCACGCCCGCCCAGCCGAAGTTCGCGGCCAACCTCCCGGCGTTCCCCGCGAACCTCAAGAAGCAGCTGGGCGGCGCGCCGTACCCCGCCCCGCGCAACATCCTCGCCGCGGCCGTGGAGGGTTCCCAGGTCGACTTCGAGACCGCGCAGACCATCGAGGCGCGGTACTTCGTCGAGCTGGTGACCGGCCAGATCTCCAAGAACATGATCCAGGCCTTCTTCTTCGACCTGCAGGCCGTCAACTCGGGCGCCAACCGGCCCAAGGACATCGCGCCCCGCAAGGTGGAGAAGGTCGCGGTCCTCGGCGCCGGCATGATGGGCGCGGGCATCGCGTACTCCTGCGCCAGGGCCGGGATGCAGGTCGTCCTCAAGGACGTCTCCCTGGAGGCGGCCGAGAAGGGCAAGGCGTACGCGGAGGGGCTGCTCGCCAAGGCGCTCTCCCGGGGCCGTACGACCGAGCGGCAGCGCGACGAGCTGCTGGCACGCATCACGCCCACCGCGGAGCCGGCCGACCTCGCGGGCTGTGACGCCGTCATCGAGGCGGTCTTCGAGGACGTCGGTCTCAAGCACAAGGTGTTCAAGGAGATCCAGCACATCGTCGCGCCCGACGCCCTGCTGTGCTCCAACACCTCCACGCTGCCCATCACGCTGCTGGCCGAGGGGGTCGAGCGCGACCAGGACTTCATCGGGCTGCACTTCTTCTCGCCGGTCGACAAGATGCCGCTGGTGGAGATCATCAAGGGTGAGCGGACCGGCGACGAGGCGCTGGCCCGCGCCTTCGACCTGGTCCGCCAGATCAAGAAGACCCCGATCGTGGTCAACGACTCGCGCGGCTTCTTCACCTCCCGTGTGATCGGCCACTTCATCAACGAGGGCGTGGCGATGGTCGGCGAGGGTCTCGACCCGGCCTCCGTCGAGCAGGCCGCCGCCCAGGCCGGCTACCCGGCCAAGGTGCTGTCCCTGATGGACGAGCTGACCCTCACCCTGCCGCGGAAGATCCGCCAGGAGACCAGGCGGGCGGTCGAGGAGTCCGGCGGCACCTGGCAGCCGCACCCGGCCGACGAGGTCATCGACCGGATGGTCGACGAGTTCGGGCGTCCCGGTCGCAGTGGCGGCGCCGGCTTCTACGAGTACGGCGAGGACGGCCGGCGCGCGGGCCTGTGGCCCGGACTGCGCGAGCACTTCGCCGAGGAGGGGGCCGGTATCCCCTTCATCGACATGCAGGAGCGGATGCTCTTCGCCGAGGCGCTGGACACCGTCCGCTGCTTCGAGGAGGGCGTGCTCACCTCCGTCGCCGACGCCAACATCGGCTCCATCTTCGGCATCGGCTTCCCCGGCTGGACCGGCGGCGTGATCCAGTACATCAACGGATACCAGGGTGGTCCGGGGCGGGAGGAACGCGTCGGCCTGCCCGGGTTCGTGGCCCGCGCCCGCGAACTGCAGGCGGCCTACGGCGACCGGTTCGCGCCCTCGCCGCTGCTGGTCGAGAAGGCCGAGAAGGGCGAGAAGTTCAGCGACTGACGGCGCACGGGGCGGGCCACGCCGGCCCGCCCCGTCACTCCGGCGGTGCCTGCGGACCGCCCTCCCGCCGGCTCGCCTCGCCCTCCTTGCCGAACCACTCCCGCAGCTCCTGTTTCATCGACCGCTGGAAGGCGGTGACCAGTGCCTGCACCACCATCGGCTGCATATGGGCGGAGAGCGACTTCATCCGCGCCATCTCCTCCTCGTCCGGCCCGCCGTCCCGGTACGGCTCCCATACCTCGTCCTTGAACAGCCGGCTCAGCTCGCGGGCCGCCGAGCGGGTGTGCTCGATGACGACGGTGCGCGCCGCGAGGATGGTCTCCAGCGCGATCGGCACGTCCAGCAGCCGGGTGCCCAGGTGCAGCAGACCGGGATCGACCCGGAAGACCTTCGGGTCCTCGGTCCGTACGAGCACGCTCATCGCCGCCAGCCGGTCCAGGTCCTCCTCGGTCAGCTGCCGGCCGACCCGGCGCTCCAGCTGCTCCCGGGTGGCGTCCTCGGCCTTGTCCGGGACCCAACTCGCCACCAGCGCACGGTGGATGGCCAGGTCCTGGGCGCTCAGGTCGGGCGGCAGCTGCGCCAGATAGCGTTCGATCGCGGAGAGCGTCAGGCCCTGGTGCTGGAGTTCCTCGATGAGCGCGAGCCGTGAGAGGTGGTCGGGGCCGTAGCGGCCGACCCGGCGCGGACCGAGCTCCGGCGGCGGCAGCAGACCGCGGGTGCTGTAGAAGCGGATCGTGCGGACCGTCACTCCGGCACGGGCGGCCAGTTCGTCGACGGTCAGACCGGTGGCGGACTCCATCATGTTCAACAGTATTGCTGTCTCACCACTCTTGTGAAACCTTCTGGAACCTTCCCGACCGCGTCGCGTCCGCAGTCGGCGCCGCGGTTCGGCCCGCAGAACAGGCCCACATCCTCAGGAGGCCGCGTTGACCACGATCCTGCGCATGCCCGGTGCACCCGACGAACTCACCCTCCCCGCACTGCTGTTGCGCAACGCCGAGGACCACGGCGAGCTGCCGGCGCTCTCCTGGCGCCGTGCCGAAGGCGCCGGCTGGCACACGCTGAGCTGGGCCGAGACGCGCCGGCGGGTCGCGGAGCTGGCCGCCGGATACCGCTCGCTCGGCGTACGCGGCGGGGAGATCGTGCTGCTCATGATGGGCAACCGCCCCGAGCACTGGCTCAGCGACCTCGCCCTGGTGCACCTCGGAGCGATCCCGGTGACGGTGTACGGCACCGCCGCGCCCGAACAAATCGCCCATATCGCCCGGCACAGCAGGGCCCGCTTCGCCGTCCTGGAAGGCCCCCGCGAGCTCGGGCGCTGGGAGCCGCTGCTCGACGATGCCGCCACCCGACTGGAGCGGCTGGTGATCGTCGAGCCGGGACAGGCCGCCGGTGACGGCCGGCATGAGAGCTTCGCGGCGCTGGCCGGGCGGGGCGCCGAGCGGTACGACCCCGAGGCGTTCGAGGAGGGCCGGCGGCAGGTGCGGGCGGGCGACCCCCTGACCGTCGTCTACACCTCCGGCACCACCGGCGACCCCAAGGGCGTGCTGGTCAGCCACCGCAATGTGCTGCTCAACGCGGTGGCCCTGGACGCGGTGGTGGAGCTGCCCGATCACGCCGAGCACCTGTGCTATCTCCCCTTCGCGCATATCGCCGAGCGGATGCTGGGCATCTATCTGCCGGTCTTCCGGGCCGCGCACGTCTATCTGTGCGCGGATCCGGCGGCGGTCGCCCGGACCGCGCGCGAGCTGCGTCCGGCGGAGTTCTTCGGGGTGCCGCGGGTGTGGGAGAAGCTGGCGGCGTCGGTGCGGGCCGTCCTCGCGCTGCTCCCCGAGGAGCGGCGGGCGGCGGTGGCGGCGGCCGGCGAGTGCGCCCGGGCGTATGTCGACTGCCGGGAGCGGGGCGAGCGCCCTGGCGAGGAGCTGGCGAAGGCGTACGGCAGGGCGAAGGCCGAGGTGCTCGATCCGCTGCTGGCGCAGGCCGGCTTCGATCGCCTGGTGTGGACGGCGAGCGCCTCCGCGCCGATGCCCCCGGACGTGGTGCGGTTCTGGGCCGGCCTGGGCGTGGTGATCATGGACGCCTGGGGGCTGACCGAGACGGCGGGGGTGTGCACGGCGAACGGCCCCGGTGCGTTCCGGCTGGGTTCGGTCGGCCGTCCGATCGACGGCGTCCAGGTGCGTACGGCCGAGGACGGGGAGATCGAGGTCCGGGGCCGCACGGTGTGCGAGGGGTATCTGCGGGCCGACGGATCGGTGGAGCCGGCGGCCGACGCCGATGGCTGGTTCGCGACGGGTGACATCGGCCGGGTCGACGAGGACGGCTTCCTCTGGCTGACCGACCGCAAGAAGGAAATGATCGTGACCTCGACGGGCAAGAACGTCTCGCCCGCGCTGGTGGAGAACCGCCTCAAGGAGCATCCGCTCATCGGGCAGGCGCTGGTGCACGGCGACGGCCGGTCCTATCTGGTCGCGCTGCTGGTCCTGGACGGCGAGCTGGCCCCGGCCTGGGCGGCGCGGCGCGGCATCGGGGGGACGCTGCGGGAGCTGGCCGGGCATCCGGAGGTACGGGCGGAGGTCGAGCGGGCCGTCGCGGCGGCGAATTCGCGCCTGAACCGAACGGAACAGGTCAAGAAGTTTTCGCTGCTGAGTGAGGAATGGGGTCCGGAATCGGGTGAACTGACGCCCTCCTTGAAATTGCGTCGCCGGATAATTGCCGCCAAATATGGACAAATCTTGGATGGCCTATACACGCTGTGATCTTGCCCACAGACGGGGGGCCGCTCTTCAGGGAAGGTGTGCCGTCGGCCGCCGCGCGATCCGCGGGATCCGGCCATCGCTCGAGCGCCTGCCCCACTAGGCGACGCCTGCCCGAAAGCGAGATTCACCAGCAGTGAGCACAGAAACCGTCACCGAGACAGCCCACAGGTCACCTGACGGGGGGAGCGCCGCGCAGCAGGATGCGGGCGACGCGGGCTACAGCAAGGGCCTCAAGGGCCGGCACATCAACATGATCGCCATCGGTGGGGCGATCGGAACCGGCCTTTTCCTGGGTGCCGGCGGTCGGCTGCACTCCGCGGGCCCCGCACTGGCCGTCGCCTACGCCGTCTGTGGCCTCTTCGCCTTCTTCGTCGTACGGGCTCTGGGCGAGCTGGTGGTGCACCGCCCCTCGTCCGGTTCGTTCGTCTCCTACGCCCGTGAGTTCCTGGGGGAGAAGGGCGCCTACGTCGCCGGCTGGATGTACGTCGTCAACTGGTCGACGACCGGTATCGCCGACATCACCGCGATCGCCCTCTACACCCACTACTGGAGCATGTTCACCGACATCCCCCAGTGGGTGATGGCGCTCATCGCCCTGGCGGTGGTCCTGTCGGTGAACCTGATCTCGGTGAAGATCTTCGGTGAGCTGGAGTTCTGGTTCGCGATCATCAAGGTCGCCGCGCTGGTCGTCTTCATGTTCATCGGCATCTTCCTGCTGGCCACCCAGCACCCGGTCGACGGCCACACACCAGGGCTGAGTCTGATCACCGACAACGGAGGCCTCTTCCCGACCGGCCTGCTCCCCGTGGTGATCGTGCTGCAAGGTGTCGTCTTCGCCTACTCCGCGGTCGAGCTGGTCGGTGTCACCGCGGGTGAGACCGCGGACCCGCAGAAGGTCGTGCCGAAGGCCGTCAACTCGATCATGTGGCGGGTGGGCATCTTCTACGTCGGCTCCGTGGTGCTGCTCGCGATGCTGCTGCCGTGGAACAAGTACACCGGCAGCGAGAGCCCCTTTGTCACGGTGCTGTCCAACGTCGGTGTTCCGGCGGCGGGCGATGTGATGAACCTGGTCGTGCTGACCGCGGCGATGTCCAGCCTGAACTCCGGGCTCTACTCGACCGGCCGCATTCTGCGCTCGATGTCGATGGCGGGCTCCGCGCCGAAGTTCGCCGGCCTGATGAACCGCAACCAGGTGCCGTACGGCGGCATCATGCTCACCTCCGCGGTGTGTGTGCTCGGTGTCGGGCTCAACTACTGGCTGCCGGGCCAGGCGTTCGAGATCGTGATCAACATCGCGGCGCTGGGCATCGTCAGCACCTGGTGCACGATCATGATCTGCCACATGGTGTTCGTGCGCCGCGCCAAGGCCGGTCTGGTCGAGCGCCCGCGCTTCCGGCTGCCGGGCACGCCGGTCACCGACATCGCGACCATCGTGTTCCTGGTCGGCGTCATCGTGCTGATGTGGTTCGACGGCGGTGTCGGCCGGCAGACCGTGCTGCTGATCCCGGTCATCGGCGCCGCGCTGGTCGGCGGCTGGTTCGCGGTCCGCGGCCGGGTGGCCCGGATCGCCGAGGAGCGCGAGCTGGCGAAGTAGCCGCGCGGTAGCGGACACCCGAGGAATCGAGGGCGGTCGCAGAGGTCGAGAGGCCTCTGCGACCGCCCTCGCGCTGTTCGGCCGCCGGTCAGCCGCCGATCACCGGGTAGTGGTCGGAGAGGTTGGTGTACGTGTAGTCCTTGCCCCAGCTGGAGACCGTCCAGGGTGCCGACTCCTCCTTGACCACCTCGTTCTGCCATCCGGCGGGCCGGGCGTGGCCGTTGCGGTGCAGGACGTAGTCCAGGTCCTCGCGGGGGTCGTCCGGGTAGCGGTACTTCGCGATGGAGTTGTCCTGGGTGTCGAAGGAGTACGGGTGGCCGGTGCGGCTGTCGGCGGGGGCCAGGTCGCCGTTGCCGAGCAGCGCCTGGTACTCGTCGCTGTGCGAGTCGACGTTCAGATCGCCGGCGACCATGACCTCCTCGTCCGCCGGGATGTGCTTGGCGTCCAGGAAGGCGTCCACCTCCTTGAGCTGCTTGGCGCGGTCCGCGGCCGCCTCCCCCGCGCCGCAGCCCGAGTCGGTGGACTGGGTGTGGGTGCCGACGACATGCACCCTGGCGCCGTCGACGTCCAGTACGGCGTAGACGAAGCCCTTGTTGGAGAGGGAGTCCGAGCCGCAGGCGTCCTTGTAGATGTACTGCTCCTTGCGCAGGACCGGCCACTTGCTCAGCAGCGTCACCCCGCCGTCCTCCGGGGTGGTGGCCGAGTAGGCGCCGCCGGTGGCGTCCCAGCCGTTCTTGCTGCGGCCCACCACCGGGGTCTGGTGCGGGTACTGCGCCGCGGCCCGGGACTTCAGGGCGTCGGAGGAGGAGTTGTCGAACGCCTCCTGGAGAACGACGACATCGTGGCCCTGGAAGAAGTCCGCGTCCGCGATCGCCTGCGCGCGGTGGTCCTGGCCCCAGTTGGGGTAGAGGTTCTTGCTCATGAGGAAGGCGTTGTAGGTGAGTACCTTCAGATGAGGGGCGGTGGCGGCCGAACTGGGGGACGCGGCGGCGAGGGTGACGGCGGCCAGGGCGGCGGCTGCCGCGGCGGCCCGGGACACGCGCAGCGGAGAAGGCGACACGGGGACTCCCTGTGGGGTGGGGGTGAGTTCCGGCGACGCACATCAAATCAGCTGGGGTTACTTCGAGGTAACCATCCGGGGGCAACGAGATGGAGGGGAACGGGATTTACCGCACGAAGCACATGACTGCCCGCGTCCGCGCGGGAAGGCGGCCGGTTCCGGGCCGGTAGCGGGGCGGGTCGGGCGAGCCGGGCGGAGCGGCCGCGGGTGGCCCGGTGGCGGGGTCGCGGCGCCGGCGGCACTGCGGCGGGCCGGAACACGCGCCGGCCAGGAGTGGGCCCCCGTACCCGCGGGCCACCGGGAGCCGCCGTATGATGATTAATGCCATGAATACGGTGGAAACATACCCAAAGCCCCCGCCGGTCGGAGGTGTGCTCTGGTCGATGGTCGGGGACATCCGCATGCTGCTCACCCTGCCGCCGGCGCTGGCGATGCAGGTCGCACACCCGGCGGTGGGCGCCGGCGTGGACGACCACTCCGTCTTCCGCACCGACCCGTGGGGCCGCGGCGAGCGCTCGCTGACCTCGCTGCAGCTGTGGGTGTACGGCGGCGAGGGCGCGGCCGAGGAGGGGCGGCGGCTGCGGCGGCTGCACCGGACCATCCAGGGCACCGACGCCCACGGCCGCAGGTACCACGCGCTGACCCCCGCCTACTACGCCTGGGTGCACGCCACCGGCTACCCCGTGTTCCGGCACGCCCAGCGCTACCTCGGCCGCCCCTTCACCGAGGCGCAGGAGCGCCGGCTCTACGCGGAGTGGCTCCAGGTCGGCCGGATCCTGGGTATCCACGACCGCGATATGCCCCAGACCATCGAGGAGTTCTGGCCGTACTACCGCAAGGTCCTCGACAACGACCTCGAAGCGACCGTGGTGGTACGGGAGTTGATCGCGACCGACCCGCAACTGCCGGTCCCCGACCGCGGTCCGCGCTGGCTGCGGCTGCTGCTCCGGCTGACTTGGCCGTGGCTGTGCCCGCGGTTCGCCCGCTTCCGGAGGTTCGTCACGATCGGGCTGATGCCGCCGGATGCCCGGCAGGCCATCGGCCTGGAGTGGACCGATGCGCAGGAGCGCCGGCTGCGCCGCTTCGGCCGGGTGGTGCGCGCGGTGGTCCCGGCCCTGCCGGAGCGGCTGCGCTTCATGCCGATCGCGCGCCGGGCCCGCCGGGCGGCACGGAAGTAGCCGCGCACGAACGGAGCCGGGGGCGGGATACCCGCCGCCCGGCTCCGGATGGTTCACCCGTCCACCGGATCAGTGGCCGTGCACCCCGTGCACGTCATGCGTGGCCGCGATCTGCTTCCACGACTTGGGCTGGGCGACCGGCCCCCGCTGCGCGCCGAACGTCCGCTTGGCCGCGCCCGCCGCCGGCTTCTGCGGCTGGAACAGCCAGGTGTCGAAGAAGTCGGCCAGCTGCTTGCCGGACTTCTCCTCGGCGAACTTCACAAAGTCCGCCACCGAGGCGTTGCCGTACGTGTGCTCGGTCTGCCAGGACTTGAGGATGCCGAAGAAGACCTTGTCGCCGACCTTGTTGCGGAGCGCCTGGAGGGTCAGCGCGCCGCGGTCGTAGACGGCGCCGTCGAACTGGTTCTCCGCGCCCGGGTTGCCCGGCTTGACCTTCCAGAACGGGTCGTCGGCCGGGTGCTGGGCGTAGACGTAGTCCGCCAGCTCCTGAGCGGTGCCCTCGCCCTCCTTCTCCGACCACAGCCACTGGCTGTAGGCGGCGAAGCCCTCGTTGATCCAGATGTCCTTCCAGTCCTTGAGCGAGACGTTGTCGCCGTACCACTGGTGGGCCAGCTCATGCACCACGACCGAGACGTTCGTGCCGCGGTCGAAGGCCTTCTTGCCGTAGAAGGGGCGGGTCTGGGTCTCCAGGGCGTACCCGGCCGGCACGTTGGGGACGTAGCCGCCGACCGCGTTGAACGGGTAGGGGCCGAAGACGCTCTCCAGCCACTCGGTGATCTCGGTGGTGCGCTCGATGCTGGCCTTCGCCGAGCCCTCGTTGGCGCCGAGGTCCTTGCTGACGGCGTTGATCACCGGCAGGCCGTTCGCGGTCTTGTCGGTGGTGATGTCGAACTTGCCGACGGCCAGCGTCGTCAGGTACGTCGCCTGCGGCTTGTCCGAGCGCCAGTTGTAGCGCGTCCAGCCGAGCTTGGAGGACTGCGAGGCCAGTACGCCGTTGCTCAGGGCCTGGGTGCCGTCCGGGACCGCCACCGAGATGTCGTAGGTGGCCTTGTCGGTCGGGTGGTCGTTGCTCGGGTACCACCACACGGCGGCGTCCGGCTCCTGCGCCACCACACCGCCGTCGGGCGTACGGGCCCAGGCGGAGTAGCCGTCTATCTTCAGCTCGGAGGGCTTGCCCGCGTAGCGGACCACGACGCTGATCTGCCTGCCCTTCTCCAGCGGCGTGGCCGGGGTGACCTCCAGCTCGTGCTTGCCGGACGTGGCGAAGGCGGCCTTCTTGCCGTTGACCCGGATCTCGCTGACCTTCAGGCCGAAGTCCAGGTTGAAGCGGGAGAGGTCCTGGGTGGTCTTGGCGAGCAGCGTCGCCGTGCCCTCCAGCAGGTCCGTCTTCGGCTGGTACTTGAGTCGCAGGTCGTAGTGGGAAACGTCGTATCCGCCGTTTCCGCTCTCGGGGTAGTAGGTGTCGCCCACACCGGGAGCGCCGGGCGAGAAGCTGGCCGCCGATGCCGGGATCGCCAGCAGCAGGCTGAGCGCGGCCGCGCCCGGGACGAGGAGTCTGTGACGCACGAGTCCTCCAACTCGTAGGGGGGATGGCTCGCTTCAGACCTTATGCAGTCCTCCGGGCCGACGTCATGTACATGGCCCGATCTGACACATGACCGACATGAACCACCATCTGCCCCGGTGGTCCTTCGCGCCACCGGGACCACATCCGTCACCGACCACGCCGCCGCTGTCACCCGTGCTCTTACGCCGGCGAGTTGCGCCGCGCTACCGTCCGCCCGTGACGAATCCTGCGCGGTTCCCCCGCATGCCCTTCACAGCGCTCGTGCTGGCGGCCGTCGTCGCCCTGCTGTCCGCCCTGATCGGGCCGGCCACCGCGCAGGCGGCGCCCGGCGAGAGCAGACCCGTGTACTCCTACGACCGCGCGATACGCGCATCGGTCTGGGTCGACACCGGGCTCGACGGCGACGAGGACGGGCGCACCGACCGCGTCGCCGTCGACATCGTGCGGCCCGCCGAACCCGCCCGGCAGGGCCGCCGGGTACCCGTGATCATGGACGCCAGTCCGTACTACTCCTGCTGCGGACGCGGCAACGAGAGCCAGAAGAAGACCTACGACGAGCAGGGCCGGCCGGTCCGGTTCCCGCTCTACTACGACAACTACTTCGTGCCGCGCGGCTATGCGACGGTCCTGGTCGACCTGGCGGGCACCAGCCGGTCGGACGGCTGCGTCGACGTGGGCGGCCGCCACGACATCCAGTCGGCCAGGGCCGTCGTCGACTGGCTGGGCGGCCGGGGCCGCGCCTACACCGCCCGCACCGGAGGCAGACCCGTCACGGCCGACTGGTCCAACGGCAGCACCGGCATGATCGGCAAGAGCTGGGACGCCACCATCGCCAGCGGCGTCGCGGCCACCGGCGTCAAGGGCCTGAAGACCATCGTCCCGATCGCCGGCATCTCCTCCTGGTACGACTACTACTTCGCCAAGGGCGCCCCGCTCTACGACTCGGGCCCGGACACCCTCGCGCACCGGGTCGAGAGCCCCGACGCGCAAAGAGGCTGCGCCGCCGTACAGCGCAAGCTCGTCGAGGGCGCGCCGCGCAGTGGCGACTGGAGTGGTCTGTGGACCGAACGGGACTACGTCCGGGGCGCGAGCAAGGTCCGGGCCAGCGTCTTCCTGGTCCACGGCATGCAGGACCTCAACGTCCGTACCCGCAACGTCGGCCAGTGGTGGGACGCGCTCGCCCGGCACGGCGTGGAGCGCAAGATCTGGCTCTCCCAGACCGGGCACGTCGACCCCTTCGACTTCCGGCGTGCGGACTGGGTCACGGCCCTGCACCACTGGTTCGACCACTATTTGATGGGCTACGACAACGGCATCGACCGCGCCCCGATGGCCGATATCGAACGCTCGCCGGGCAGCTGGACCACCGACCCGCGGTGGCCCGCCTCCGGCACCGCCGCCACCAAGGTGTGGCCGCGCGGCGGCAGCGCCCCCGGCGTCGGCGTCCTCGGCACCGAGCAGGCCCCGCCGGGCACGACCGAGACCCTCACCGACGACCCGCGGCTGAGCGAGGCCGACTGGGCCGCCCACATCGACGAACCCACCGCGGCCAAGGCCGGGTTCACCACACCGCCGCTGCGCGCACCGCTGCGGCTGTCCGGCTCCGGCACGGTGACCGTGACCGCCACGCCCAGCACCACGACCGCCCACCTCTCCGCCGTCCTGGTGGACCTCGGCCCCGACACCATCCGCGACTACGCGGACGAGGGCGAGGGCATCACCACCCTCGACCGGCGCACCTGCTGGGGCGAGGGGACCAAGGGCGACACCGGCTGCTTCAAGGAGACCGCCGCCGACACCCGGCAGGTCGCGCACACGGTCTTCAGCCGCGGCTGGGCCGACCTCGGCAACTACGCCGACCCGCACAAGGGCCGCCCGCTCACCCCCGGCAAGCCCTACACCCTCACCCTGGACCTGGCCGCCAGTGATCACATCGTGCCCGCCGGACACCGGCTCGCGCTGATCGTGGCCGGGACCGACGCCGGCCTGATCGACCCGCCCTCCTCCCGGCCGCGGCTCACCCTCGATGTGGCCCGCACCTTCGCCGAACTGCCGCTGACCGGCGGCGCCCCGGCCTTCGCACGGGCCACCGGGGGCGCGCCCCGGCAGACGGACAGCGCGGGACCGCATGACGGGATCGCCCCGCCGCACTCGATCAGCCGGCTGCCGAACGCCGGATGACCGGGGCCGCCCCGCAGCGGGCGGCCCGGCCCGACCCCCACCGCACCCCCACCCCCCACCGCTCCGCCAAGGGAGGCACCCCCTCGTGATACTCCGCTCCCGCCGCCTGGCCCTCGGGCCCCTGGCCCTCGCGCTGACCGCCGCGCTCAGCGCGACCCTGTCGGCCTCGCCCGCCGGCGCGACCGGCCCCCGGGCGCCCCGTACGGGATTCGAAACCAGCCATGGCGCCCGCTGGACCAGTCAGCACGAGGAGCAGGAGTTCCTCGCCACCGTCGACCGCGCCACCGCGCGCGTACGGATCGAACGGATCGGCAGCACCCGGCAGGGCCGCCCGCTGCAGCTGATACGCATCGGCGCCCCGGCCCCCGGGCGCCCGGCGGAGGTACGGCGCGGCAACTCCGTCCTGCTGATCTGCTCCCAGCACGGCGACGAGCCCTCCGGCCGCGAGGCCTGCCTCACCACCGTCCGCGACCTGGCCTACGCCAAGGACCGGGCGACCCGGCGTTTCCTGGAGCGCACCACCGTGCTGGTCGTACCGACCGCCAACCCCGACGGCCGGGCCGCCGACACCCGCGGCAACTCCGACGGGGTGGACATCAACCGCGACCACCTCGCCCTGCGCACCGCCGAGGCCCGGGCGATGGCCGCGGTCATCCGCGACCACCGCCCCGACACCATCTACGACCTGCACGAGTACGGCCCCACCGTCCCGTACTACATGAAGGACGTGCTGTCGCTGTGGCCGCGCAACCTCAACACCTCGGACGCGGTGCACCGCGAAGCCACCTCGCTCTTCACCGACTTCCTCGGGCCCGCCGTCCGCAAGGCCGGATTCAGCACCGGCGTCTACGGCATCTGGACCGACCCGGAGACCGGCGACCCCGTCCAGCAGGTCGCGGGCGACGGCCAGGAGCGCATTCTGCGCAACACCGCAGGCGTGAAGGGCTCGGTCGGGCTGCTCGTCGAGAACCGTGTGGACCCCCTCACGGACGCCGAGAAGGCCGACCCCGCGCTCAACAACCGACGCCGGGTCGGATCCCAACGGGCCGCTCTGAAGGGCCTTTTCACCTTCGCCGACCGGCACCGTGCCCGCGTCGAGGCGGCCACCGCCGCGGCCCGGCTCGCCGGCTGGGCCGACCACGGCCCGGTCTACCTCGGCGGCGCGGACAACGAACCCGCCCCCGACGACAAGATCCTGTCCGATCCGCCCTGCGCCTACCGCCTGGACGCCGCCCAGTTCGCCGGGATCAAGGACGAGCTGGACCTGCACGGCGTGGCCTACCGGCGGGACCGGGACGGCGGCGCGGTCGTCCCGCTGCGCCAGTCGCTGCGCGGCCTCGTCCCGCTGCTGCTGGACCGGCGGGCCGATTATCACCTTACGGTCGCGACGCCCCTGGACGTCTGCCGAGGTGTGGTAGGGGGTAACGGGTAAGGAAAATATGGGCTATTGAAAGGTTGACTACGTGTCGAACGCAGACAAGGGGACGGGAGACGGGGGTGGCGCGTCATCGGTGGCGGACCTCCCCGACGACCCGCTGCGGACCGGGCGCCCGCACACCGACCGGGTGGTCTTCGGTGTGACCTCGCTGCTCACCCTGGCGTTCATCGCCTGGGGAGCGACCTCCACCACATCGCTCAAGAACGTGTCGACCACGATGCTGAACTGGGTGATCGACAACGGCGGCTGGGCCTTCGTGCTCTCCGCCTCCGGCTTCGTGATCTTCGCGATCTGGCTGGCCGTCAGCAAGTACGGCCGGATCACCCTCGGCAAGGAGGGCGAGGAGCCCGAATTCCGCACGGTGTCGTGGATCGCGATGATGTTCAGCGCCGGCATGGGCATCGGCCTGATGTTCTACGGCGTCAGTGAGCCGCTGGGCCACTTCACCACTCCACCACCGGGCACCGATCCCAAGGACGCCGCCCAGGCGATGGACACGGCGATGGCCACCACGCTGTTCCACTGGACGCTGCATCCATGGGCCATCTACGCGGTCGTGGGTCTGGCCATCGCGTACAGCTGCTTCCGGCGGGGGAGGCGGCAGACGATGAGCGCGGTGTTCAGCCCACTGATCGGTGAGCGGCGGGCGAGCGGCTGGGGTGGCCGGGTCATCGACATCCTGGCCATCTTCGCCACGCTCTTCGGCTCCGCGGCCTCGCTCGGGCTCGGCGCGCTGCAGATCGGCAGCGGCATCAAGGTGCTCGGCTGGATGGACAGCGTCAGCACCACCTTGCTGGTCGGCATCATCACCGTGCTGACCATCGCCTTCATCCTGTCCGCGGTATCCGGCATCGCCAAGGGCGTCCAGATGCTGTCCAACATCAACATGGTGCTGGCGCTGATCCTGGCGGTCTTCGTCTTCGTGGTCGGACCGACCATCCTCATCCTCAACCTGGTGCCGACCTCCATCAGCTCGTTCCTCGGCGAGCTGCCGCAGCTGGCCGGCCGTACGGAGGCCAGCAGCGGCAGCGACGTGGGCGGCTGGCTGCGCAGCTGGACGGTGTTCTACTGGGCGTGGTGGATCTCCTGGACGCCCTTCGTGGGCATGTTCATCGCCCGGATCAGCCGCGGCCGGACGATCCGTCAGTTCATCGGCGGGGTCATCCTCGTACCGAGCGTGGTCAGCCTGCTGTGGTTCGCGGTGTTCGGCGGCTCGGCCATGAAGCTGCAGGACTCCAAGCAGCTGAGCGGGTCGAGCACGCCCGAGGGCCAGCTCTTCGACGTGCTGCACCAGTACCCGCTCGCCACCCTCACCAGCATCCTCGTCATGATCCTGGTCGGCATCTTCTTCGTCTCCGGCGCCGATGCCGCCTCCATCGTCATGGGCACCCTCTCGCAGCGGGGAACCTTCGAACCGAGCCGGCTCGTGGTGGTGTTCTGGGGCGTGGTGACCGGCGCGGTGGCCGCGATCATGCTGCTGATCGGCGGCGGCTCGGGCGACGCGCTGACCGGACTGCAGAACCTCACGATCCTGGTCGCGGTGCCGTTCCTGCTCGTGATGATCGTCATGTGCTGGGCGCTGATGCGGGACCTGCGCAGCGATCCGCTGATCGTGCGGGGCCAGAAGGGCGAGGAGGCCGTCGAGATGGCCGTCATCGCGGGACATGAACGGTACGACGGGGACTTCGAGTTCCAGATCCGGGCCGGCGGCGGCACGAGCGGCGCCACCATCGAGGTGAAGGAAGGCGACTAGCTCCGGCGGCGAGCCTGCGGGCTTTTGTGGAGGGCCGGTGGCCGAGGCCGCCGGCCCTCCACGGGCTTGGAGCCCCGGGCCTGCGGTTCCGGCCGCGCGCCGCGGACGGGCCGCAGGCCGTCCGAACCCGCCGCGCGCATCCGGGCCGCCTCAGGCCGTCCGGTCCCCACCGCGCTCATCCGCCGGGCCGCCTCAGGCGTCCCGCACCAGCCGCACCACCTCGTCCGCGCAGCCCCACGCCACGGTCACGCCCGCACCGCCGTGCCCGTAGTTGTGCACGCACAGCGCTCCGCCGGGCAGCCGCTCCGCCTCCAGGCGCACGGACGGCCGGGCCGGGCGCAGCCCCACCTTGTGGGCCAGGACCCGGGCCCGCGCCACCTGTGGGACGTACCGCGCGCAGCGCGCCACGATCGCGTCGGCCACCTCCGGATCGGGCTCCCGTGACCAGGCGTTCTCCCGCGCCGTACCGCCCAGCACCAGCCCGTACGGCTGCGGCAGCGCATACGCGGTCTTAGCCGCTCCCTGGTCCGCGGCCACGAACCACTCCCGCACACTCGGGTTCTCCACGATCACCAACTGCCCCTGCACAGGGTGCACTTCGCGATCCGCCACCAGGCTCCGCGCGCCCAGCCCCGAGCAGTTGACGACCACGGCCGCCGCCCGGCCCGCCTCGTCCACGGACCGCACCTCGCGCCGTACGACGACCCCGCCCGCCGCGGCCAACCTCCGCTCCAGATAGCGCAGATGGGCCGGCATGTCGACGAGCGGCGTACGGGCCCGCCACCCCGACGCGCACCCCTCGGGAAGCTCGTCCGCGACCGCCTGCCGCAACCCGGGCACGGCGTCGTACCAGGCGGCGAGGCCGTCATCGGCGGCGCCCGGGTCCGTCGAGGCGCCCGCCATCGTGCCCGTCACCATCCGGGCACCGGTCTCCTGCGGCCTGCCCGCCAGCTCCGCCAGCACCTCGAAGGACCTGACGGACCACCGCACCGCGCGCTCGTGGGGCCGGATGCGATACGGCCAGCACAGCCCGCCGGCCACCGCCGACGTCGTGGCGGCCACCGCGTCCCGGCTCACCACCTGTACCCGGTGCCCGTCCTCCGCCAGCGCGACCGCCGACGTCAGCCCGATCACGCCCGCGCCGATCACCCATACGTCATCCGTGTTGAGCGTCATGGCGGGATGGTAGGCGGGACCGTTGGAGCGGGCCCACGGGGGAGCGCCGGGGCGAAACCGGCCGCCTGCCCGCCCGCCGTTCTTGATCTTGCGGTAACCCACCGGACGTGGCGCGGACAAACCCGGACCTTAGGCTGGTGGCAGCACCGTCGGCCGATGTCGCCCCTCGGATTCCGCTTGTCGTCCGTCCGTACGCCGTCGTCTGAGGAGACCCATGCTCCGCGCGCCGCGCGCCGTGCCCGCCTGGTTGGCGCATCCGTTCCGCTGGCAGCGGCTGCCCGTGCCCTGGGCCGCCGTCGCCCGCGGTGCGCTGTGCGCGGGGCCGCTGCTCGGGGCGGGCATCGCAAGCGGTCATCCGGCGCCCGGCGTGCTGGCCGGCCTCGGCTCGATGCTGGCCGGCGTCAACGACCGCCCCGGCACCCGCCGTACCGGCATCGTCCACATCGGACTGCCGGCCCTCGCCTCGGCGCTCGGCATGCTGATCGGCGCCTCGCTGCAGGCGGCCGGTGCGGGCTGGTGGATCGTTCCGGCGCTGTTCGCGGTCGGCTTCGTCTCCGGCGCGGGCAGCGTGGCGGGGCCGGTGCGCTCCAACGCCGGTATGCAGATGCTGGCCACCACCGTCCTCGGCGCCGGAATGCCGCTGCCCGGAGCGCCCTGGACCAAGGCCCTCTACGTCCTCGCCGGCTGCCTGTGGCTGCTTGTGCTGCGCCTGGTACTGCGCTCACCGCGCCCCGCGGGCGGCGCGCTCAGCGGTGAGCGGGCGGCGGTCGCCACGGTCTTCGACGCACTCGCCGACGCCCTGGGCGCGGCCGGCGGACCCGGTGCCGAGCCCGCCAGGCGCCGGCTCACCGCGGCCCTGGACCGCGCCGACGAGGCCCTGCGGCTGCGCCGCCTGACCAGCCGGCTGCTGCGCCGCCCCGCGCGCACCGAAGAGCTGCTGCTGACCGAGCGGTTCGCCGCGGCCACCGCGCTGTGCGAGGCCAGCGTCGCGCTGCTGTGGGAGGCCCGCCCGCTGCCGTCCCGGGTCGCCGAGAGCCCCCGCCGGTTCGCCGAGGCGCTGCGCACCGGGCGGCCACCGGGCCGGCTGTCCGCCCCCGAGACCAGCACGGCCGCACGCGGCGCCTTCGACCAGGCGTTGCTGGACGCGGCGGTGGTGTTCGCCCGCCGCGAGCCGTCGCCCCGGCCTGAGCCGGAGGCGGACGCGGCGAGGGAGCCGGCGCCGCCCCCGTCCGGCCGCCCGACCGGGGCCGTGCCGCCCGTACAGGCGGTCCGCCGCAGGCTGGGCGCCCTCGCGGAGCGGTGGACCCGGCGCGGGCGCAGCCTGCTCGGCCCCGCCGGACGGCACTACGGCCTCCGGGTCGCCGTCTGCATCGCCGCGAGCGCCTCGGTGGCCCTGCTGCTGCGCGCCGACCACTGGTACTGGCTCCCGGTGACCGCCACCTTCCTCGTCAAGCCGGATCTCGGGCCGCTGTTCTCCCGTACGGTCAACCGCTTCGCCGGGACCGTGGCCGGGGTGCTGGTCTTCGCCGGGGCGGGGCTGCTGCTCACCGGGGCGTGGTGGCCGGCGCTGGTCGCCGGTGCGGGCGGTGCGCTGCTGCCGTTCGCCACCCGGCACTTCGCGCTGCAGACCGTGGCGATCACCCTGATGGTGCTGTCGTTCGTGGACGTCGGCGGGGCGGCCCCCACGGCCTTCGGCCAGGCGTACCCGCATCTGACCGCGCTCCCCGCCGCCGAGCGGATCGTCGACACCTCCATCGCCTGCGCCATCGTCCTGATCGTCGGGCACCTGCCCCAGCTCGCCGACCCGCGCCGCAGGGTCGGCCAGCGCGTCACCTCGGCGCTGCGCGCCACCGAGCGGTTCCTGCGGCACGTACTGGAGTCGGAGCCGGGAGCCGACCCCACCCGGCGGCTGGCGCTGCGACGGGCCGCCTACCGGGCGCTGGCGGAGGCCAGGGCCGCGGCGGAGACCGCCGCGGCCGAACTCCTCGCCGCCCGCGACCGCAACCCCGACTGGCTGACCGTGGTCACCGCGGCCGAACGCGTCGTGGACGCGGCCACCGCCTGCGCCGTACGCCTCGACCACGGCGCCCACCGCCCCGACGGACAGGAGTCCGAGCGGCTGTGCCGGGCGCTGTCCGCGATGGCCGACGCCCTGGAGGACCCGCGCCGCCGTCGCGACACCGCCGTGGCGGACCCCGATCTGCGTCCCGTTCCGGACTGCGCCACACTCACGGATGTCGCGGCGGAGCTGGAACGCATGCGCGGGTACGCCGGCGCGGGCTGAGCCGGGCCACCCCGCCCGCCACCAGGGCGGACGCCACCAGCAGCGCGCTGATCCACACCGGCGCCCGATAGCCGAGCCCGGCGGCGAGGGCAACCCCGCCCAGCCAGGGGCCGATCGCCGCGCCCACGTTCAACGCGGCCGTGGCGAACCCGCCGGCCAGGGTCGGCGCCCCGGTCGCCGCGTAGAGCGCCTGCGAGATCAGGGTGGAGCCGACGGCGAACGAGAGGGCTCCCTGGACGAGGACGAGCACGACGGCCGCGGCCGGGCTCCCCGCCGTCAGCGCCAGAAGGGCCCACCCCAGGAGCAGGGCCGCCCCGCCCGTCACCAGGAGCCGTACGGGGCGGGCATCGGCCATCCGTCCGCCGAGGGTGACGCCGGCGAAGGAGCCCAGTCCGAAGAGCGCGAGCACCGCCGGCACCCAGCCGGGTGCGATGCCGGCGACGCCGGTGACCAGGGGCGCGAGGTAGGTGAAGGCGCAGAAGGTCGCGCCGTTCACCAGGGCGCCCAGCAGCAGGGTCACCAGCAGCCGCGGGGCGCGCAGCGCGCGCAGTTCCGTACGGCGGGTGGCCGGCCTGCCGTGCTCCTGGGCGGATTCGCGGTCCTCCCCGGCCGGTACCGACCGGACGATCGCGACCACGGCGGGCACCGACACCAGGGCCACCGCCCAGAACGCCGAGCGCCAGCCCCACAGCTCACCGAGGAACGCACCGGCCGGTACGCCCGCGACGCAGGCCATGGTGGTGCCGCCGAGCAGGACGGACGTGGCGCGGCCCTTGGCGTCCGGGGCCACCGCGGCCGTCGCGGTGGCCAGCGCCACCGCCAGGAACCCGGCGTTGGCCAGTGCCGCCACCACCCGGGTGGCCAGCAGCACCCCGTAGCTCGTGGTGACCGCGCCGAGGACGTGGACCAGCAGAAACGTGATCAGGAAGGCCAGCAGCGCGCGGCGGCGCGGCCAGCGCAGGCTCAGCAGCGCCATCAGCGGCGCGCCGACGACCATTCCCACGGCGAAGGCCGAGGTCAGCGCGCCCGCGGCCGAAAGCGAGACACCCAGATCAGCGGCGATGCCGGGGAGGAGACCGGACAGCATGAACTCGGACGTGCCTTGGGCAAAGACGGCCAGTCCGAGCAGGTAGAGAAAGCAGGGCACAGCAATACTCCGCAACCACAGAGGATCGATACGGTGCGGCGGCAGACGCGTGCACGACGCATGCGGCTACCGCGCAGGAAGACGACCTGGCAGCCGAGTTGGGGCCGCGCACACGGGAGAGCCCGCGTCAGGTCGGAAGAGAGCCCGTACTACGGCGATCCGATGGCAGGGGAGCGCAGCCGTGGAGATGAACGCGCGACGAGGCGGCGCGGGCCGGGCGGGACGTGGCGGGCACGCCGTGCGGCGTGGGCACTCCGTGTGGCCGGGCAACGCGAGAAGCCACCGGACGACCGGTGGCTAGCGTCTTGACGCCTCGGGGCTGGACATGGACGCAGAATAACGAGCCCCGTCCACCCCGTCCACGTAATTGCGACACGGCCCCGCCCGGCCTGTCCGATCCACCAACGGCGCGGCCGTCAGCCCGCTCAGCCACCGGCAGGCGGCTGCCCGGACTGACGGCCGTGGAAGATGACGGAACGTCAGCAGGCGCTTGGAGAACGCTGCTTCAGGGGTCGAGGCCTCAGCGCCCGCCCCGCTCCTTGCCCAGGAGGCCGGCCCGCCGCAGGGCGTCCGCCATCGCGTCGTTGGCCGGCCCCGCGTCGCGGCCGCCACGGCGGTCCCCGCCGCGCTGGCCACCGCCCTGCCGCTGCCGCGGCGCACCGCCCCGGCCGCCGCCCTCGCGCGGTCCGCGCCCGCCGCCCGCGCCGCCCGCGCCGCCACGGCGCTGGTCACCGCCCGCCGACGCGCCCTTGCCGGGCTCGTCGTCCAGCCGCAGCGTCAGCGAGATCCGCTTGCGCGGAATGTCGACGTCGAGCACCTTGACGCGCACGATGTCGCCCGGCTTCACCACGTCCCGCGGGTCCTTGACGAAGTTCTTCGACATGGCCGAGACGTGGACCAGGCCGTCCTGATGGACGCCGATGTCCACGAACGCCCCGAAGGCGGCGACGTTGGTCACCACGCCCTCCAGGAGCATCCCCGGCTGCAGATCGCCGATCTTCTCCACGCCCTCCTTGAAGGTCGCGGTCTTGAAGACCGGTCGCGGGTCGCGGCCCGGCTTCTCCAGTTCCTGCAGGATGTCGGTCACCGTCGGCAGACCGAAGGAGTCGTCGACGAAGTCCGCGGGCTTCAGCGCCCGCAGCACCGACGTGTTGCCGATCAGCGCGCCCACCTCGGTGGCCGCCGTGGCCACCATCCGGCGCACCACCGGGTACGCCTCGGGGTGCACGCTGGAGGCGTCCAGCGGGTCGTCGCCGCCCCGGATCCGCAGGAAGCCCGCGCACTGCTCGTACGCCTTCGGGCCGAGCCGTGCCACGTCCTTGAGGGCCTTGCGGGAGCGGAACGGGCCGTTGCCGTCCCGATGCGCGACGATGTTCTCGGCGAGGCCGGAGCTGATGCCCGAGACCCGCGAAAGCAGCGGCGCGGACGCGGTGTTGACGTCGACACCGACGCCGTTCACACAGTCCTCGACCACGGCGTCCAGGGAGCGCGACAGCTTCACCTCGGACAGGTCGTGCTGGTACTGGCCGACACCGATCGACTTCGGGTCGATCTTGACCAGCTCGGCCAGCGGGTCCTGCAGCCGGCGGGCGATGGACACCGCGCCCCGCAGCGACACGTCCAGGTCCGGCAGCTCCTGCGAGGCGAACGCGGAGGCGGAGTACACCGAGGCGCCGGCCTCGGAGACCATCACCTTCGTCAGCTTCAGCTCCGGCTGGGCGGCGATCAGATCGGCCGCCAGCTTGTCGGTCTCGCGGGAGGCGGTGCCGTTGCCGATCGCGATCAGCTCGACGTCGTGCTCCCGCGCCAGCTTCGCCAGCGTGGCGAGCGAGGCGTCCCACTTCTGCTGCGGTACATGGGGATAGATGGTGTCCGTGGCGGCCACCTTGCCCGTCGCGTCCACCACCGCGACCTTCACGCCGGTGCGGAAGCCGGGGTCCAGGCCCATCGTGGCGCGCGTCCCGGCGGGCGCCGCCAGCAGCAGATCGCGCAGGTTCGACGCGAAGACCCGCACCGCCTCGTCCTCGGCGGCCTGCCGCAGCCGCAGCCGCAGATCGATCCCCAGGTGCACCTGGACGCGGGTGCGCCAGGCCCAACGGACGGTGTCCTTGAGCCACTTGTCGGCCGGGCGGCCCCGGTCGGCGATGCCGAAGCGGTGCGCGATGGACTGCTCGTAGGAGCTGGGGCCCTCGGTGGCCTCCGACGGGGCCTCCGGCGCCAGGGTGAGGTCGAGGACCTCCTCCTTCTCACCGCGGAACATCGCCAGCACCCGGTGCGAGGGCAGCTCGGTGAACGGCTCGGCGAAGTCGAAGTAGTCGGCGAACTTCGCGCCGGCCTCCTCCTTGCCCTCCCGCACCTTCGCCGCGACGTGCCCGCGCCCCCACATCCGCTCGCGCAGCTCGCCGATCAGATCCGCGTCCTCGCTGAACCGCTCGGTCAGGATGGCCCGCGCGCCCTCCAGAGCGGCCGCCGGATCGGCGACCCCCTTGTCGGCGTCCACGAACGCCGCGGCGGCCGCGGCCGGCTCCACCGAAGGGTCGCTCAGCAGCCCGTCGGCGAGCGGCTCCAGGCCCGCCTCCCGTGCGATCTGCGCCTTGGTGCGCCGCTTGGGCTTGAACGGGAGGTAGATGTCCTCCAGCCGGGCCTTGGACTCGGCGCCGCGGATCTGCCCCTCCAGGGCGGCGTCCAGCTTGCCCTGGGACCGTACGGACTCCAGGATCGCGCTCCGGCGCTCCTCCAGCTCGCGCAGATAGCGCAGCCGCTCCTCGAGCGAGCGCAGCTGCGCGTCGTCGAGCATCTCGGTGGCTTCCTTGCGGTAGCGCGCGATGAACGGGACGGTCGAACCACCGTCGAGCAGTTCGACCGCGGCCTTCACCTGCCGCTCCTTGACGCCGAGCTCCCCGGCGATCCTGGCTTCGATGGACCCGAGGGCCCCGATGGGCTCAGTGGCTGCCGTCACGTTGATCCTGCCCCGCCTTCCAGCGCTTGCTTGAGCCTGCATTGTGCCGGGTCGCGGGCGGGGCTGTCGCGCCGCCCAGCCGTGCGCGCCGGGGTGTGAGAAGCCGCACGCACACCCCGGCGGGGACGTCCCGCGGGGGTCTACTTGCCGAACAGCACCGGGGGGAACGCGCCGGCGTTCATGGCCGTGGTGGTGAAGCCGGTCGCCAACTCGGTGAGCCTGGCCACGCCCTCGGCGCCCAGGTGCTCGTAGGGAGCCCGGTCCAGCCGGTCGGTGCGGACCTCCAGGTCCTTGCGCAGCTGGACACCGGCCTCGGTCAACTCGCCCTCGGCGTCCAGCAGCCCGCGGGTGCGCAGCCGCTCCTGTGCGGCCTGCCAGTCCTCCTCCGCCCAGCCGCGGGTCGCCATGACGCCGCGGTAGCTCATCCCGCGGCCGCTGGCGGTGTGGCTGACCAGGGCCTCCAGGCCGTCCAGTTCGGCGTCCAGCAGCGCCAGCAGGTGGCCGTCGCCGCGGTGTTCGCGCAGCAGTGTCGCGGCGTGCCAGTAGGCCAGGTGCGGGGCGTCCGGTACGGGCAGGTCGGCGTGCGCGGCGTACAGGGGCCGGGCGTGGCGGGTGCAGCCCTCGGTGGCGCGCAGCGCCAGCTTGGCCGCCTCGGCCATCTCCGGCGACTCGACCGCCTCGTCGCCCAGGAGCCGGCGCAGCGTGGCGTCCGCGGCGCGCAGCCGGGCGGCCAGCACGGTCTCGGGCGCGGCGAGCGACCAGACGTGCGGGACGTGCTGGGCGACGAGGTCGTGGTTGAAGTTGTAGAAGGTGGCCGTGACCGTGCCGGGGCCCACCGCGCCCATGGCCGCGGACCGGCAGGCGAAGTAGCCGGCGCTGCGGTGCTCGATGCCGATCCGGGCCATCTCGGCCGGGAGCTCCGGCGCGAAGTAGTGCGTGGAGTGGAAGGGGTTGACGACGTTGTGGCAGGCCCGGCCGGCCTGTGCGGGCAGTGCGCTGGATGAGGTCATGGGGGCAGAGTACCGACCCGTCGGTATGGCCCCGGTGTCAGGGCGACGGGAACCGGCCGGACGTCCGCGCCGTACCCGCGCATGGCAGAAAAGGTGGGGAATCCGTCATTGCCGCCATCGGCCCGGCTGGCCACGATGGACCTATGGAACAGCGCGACATGCTGGTCGTCCTCTTCGACGGCGTGCAGGCCCTCGACGTCACCGGACCGGTCGAGGTCTTCCACGGCGCGGCCCTGGGAGTCCCGGGCGCCTACCGGATCCGTACCGCCTCCCTCGACGGCGCCCCGGTCCGCACCACCAGCGGCCTGACCCTCGTACCCGACCTCGCACTGTCCGCCGCCGGGGCGCCGGACACCCTGCTGGTGCCGGGCGGCGAGGGCACCCGGGTACCGGACCCCCGCCTGGTGGACTGGTTGCGGAACAACGCCCACCGCGCCCGGCGCAAGGTCTCCGTCTGCAGCGGGGCGCTGCTGCTGGCCGAGGCCGGACTGCTGGACGGCCGCCGCGCGACGACCCACTGGATGCTCTGCGAGACCCTCGCCGAGCGGTTCCCCGCGGTGCGGGTGGAGCCCGAGCCGATCTACGTACGGGACGGCGACCTGGCCACCTCCGCGGGCGTGACGGCCGGTATCGACCTCGCGCTGGCCCTGGTGGAGGAGGACCACGGCCGGGACCTGGCGCTGACCGTCGCCCGGCATCTGGTGGTCTTCCTGCGGCGGCCGGGCAACCAGAACCAGTTCAGCGCCCAGCTCGCGGCCCAGACAGCACAGCGGCGGCCGCTGCGCGACGTCCAGCAGTGGATCACCGAGAACCCGGCCGCCGACCTCTGCGTCGACGCCCTCGCCGACCGCGCCGGGCTCTCCCCGCGGCACTTCGCCCGGGCGTTCCGCGAGGAGGTCGGCATGACGCCGGGCCGCTATGTCGACCGGGTGCGGCTGGAGGCCGCCCGCCGCTGCCTGGAGGACACCGTCGACGGCATCGAGCAGGTCTCGCGCCGCTGCGGCTACGGCACCCCGGAGGCGATGCGCCGCGCCTTCCTGAAGGTCCTGGGCGCCTCCCCGGCCGAATACCGGCGCCGCTTCAGACCGGCCGGGGCGGCCCCGCAGCCGGCCTGATCCACCGACCCGCCACACCCCCTCCGCCCCTTACGTCACCACGACCGACAGGAACCCACATGCAGATCGCCATCCTTCTCTACGACCGCTTCACCGCCCTGGACGCCATCGGCCCCTACGAGACGCTCAGCCGGCTCCCGGGGGCGGAGACGGTGTTCGTCGGCGAGCGCACCGGCACCTACCGCAACGAGGTCGGCTCGCTGGGGCTGGTCGCCGACGCCGCGCTGAGCGAGGTCACCGCCCCGGACATCCTGGTCGTCCCCGGCGGCCCGGGGCAGCTCGCGCACATGGACGACGGCCCGCTGCACGACTGGATCCGCGCCGTGGACGCCGGCACCACCTGGACCACCTCGGTCTGCACCGGTTCGCTGATCCTCGGCGCCGCGGGCCTGCTCAAGGGCCGCCGGGCGACCTCCCACTGGCTCGCGCTGGACGCGCTGCCGGCCCTGGGCGCCGAGCCGACCGGGGAGCGGGTGGTCTTCGACGGCAAGTACGTCACGGCGGCCGGTGTCTCGTCCGGCATCGACATGGGGCTGGCCCTGGCGGGCCGGATCGCCGGGGACGCCGTGGCCCAGGCGATCCAGCTCGGCATCGAGTACGACCCGCAGCCGCCCTACGACGCGGGTGCGCCGGACAAGGCGCCGGCCGAGGTCACCGCACTGCTGCGGGAGCGCAGCCGGTTCATCCTGACCGGCGAGGACGTGGGCGCATAGGGCCCGGGGGCGTCAGCCCGCCGGCCAGGTGAAGCGCGGCGCCCGGCGCTCCAGGAAGGCGGCGGCACCCTCCTCGGTGTCGCCGCTGGCGCGCGCCTGCGCCGTCCAGAAGGCGCTGCGCTCGTCGGCCTCGTCCGGCGGTACGTCCCAGGTCCCGTTGGCCAGCTCCTTCGCGGCGGTCTGCGTCAGCAGCGACCGGCTCGCCAGTACGGCCGAGAACTCGGCCACCCGCTTGCCCAGTTCGCCCTCGGGCAGCACCTCGTCCACCAGGCCCGTACGCAGCGCCCGCGCACAGTCGATCAACTCGCCGGAGAACAGCAGGTACTTGGCGGTGGACAGCCCCACCAGCCGGACCAGCCGCCGGGTGGCGGACGCCGGATAGACCACCGCCAGCTTGGCCGGCGTGACCCCGAACAGCGCCCCCTCCTCCGCGAACCGCAGATCGCAGGCGGCCGCGAGCTGGGCGCCGCCGCCCACGCAGTAGCCGCGGACCGCCGCCACCGTCGGCCCGGGGAAGGCCGCCAGCGCCTCCTCGGCCGCCACCGCCAGGCCCTGCGACTCACCGGCGGCATCCCGCAGCGCCCCGATGTCCGCACCCGCGCAGAACGTCCCGCCCTCGCCGGTCAGCACCAGCGACCGCACGAAGCCGTCCTTTGCCAGCCGCTCCAGCAGCGGCGGCAGGTCCCGCCACATCTGGACGGTCATCGCGTTGCGCTTGCCGGTGTTGCTGATGGTGACGGTCGCTGTGCCGTCGCTGACGTGTGTCTTCAGACCCGGTTCCATGCCCGGATATTAGAGCGACCGTCGAGGGTGCGGCCGGATACGATCGGCGGCCTGATGTCAGCAACTCTCGTCGCCAAAGACCTCGCCGCCGGCCACGGCGAGCGCGTCCTGTTCTCCGGTCTCGATCTGGTCGTCGCCCCCGGCGACGTGATCGGCCTCGTCGGCGCCAACGGTGCGGGCAAGTCCACCCTGCTGCGCCTGCTGGCGGGCCTGGACACCCCCGAGGAGGGCACGCTCTCCCTCAGCCCGCCCACCGCCACCGTCGGCCACCTCCCGCAGGAGCCCGACCGCCGCCCCGGGGAGACCGTACGGGCCTTCCTCGCCCGCCGTACGGGCGTGGCCCAGGCCCAGCTCGCCCTGGACGACGCCACCCAGGCGCTGGTGGAGGAGCGGCCCGGCGCGGACGACGCCTATGCGACGGCGCTGGAGCGCTGGCTCGCGCTGGGCGCCGCCGACCTCGACGAGCGCGCCGAGGAGACCGCCGCCCAGCTCGGCCTCTCGATCGGCCTCGACCAGCCGATGACCACGCTCTCCGGAGGCCAGGCCGCCCGCGCCTCGCTCGCCTCCCTCCTGCTGTCCCGTTACGACGTCTTCCTGCTGGACGAACCGACCAACGACCTCGACCTGGACGGTCTGCAACGGCTGGAATCATTCGTCACCGGGCTGCGGTCGGGCACGGTCCTGGTCAGCCACGACCGCGAGTTCCTGGCCCGTACGGTCAACCGCGTCGTCGAGCTCGACCTCGCCCAGCAGCAGGTCAACTCCTACGGCGGCGGCTACACCTCCTATCTGGAGGAGCGCGCGCGGGCCCGGCGCCATGCGCGCGAGCAGTACGAGGAGTACGCCGACACCAGGTCCGCCCTGGAGACCCGCGCGCACACCCAGCGCAACTGGATGGAGAAGGGCGTCAAGAACGCCCGCCGCAAGGCCCCGGACAACGACAAGATCGGCCGCAAGGGCCGGGTGGAGGCCACCGAGAAGCAGGCCTCCAAGGCCAAGCAGACCCAGCGCCTGATCGAACGGCTGGAGGTCGTCGAGGAGCCGCGCAAGGAGTGGGAGCTGCGGATGGAGATCGCCGCCGCGCCCCGGGCCGGCGCGGTCGTGGCCACGCTCCGCGGCGCCGGCGTCCGGCGCGGCGACTTCCACTTCGGCCCGGTGGACCTGCAGATCGACTGGGCGGACCGGGTCGCGATCACGGGCCCCAACGGCTCCGGCAAGTCCACCCTGCTCGCCGCCCTCCTCGGCCGGCTCCCGCTGGACGCCGGGCAGGCGTCGCTCGGCCCCGGGGTGGTGGTCGGCGAGGTCGACCAGGCGCGCGGAGCGCTCTTCGGCGCACCCGGCCTCGGCGACGAGCCGCTGATGGACGCCTTCCGCGCCTCGGTCCCCGACATGCCGCCCGCCGACGTGCGCACGCTGCTCGCCAAGTTCGGCCTGAAGGCGGCGCATGTGCTGCGTCCGGCGCGCACGCTGTCCCCGGGGGAGCGGACCCGTGCCGCGCTGGCCCTCCTCCAGGGCCGCGGGGTCAACCTCCTCGTCCTGGACGAGCCGACCAACCATCTCGACCTGCCGGCCATCGAGCAGCTGGAGTCCGCGCTCGCCTCGTACCCGGGCACCCTGCTGCTGGTCACCCACGACCGCCGGATGCTGGAGGCGGTGCACACCACGCGGCGGATCGAGGTCGACGGCGGACGGATCGCCGAGCGGACCGTGTGAGGGGCGCGGGGGCGGCCCCGGACGCCCGTGGTGATTATCGATTTGGTCCTGGGGCCGGCGACCCGTAGTGTGAGGGCAACCGACGCGGGGTGGAGCAGCTCGGTAGCTCGCTGGGCTCATAACCCAGAGGTCGCAGGTTCAAATCCTGTCCCCGCTACTGAAGAGATACAGCAGGTCCGGTGCTCAGGCGCCGGGCCTGCTGTGCTGTACGGGGTCTGCCGTACGGGCGGCCCTGATGGCGAGGATCGTACGGTCGCCACTCCGGGGGAGTCCCCGGAGAAGGAACAAACGGACCAGGACCGGTCGCCGGGGCGATCAAATCACTCGGAATCGGCCATAAGGCGTCGATAGATGCTGACTTGTGTTCAGCAGGCCGGTCCGGACCAACGCATTCTCAACACTCTTCCTGTGAGGATGCCTTCCGGACCCCCTGCAGAACCCCCCGAAGAGCTGACCTCCCCGCTCGCGTACGAAGGTGTCTGGCGGTTCACCGCCCCGGCACTGGAGGCCTCCGTGCCGCAGGCGCGGCACGCGGTGCGGGATCTGCTCGACGAACAGCGTGTGCCCGTGGCCGCCGACATCATGGACGGCCTGCTGCTCATCGTCTCCGAGCTGGTCACCAACGCCGTCCAGCACGCCGCCCTGCTCTCGCCCCAGATCGCCGTGCAGGTCACCATCGGCGCGAACTGGCTGCGGGTCGCGGTCGAGGACAACCACCCCTACCGCCCCAAGGCGCTGGAGGCGGAAGAGGGTGATGTCGGCGGCCGCGGCCTGTGGCTGGTCAAGACGCTCACCGCGGAGGTGGGCGGCAAGTGCGACGTCGAGCACACGGTGAACGGCGGCAAGGCCATCTGGGCCGAGCTTCCGCTCATCCCGCTCGCTACCAGCCCGCCGACTGTCCGGTGAGCTCGCGCACCGCCGGGCGGGCCGCGTCCAGCACGGTCATGAACCACGAGGAGAACGGCACCGCGGCATGCCGCTCGGCCAGTTCCTGCGGTGTCACGAACGCGATCTCGCAAACCTCCTCGGGGTCCGGCGCCGGCTCGGCCCGCACCAGCCCCACGAACAGGTGGTTGTACTCCTGCTCCACGAGGCCGGACGCCGGGTCCGGGTGGTTGTAACGCACCGTGCCGGCCTCGGCCAGCAGCGCGGGCGCCAGGCCCAGCTCCTCCGAGGTCCGGCGGGCCGCGGCCACGAACGGCGCCTCGCCCGGATACGGATGTCCGCAGCAGGTGTTGGACCACACACCGGGGGAGTGGTACTTCCCCAGCGCCCGGCGCTGCAGCAGCAGCCGCCCCTTCTCGTCGAAGAGGAAGACCGAGAACGCGCGGTGCAGCTGCCCGGGGGGCTGGTGCGCCGCGAGCTTCTCCGCGGTGCCGATCGTCGTGCCGTCCTCGTCGACCAGCTCCAGCAAGATCGGTTCGGCGGTGCCGCCCGGTGTGCTCACCGCCGCGTCTGCGGTGGTCTGTCCGTTGGCAGGTGTGATCGGCATGCCCATCCTTGTCGTCGGTCCTCGACGCCAAGTCTGCCCTAGCCGGGTCCGCAACACCGGCACAGCGGGTGCGCGGCGCAACACCGCCCGCGCGCCGTTCGCGCAGTGCGCCCGTCGTGAGAGGTGCCACACCCCGGAGCCGCCCGCAGTGTCCCTGACAAGGGCGGATGCGGAGGGCCCGATGGCGACCGGGCGGGGTCCGGCGATCACCCCCGGACCCGGCATGGCTCTCACCACACCTGCCCCGGCACAAGCCGCCCGCCCCGTGACCAGCCCGCTCATAACCGGCACCGGATCGGGTGCCCGGGCAGCTGACCAGTTGTTCATGCGCCACCCGATCCACCATGATGATCGCGGCAGGCGCAGCCGTCGGTCACTCGATCGTGCGGTGAATGCGCGGTGAACGGCCGCATCCGGCGATCCGATAACCTCTGCCGACGTGCCACCCGGCCCTCCAGGCGTCAGGTGTGCCACGCCCGCTGCCCGGGTAGTTCGTATCGAATGCGGATCGATTGCGGACCGTCCGTGCTGCCTGTCAGCATCCAAGGAGTGAGTTCGTCTGTCGACCGCCATCCTCACCGGTCCGCCGGTTGCCGGGTCGTCGCTCGAAGCCGACCTGCGCACGCTGGGCTTTGACGTTCGCACCGCGGACGATCCCGCGTCCGCCGCCGAGCTGATCGCCGCCGTGCCCGCGCAGGAGCGGATCGCGGTCGTCGACCCCCGCTTCGTCGGCCATCTGCACGCCCTTCGGCTGGCGCTGACCGACCCCCGCTTCCCGGCCGCTGCGGTGCCCGGTGCGCTCACCGCCCAGCCCGGGGCCCGCCCCGCGCTGGCCCGCGCCCTCGGCCGGATCCCGGTCGGCGCCGGCACCGCCCACCTCACCGACGTGCTCACCGAGACGCTCACCGAGTCCCTGGACCGTGAGGACGCCGGGCTGCACCGCGTCGAGCTGGGCAGCCTGGTCGCCACCGTCGCTCTCACCCCCGCACAGCGCGAGGAGGCACGGGAGGCCGTCGCCGCCGTCGACGACGAGGCCGTCCGGCTGCGCACCGCGGTGAAGTCCCGCGACGGGTTCTTCACGACCTTCGGCATCAGCCCCTACTCCCGCTACCTCGCCCGCTGGTGCGCGCGCCGTGGCCTCACCCCCAACCAGGTCACCACCGCGTCCCTGCTCACCGCGCTGATAGCGGCCGGCTGCGCGGCCACCGGAACCCGCGGCGGCTTCGTCGCCGCCGGCGTCCTGCTGCTCTTCTCCTTCGTCCTGGACTGCACCGACGGGCAGCTCGCCCGTTACTCCCTGCAGTACTCGACGATGGGTGCCTGGCTGGACGCCACCTTCGACCGGGCCAAGGAGTACGCGTACTACGCGGGCCTCGCCCTGGGCGCCGCCCGCGGCGGCGACGACGTATGGGCGCTGGCGCTCGGCGCGATGGTGCTGCAGACCTGCCGCCACGTCGTGGACTTCTCCTTCAACGAGGCGAACCACGACGCCACCGCCAACACGAGTCCCACCGCCGCGCTCTCCGACAAGCTCGACAGCGTCGGCTGGACGGTGTGGGTGCGCCGGATGATCGTGCTGCCGATCGGTGAACGCTGGGCCATGATCGCGGTGCTCACCGCGCTCACCACCCCGCGCATCGTCTTCTACGCCCTGCTCGTCGGCTGCGCACTGGCCGCGTGCTACACCACGGCCGGCCGGGTGCTGCGCTCCCTGACCCGGCGGGCCCGGCGCACCGACCGCGCCGCCCAGGCGCTGGCCGACCTCGCCGACTCCGGCCCGCTCGCCGAGCTGGTCGCCGGGGGCGCGCGGGGCCGCGGACGGGCCGGTTCCTACCTGGCCCCCGTTATGGCGTTTCTCTCGGCCGCGGTCCTGCTGGTCTGGGTGATCTTCGAGGACGACCCCGCGTCCTGGCTCACCGTCGGCGTCGCCGCCTGCTCGGCGCTGCTGGCCGGCGCGGCCGTGGCCCGCCCGCTCAAGGGCGCCCTCGACTGGCTCGTCCCGCCGTTCTTCCGGGCCGGCGAATACGCCGCGATCCTGGTCCTGGCCGCCCGCTCGGACGACCCCGGAGCGCTGCCCGCGGCGTTCGGGCTGGTCGCGGCGGTCGCCTACCATCACTACGACACGGTCTACCGCATCCGCGGTGGCACCGGAGCCCCACCTCGGTGGCTGGTCCGGGCGACCGGCGGTTCCGAGGGGCGGATCCTCGTGATCGCCGTCCTCGCCGCCGCGCTGTCCCCCTCAGGTTTCACAATCGCGCTGACGGCCCTCGCTGGTGCCCTGGCGCTGCTGGTGCTCATCGAGAGCATCCGCTTCTGGGTGTCCTCCCAAGCACCCGCCGTACACGATGAAGGAGAACCCGCATGATCGGCCTCGTGCTGGCTGCCGGCGCCGGACGGCGTCTGCGCCCCTACACCGACACCCTGCCCAAGGCACTGGTGCCGGTGGACGGCGACATCACCATCCTCGACCTGACCCTCGGCAACTTCGCCGAGATCGGCCTGACCGAGGTCGCGATCATCGTCGGCTACCGCAAGGAGGCCGTGTACGAGCGCAAGGAGGCCCTGGAGCAGAAGTACGGCCTCAAGATCACCCTGATCGACAACGACAAGGCCGAGGAGTGGAACAACGCCTACTCCCTGTGGTGCGGCCGTGACTCGATCAAGCACACCGTGATCCTCGCCAACGGCGACACCGTGCACCCGGTCTCCGTCGAGAAGACCCTGCTCGCCGCCCGCGGCAACGGCCAGAAGATCATCCTCGCGCTGGACACCGTCAAGCAGCTCGCCGACGAGGAGATGAAGGTCGTCGTGGACCCCGACAAGGGCGTCCAGAAGATCACCAAGCTGATGGACCCGGCCGAGGCGACCGGCGAGTACATCGGCGTCACCCTCATCGAGGGCGAGGCCGCCGAGGAGCTGGCCGACGCCCTGAAGACCACCTTCGAGCGGGACCCCGACCTCTACTACGAGGACGGCTACCAGGAGCTGGTCAACCGCGGCTTCAAGGTGGACGTGGCCCCGATCGGCGACGTCAAGTGGGTCGAGATCGACAACCACGACGACCTGGCGAAGGGCCGTGACATCGCATGCCAGTACTGACCCGCCTCATTCCGTCCCCGGTCGTCGTCGACATCAACGCCGGCGCCCTGGACGACCTGGCGGGCCTGCTGGCCGATCAGCGCATCTCGGCGTCCGGCAAGCTCGCCATCGCCATCAGCGGCGGCTCGGGGGCGCGGCTGCGTGAGCGGCTGTCGCCCGCCCTGCCCGGCGCCGAGTGGTACGAGGTCGGCGGCGGCACCCTGGACGACGCGATCAAGCTCGCCGACGCCATGAAGAAGGGCCACTACGACGCGGTCGTGGGCCTCGGCGGCGGCAAGATCATCGACTGTGCCAAGTTCGCCGCGGCGCGGATCGGCCTGCCGCTGGTCGCCGTCGCGACGAACCTGTCGCACGACGGCCTGTGCTCGCCGGTCGCCACCCTCGACAACGACGCCGGCCGTGGCTCCTACGGTGTGCCGAACCCGATCGCCGTGGTGATCGACCTCGACATCATCCGCGAGGCCCCGGTCCGGTTCGTCCGCTCGGGCATCGGCGACGCGATCTCCAACATCTCCGCGGTCGCGGACTGGGAGCTCTCGCACCGCGAGACCGGCGAGGCGATCGACGGACTGGCCGCCGCCATGGCGCGCCAGGCCGGCGAGGCGGTGCTCAGGCACCCCGGCGGCGTCGGCGAGGACGGCTTCCTCCAGGTGCTGGCCGAGGGCCTGGTCCTCACCGGCATCTCGATGTCGGTGGCCGGCGACAGCCGCCCGGCGTCCGGCGCCTGCCACGAGATCAACCACGCGCTCGACATCCTCTACCCCAAGCGCGCCGCGAGCCACGGCGAGCAGTGCGGCCTCGCCGCCGCCTTCGCCACGCATCTGCGCGGCGACCGGGAGACCCGCGACCTGATGGTCCAGGTGCTGCGCCGGCACGGCCTGCCGGTCACGCCCGGCGAGATCGGTTTCACCGACGAGGAGTTCGTCGCGGCCGTCGAGTACGCACCCAAGACCCGCCCCGGGCGCTACACCATCCTGGAGCACCTGGACCTGTCCACCGACCAGATCAGGGACGCTTACGCCGACTATGCAGAAGCCATCGGTAGCTGAGCTCCGCCCGGTCGTTCACCCCGCCGGGGTGAAGGACCGGCGGAGCGGCGAGCACTGGGCCGGCCGGCTCTACATGCGCGAGATCTCCTTGCGCATCGACCGGCACCTGGTGAACACCCGGGTCACGCCCAACCAGCTGACCTACCTGATGACCGTCTTCGGCGTCCTCGCCGCCCCGGCACTGCTGGTGCCGGGGATCGCGGGCGCCGTCCTCGGCGTGCTGATGGTCCAGCTCTACCTGCTGCTCGACTGCGTCGACGGCGAGATCGCCCGCTGGAAGAAGCAGTTCTCGCTCGGCGGGGTGTACCTGGACCGGGTCGGCGCCTACCTGTGCGACGCCGCGGTCCTGGTCGGCTTCGGCCTGCGCGCCGCCGACCTGTGGGGATCGGGGCGGATCGACTGGCTGTGGGCCTTCCTCGGCACGCTCGCCGCCCTCGGCGCCATCCTGATCAAGGCCGAGACCGACCTCGTCGGCGTGGCCCGTCACCAGGGTGGGCTGCCGCCGGTCAAGGAGTCGGCGTCCGAGCCGCGCTCCTCCGGCATGGCGCTGGCCCGCAAGGCGGCCGGGGCGCTGAAGTTCCACCGGCTCGTCCTCGGGGTCGAGGCGTCCCTGCTGATCCTGGCCCTGGCGATCCTGGACACGGTTCGGGGCGACCTGTTCTTCTCGCGGCTGGGCGTCGCGGTGCTCGCCGGCATCGCGGTCCTCCAGACGCTGCTCCACCTCGTGTCCATCCTCGCCTCCAGCAGGCTCAAGTGACGGGGGCGCCTGAGATGCGGGTCGGTGCGGTCGTCCTGACCATGGGCAACCGCCCCGAGGAGCTGCGCGCGCTGCTCGACTCGGTCGCCAAGCAGGACGGCGACCCGATCGAGATCGCGGTGGTCGGCAACGGTTCGCCGCTGCCCGAGCTCCCCGAGGGCGTACGGACCGTCGAGCTGCCGGAGAACGTCGGCATCCCGGCCGGCCGCAACGTCGGCATCGAGGCCTTCGGGCCCGGCGGCAGCGAGGTCGACATCCTGCTCTTCCTCGACGACGACGGGCTGCTGGCCAGGGAGGACACCGCGGCGCTGTGCCGCGAGGCGTTCGCCGCGGACCCCGGGCTCGGCATCATCAGCTTCCGGATCGCCGATCCGGACACCGGTGAGACCCAGCGCCGGCACGTACCGCGGCTGCGCGCCTCCGACCCGATGCGCTCCTCGCGGGTGACCACCTTCCTCGGTGGCGCGAACGCGGTGCGCACCCAGGTCTTCGAGGAGGTCGGCGGGCTGCCCGACGACTTCTTCTACGCCCATGAGGAGACCGACCTCGCCTGGCGGGCGCTGGACGCGGGCTGGATGATCGACTACCGGTCGGACATGGTCCTGTTCCACCCGACCACGGCCCCGGCCCGGCACGCGGTCTACCACCGGATGGTGGCCCGCAACCGGGTCTGGCTGGCCCGGCGCAACCTCCCCGCGCCGCTGGTTCCGGTCTATCTCGGTGTCTGGTTCCTGCTCACTCTCGCCCGCCGGCCGTCGCGACCGGCGCTGCGGGCGTGGCTGGGCGGCTTCAAGGAGGGCTGGGCCACCCCGTGCGGTCCCAGGCGTCCCATGAAGTGGGCTACCGTTTGGCGACTGACCCGACTGGGCCGCCCTCCCGTCATCTGACAAGCTCGTATCTGAGAGCATCAGCGCGAACCGGGGCGTGGCCCCGGCAGCGCACCTTGAGGACGAAAGTGTCAACTGTGAGCGAGACCACGCACGACAGTGCGGTCGCCATGAGTGCCCCGCCAGCTTCCGACGAAGGGCTGAGCCCTGCCCAGCGGGCCCAGAAGTACGGGCTCTCCCAGAGCGGTGCCCGGCCCAGCCTCCCGGAGTACGTCCGGCAGCTGTGGCACCGGCGGCACTTCATCTCCGCCTTCGCCAGCGCCAAGCTGACCGCGCAGTACAGCCAGGCCAAGCTGGGCCAGGTCTGGCAGGTGGCCACGCCACTGCTGAACGCGCTCGTCTACTACCTCATCTTCGGCCTGCTGATCGGCACGCGGAACGGCGTCCCCGACTTCGTCCCGTTCCTGGTGACCGGCGTCTTCATCTTCACCTTCACCCAGAGCTCGGTGATGGCCGGCACCAAGGCGATCTCGGGCAACCTGGGTCTGGTGCGCGCGCTGCACTTCCCGCGGGCCTGTCTGCCGGTCTCGTTCTGCCTGATGCAGCTGCAGCAGCTGGTGTTCTCCATGGGTGTCCTGATGGTCATCCTGCTGGGCTTCGGGCAGCTGCCGACCTGGTCGTGGCTGCTGGTGCTCCCTGCGCTGGTGCTGCAGTTCATGTTCAACACGGGCCTGGCGATGGTCATGGCGCGCCTGGGTTCCAAGACCCCGGACCTGGCGCAGCTGATGCCCTTCATCATGCGGACGTGGATGTACGCGTCCGGCGTGATGTTCAGCATCGACGCGATCCTCAAGGGCAAGCACGTCCCCGCGTTCGTGGAGTTCCTGCTCGACGCCAACCCGGCCGCCCTCTACATCGACCTGATGCGCTTCGCCCTGATCGACAGCTTCACCCTGGACAAGCTGCCGCACGGGACGTGGGCGTGGGCGTGGGCCGGCGGCTGGGCGCTGCTGGCCGGCGTCGTGGGCTTTGTGTACTTCTGGAAGGCTGAGGAGCGGTACGGACGTGGCTGAGCAGAACAACGGCGTCCAGCCGACGCAGGCGGCCGAGGCTCGCATCCCCACCGTGATCGCGGACGATCTGCACATCGTCTACCGCGTCTACGGCACGGGCGCGGGCAAGGGCAGCGCCACC
Source organism: Streptomyces sp. NPDC033270 (assembly GCF_055576575.1). Lineage (NCBI taxonomy): Bacteria > Bacillati > Actinomycetota > Actinomycetes > Kitasatosporales > Streptomycetaceae > Streptomyces > Streptomyces sp. NPDC033270. Next base: position 375,907 of record NZ_JBVIRA010000003.1, read on the forward strand.
GCGGCCCTGAACCGGATCATCCGCCGCAGGCCCTCCGCCGGCGTGCGCGAGGTGCACGCGGTCAAGGGCGTGTCCTTCACCGCCTACCGCGGCGAGTCGATCGGCCTGATCGGCTCCAACGGCTCGGGCAAGTCCACGCTCCTCAAGGCCGTCGCCGGCCTCCTGCCCGCCGAGCGCGGCCGGGTCTACACCCACGGCCAGCCCTCGCTGCTGGGCGTCAACGCGGCCCTGATGAACGACCTGACCGGCGAGAAGAACGTCGTCCTCGGCGGTCTGGCGATGGGCATGTCCCGCGAGCAGATCCGCGAGCGCTACGACGGCATCGTCGACTTCTCCGGCATCAACGAGAAGGGCGACTTCATCTCGCTGCCGATGCGGACGTACTCCTCCGGTATGGCCGCCCGGCTGCGGTTCTCCATCGCCGCCGCCAAGGACCACGACGTGCTGATGATCGACGAGGCCCTGGCCACCGGCGACCGCAGCTTCCAAAAGCGCTCCGAGGCCCGCATCCGCGAACTGCGCAAGGAAGCCGGCACGGTCTTCCTGGTCAGCCACAACAACAAGTCCATCCGCGACACCTGTGACCGCGTGCTGTGGCTGGAGCGCGGCGAGCTGCTGATGGACGGCCCCACGGACGAGGTCATCAAGGCCTACGAGAAGGAGACGGGCAAGTAGCCCCACTCGCACCGGAAGGCCTCCGCGAGTCCGCCTCGCGGGGGCCTTCGACGGTTGGCAGACGGCCAACTCCGCCGGCGCCGGGAACAGTTCGTACGGACCGGCTGTGGACCGGATCGTCGCCCGGGGCCTCGGTACCCGCCCGGACGTGCACGAGAGGCACGGCGTAAGCTGTACGGGTACCGAACAGTACAAGTGGTACAAGTCGGGCGAAGTCCATCCAAAAGGGTGACGGAGGCTCGATTAGGGCGCGCCGCCGGGTGCGGCGTGTCCGAAATAGGATGTTTTAGCTTGGCGGTGTAGAACGGGAGACGTGACGGCAATGGCTACTGGTTCGCTCCGGCACCGAAATGCGCCGGGCAGCCCCCGGTGAGCCGAGACAACGAGCGGGCGCGTCGCGCCTTCGTCGGAAGGGTGGCGACGGGTGACGGGCGGGACCAGACGCGCACCGTGCTCGATCAGGCCGCACACGAGAACTTCCCGGTCGCGCCGTTCTTCCTGCCCCGCGTCTGGCGGGCCGACCTGATGGCCGTCTACGGCTTCGCCCGGCTTGTCGACGACATCGGCGACGGCGACCTCGCGCCCGGCGGCGGCGACGCCGTACTCCTCGGGCTCGACCGCGCCCAGGCCGGGGGCACCTCCCGGTCGAGCGAAGCCGGGAGTGGGGGAGACCGGTCCGCGCTGCTGGACGCCCTGGAGGCGGATCTGCACCGCGTCTTCAGCGACCGCGCACCCGGCCCCAGGCATCCGCTGATGCGCCGCCTCGGCCCGACCGTCCGCCGCTGCGAGCTGACCCCCGAGCCCTTCCTCGGCCTGATCGAGGCCAACCGCCAGGACCAGCGGGTGAGCCGCTACGCCACCTACGACGACCTGGTGGCCTACTGCGAGCTGTCCGCCAACCCCGTCGGCCGGCTCGTCCTCGGCATCACCGGCACGTCGAGCCCCGAGCGGATCCGCCGCTCCGACGCGGTCTGCACCGCCCTGCAGATCGTCGAACACCTCCAGGACGTGGCCGAGGACCTCGGGCGCGACCGCGTCTACCTCCCCGCCGAGGACATGAAACGCTTCGGCGTCACAGAGGCCGATCTGGCCGCCCCGAGCGGGGGCGCATCGGTGCGCGCACTGATCGCCTACGAAGCCGAACGCGCCCGTGACCTGCTGAATGAAGGCACCGCGCTGGTGGGTAGCGTCCACGGCAGACTCAAGCTGCTGCTGGCCGGTTTCGTGGCCGGCGGACGCGCCGCCCTCCAGGCGGTGGCGGCCGCGGAACACGACGTACTCCCTGGACCGCCCAAGCCGACCAAGCTCAGCCTGATGCGCGAGCTGGCGGCTGTACTGCGAAGAGAGGGGTGAGCCGGACCGTGGAGGCAACCGCACACGCGTCCGCGCCGGTGCTCGCTGCGTACCGCTACTGCGAGGCCGTCACCGGGCAGCAGGCGCGCAACTTCGCCTACGGCATCCGGCTGCTGCCGACCGACAAGCGGCAGGCCATGTCGGCGCTCTACGCCTTCTCCCGCCGGGTCGACGACATCGGCGACGGCAATCTGGAGACCACCGCCAAGCAGCAACGCCTGGAGGACACCCGGGCGCTGCTGGCCCGCATCAAGAACGGCCTGGTCGACGAGGACGACACCGACCCGGTGGCCGTCGCGCTCGCCGACGCCGCCGCGCGCTTCCCCATCCCGCTCGACGCGCTGGACGAGCTGATCGACGGTGTGCTGGCCGATGTGCGCGGCGAGACCTACGAGACCTGGGAGGACCTCAGGGTCTACTGCCGCTGTGTCGCCGGTGCCATCGGCCGGCTCTCGCTCGGCGTGTTCGGCACGGTGCCGGGCGCACCGGACGCCGAGCGCGCCTCCGAGTACGCCGACACTCTCGGCCTCGCCCTCCAACTGACCAACATCCTCAGGGACGTTCGCGAGGACGCCGGCAACGGCCGTACGTACCTGCCCGCCGAGGACCTCGCCAAGTTCGGCTGCTCGGCCGGCTTCGCGAGTCCGGTCCCGCCGCCCGGCTCCGACTTCGCCGGCCTGGTGCACTTCGAGGTGAAGCGGGCCCGCGCGCTGTTCGCCGAGGGCTTCCGGCTGCTGCCGATGCTCGACCGGCGCAGCGGCGCCTGCGTGGCCGCGATGGCCGGCATCTACCACCGCCTGCTCACCCGGATCGCCTCCGACCCCGAGGCGGTGCTGCGCGGCCGGGTGTCGCTGCCCGGCCGGGAGAAGGCCTTCGTCGCGGTGCGCGGGCTGTCCGGGCTCGACGCGCGGGCGATCGGCCGCCGGCAGGCCGTCCGGAGGCGTGGATGATGTGCCGGGCCGCGAACGACAGCGGCGACCCCGCGCCAGCGGGGCGGGCAACCCTCTCCGAGACGGCTGCGTCCCTCACACACGTAAGGGGGGAGGGCACATGACATCGCACGCCACCGCCGCGGTCGTCATCGGGGGCGGCCTCGCGGGCACGACCGCGGCGCTCGCGCTGGCCGACGCGGGGCTGCGGGTCACCCTGGTCGAGGGCCGGCCCCGCCTGGGCGGCCTGGTCTTCTCCTTCCGCCGCGACGGCGCCGCCGGCGAGCTGAGCGTCGACAACGGCCAGCATGTCTATCTCCGCTGCTGCACCGCCTACAGCGGGCTGCTGGAGCGGATCGGCGGCGCGGATCTGGTGCCGCTGCAGGACCGCATGGACGTACCGGTCCTGGACGCCGACCGGATGCGGCTCGGCCGGCTGCGCCGCACCGCCCTGCCCGTCCCGCTGCACCTCGCCAAGAGCCTCGCGGGCTACCCGCACCTGTCGCCGGCGGAGCGTGCCGGCGTCGTCCGCGCCACCCTCGCACTCAAGGGCCTCGACCCCGCCGACCCGGCCCTGGACGGCGTCGACTTCGGCAGCTGGCTGCGCCGGTACGGCCAGTCGCCGCGCGCCGTCGAGGCGCTGTGGGACCTGGTCGGCATCGCCACCCTCAACGCCCGCGCCGCCGACGCCTCGATGGGCCTGGCCGCCAAGGTCTTCAAGACCGGACTGCTGTCCGCCCCGGGCGCCGCCGACATCGGCTGGTCCCGCGTCCCGCTCGGCGACGTCCACGACGGCCTCGCCCGCACGGCCCTGGAGAAGGCCGGGGTGCGCATCGCCCTGCGCACCCGCGCCGGGGCCCTGGCGCGTACGGACGACGGCTGGCGGGTCTCGGTGGACAACGGCCCGCACGGCAGCGAGCAGCTCACCGCCGGCACCGTCGTCCTCGCCGTACCGCAGCGCGAGACCCATGCCCTGCTGCCCGACGGAGCGCTGCCCGGCAAGGACCGCCTGCTGGACATCGGCACCGCCCCGATCCTCAACCTCCATGTGGTCTACGACCGCAAGGTGCTGCGCCGCCCCTTCTTCGCCGCGGTCGGCTCCCCGGTCCAGTGGGTCTTCGACCGTACGGAGGCCTCCGGGCTGCACGGGCTTGCGGACGGGGCCGGCTGCCAGTACCTGGCCGTCTCGCAGTCCGCCGCGCAGGAGGAGATCGACCAGCCGGTCGCCAAGCTCCGCGCCCGCTACCTGCCCGAACTGGAGCGGCTGCTGCCCGCCGCCCGGGGCGCCAGGATCCGCGACTTCTTCGTCACCCGCGAGCGCACCGCGACCTTCGCGCCCGCCCCGGGCGTCGGCAGGCTCCGCCCCGCCGCCCGCACCCAAGCCACCGGCCTGTACCTGGCCGGTGCGTGGACCGCCACCGGGTGGCCCGCGACCATGGAAAGCGCTGTCCGCAGCGGCACCGCCGCCGCCCGCGAAGCACTCATCGAACTCGGCTTCCCCCAGGGCCAGTTGCCTCAGGAGGCGGCATGACCACGAGTACCAGCGCTCCCACGAGCACGAGCATCGGAAACAGAGGAGAAACCGTGAATCCGGCTTCCCCAGCTATCGACACCGAGAGCGTCACCGCGCTGCTGGAGCGCGGACGGACGCTCGCCACTCCCGTGCTGCGTGCCGCCGTGGACCGGCTCGCTCCTCCCATGGACACCGTCGCCGCCTACCACTTCGGCTGGATCGACGCCGAGGGCAAGCCCAGTTCCGGGGACAGCGGCAAGGCGGTGCGGCCCGCGCTGGCCCTGCTGTCGGCCGAGGCCGCCGGCGCGGCCCCCGAGGTCGGCATCCCCGGTGCGGTCGCCGTCGAGCTGGTGCACAACTTCTCGCTGCTGCACGACGACCTCATGGACGGCGACGAGCAGCGCCGACACCGCGACACGGTGTGGAAGGTGCACGGCCCCGCTCAGGCCATCCTCGTCGGCGACGCGCTGTTCGCCCTCGCCAACGAAATACTGCTGGAGCTCGGCACGGTCGACGCCGGCCGCGCCACCCGGCGGCTCACCCTGGCCACCCGCAAGCTGATCGACGGCCAGGCGCAGGACATCTCCTACGAGCACCGCGAGCGGGTCACCGTCGAGGAGTGCCTGGAGATGGAGGGCAACAAGACCGGTGCGCTGCTGGCCTGCGCCGTCTCCATCGGTGCGGTCCTCGGCGGCGCCGACGACCGCACCGCGGACACCCTGGAGAAGTACGGCTACCACCTCGGCCTCGCCTTCCAGGCCGTCGACGACGTCCTCGGCATCTGGGGCGACCCGGACGCCACCGGCAAGCGGCCCTGGAGCGATCTGCGCCAGCGCAAGAAGTCGCTGCCGGTCGTCGCCGCGCTCGCGGCCGGCGGCCCGGCCTCCGAGCGGCTGGCCCAGATCCTGGCGGCCGACGCCCAGAAGAGCGAGACCGAGATCGCCGACTTCACCGAGGAGGAGTTCGCCTCCCGCGCGGCCCTCATCGAGGAGGCCGGCGGCCGCGAGTGGACCTCCCAGGAGGCCCGCCGCCAGCACGCCACCGCGATCGCCGCGCTGGACGAGATCGAGATGCCGGAAAAGATCCGCGCACAGCTCGTCGCACTCGCGGACTTCGTCGTTGTACGAGAGAGATGATCACGCATCGACATCGAATAGATCGCAGTCGCCGGCCGGTGCCTGGGGTCACCTCCCACGCCTTTTAGGGCAGTGGGGGACGGGCGCCGGCCGACGGAATCCCTGAGCACGCTTTGACAGTTCACTGCCGAAGGGGAAGCCATGACAGCGACGACCGACGGAAGCCCCGGGGCCCTGCCGCCCCGGGGCCCCTCGGCCAGCGACACCACCGCTGAGACAACCGAATCGACCCACCACACGGATACCGCCGTACTCCAGGACACGGCGGAGGCGGCCCGGCGCGCGACCGCACGCGCCACCGACTACCTGCTGTCCGTCCAGGACCCCGCCGGATGGTGGAAGGGCGACCTCCAGACCAACGTCACGATGGACGCCGAGGACCTGATGCTCCGCCAGTTCCTGGGCATCCAGGACCCGAAGCTCACCGAGGCTTCGGGCCGCTACATCCGCGGTGAGCAGGGCGAGGACGGGACCTGGGCCACGTTCTACGGCGGGCCCGGCGAGCTCTCCACCACCATCGAGGCCTATGTCGCCCTCCGGCTCGCCGGGGACGAACCCGACGCGCCCCACATGGCCAGGGCCTCGGCCTGGATCCGCGCGCAGGGCGGCGTCGCCGCCGCCCGGGTCTTCACCCGTATCTGGCTGGCGCTCTTCGGCTGGTGGAAGTGGGAGGACCTGCCCCAACTCCCACCGGAACTCCTCTACTTCCCCAAGTGGTTCCCGCTCAACATCTATGACTTCGGATGCTGGGCGCGGCAGACCATCGTGCCGCTGACCATCGTCTCGGCCAAGCGCCCGGTCCGCCCGGCGCCCTTCGCCCTCGACGAGCTGCACACCGACCCCCGGGCCCCCAACCCGCCCCGGCCGCTCGCCCCCGCCACCAGCTGGGACGGCGTCTTCCAGCGCCTGGACAAGGCGCTGCACCTGTACCACAAGGTCGCGCTGCGCAGGCTGCGCGGCGCCGCGATGCGCTCCGCCGCCCGCTGGATCATCGAACGGCAGGAGAACGACGGCTGCTGGGGCGGAATCCAGCCCCCGGCCGTCTACTCCGTCATCGCCCTGCACCTCCTCGGCTACGACCTCGACCACCCCGTGCTGCGCACCGGCCTGGAGTCACTGGACCGGTTCGCGGTATGGCGCGAGGACGGCGCACGGATGATCGAGGCCTGCCAGTCCCCGGTCTGGGACACCTGCCTGGCCGCCATCGCACTGGCCGACGCCGGACTGCCCGCCGACCACCCGCAGTTGGTCAAGGCCGCCGACTGGATGCTCGACGAGCAGATCGACCGGCCCGGCGACTGGAGCGTGCGACGGCCCCAACTCCCCTCCGGAGGCTGGGCGTTCGAGTTCGACAACGACAACTACCCGGACATCGACGACACCGCCGAGGTGGTGCTCGCGCTGCGCCGTATCGACCACCCCGACCCGCATCGGGTCGAGGCCGCGGTGCGCCGCGCGGTGCGGTGGAACCTCGGCATGCAGTCCAGGAACGGGGGCTGGGGCGCGTTCGACGTCGACAACACCAGCCCGCTGCCGGACCGCCTGCCGTTCTGCGACTTCGGCGAGGTCATCGACCCGCCGTCGGCCGATGTCACCGCCCATGTCGTGGAGATGCTCGCCGACGTCGGCCGTACGCACGACCCGCGCACCCGCCGCGGGATCGCCTGGCTGCTGGCCGAGCAGGAGCCCAGCGGCGCCTGGTTCGGCCGCTGGGGCACCAACTACGTCTACGGCACCGGCTCGGTGCTCCCCGCGCTCGCCGCGGCCGGCATCCCCGCCGCGCACCCGGCGGTCCGGCGCGCCGTGCGCTGGCTGGAGCGGGTGCAGAACGACGACGGCGGCTGGGGCGAGGACCAGCGGTCCTATCAGGACAAGGAGCGGTGGGCCGGGCGCGGCGCCTCGACCGCCTCGCAGACCGCCTGGGCGCTGATGGCGCTGCTCGCGGCCGGCGAACGGGAGAGCGAGGCGGTCCGGCGGGGCGTGCGCTGGCTGACCGCGACCCAGCGCGAGGACGGCTCCTGGGACGAGCCGTACTTCACCGGTACCGGCTTCCCCTGGGACTTCTCCATCAACTACCACCTCTACCGCCAGGTCTTCCCGTTGACGGCCCTGGGCCGCTATCTCCACGGGGGACCGGCCGCGGTGGAGGCCTGATGCCCGGACGGCCCCCCGCGGACGCGGACCCGCCGCTGCTGGTCGCCTGTGCGCTCGGCATCGAGAGGTTCGCGCTGCGCGGGGGAGCGGGCCGGCCGGCGGGGGAGGAACCGCCGCGGCTGGTGTTACTCCGTACGGGCATGGGCCCCCAGGCGGCCGAACGCGCCGTCTCCGAAGCGCTGGGTGAGGAGCGGGCGACGGCGCGGTCCCCCGTCGTCGCCAGCGGCTTCTGCGCCGGCCTCGCCCCCGGGATGCGCCCGGGGGACGTGGTCGTCGCCGAGGCCACCCGCGACCACCGGCCCGGCGCGCCGGACCTGCCCTGCCGCGACAACGGCCCGCTGCTGCGTACGCTGCGGCAGCGCGGCCTGACCGTGCACAGCGGACTGCTGTGCGGCTCCGACCATGTCGTGCGCGGCGCGGAGCGGGCCGCGCTGCACGCCTCCGGCGCGCTCGCGGTGGACATGGAATCCGCCGCCACGCTCCGTGCGGCACAGCGGGCCGGCAGCCGTCCGGTTGCGGCCGTCCGGGTGGTCGTGGACGCTCCAGAACATGAACTCGTACGCATCGGCACCGTGCGCGGTGGAATATCAGCATTCCGGGTGCTGCGCTCCGTACTTCCTGTCTTCTATGAATGGCACCGTTCTTTGCTGCTCCCCTGGAGGTGAGCCAGATGGCCATGCCGCTCCGTCAGTCCATCCGGGTCGGGACCTATCTCTTTGAACAGAAGTTGATTCGCCGGCGCGAGAAGTTCCCGCTCATCGTCGAGCTCGAACCCCTCTTCGCGTGCAACCTCAAATGCGAGGGCTGCGGGAAGATCCAGCACCCCGCGGGGGTGCTCAAACAGCGGATGCCGGTGGCACAGGCGGTGGGCGCGGTACTGGAGTCCGGCGCCCCGATGGTCTCGATCGCCGGTGGCGAGCCGTTGATGCACCCGCAGATCGACGAGATCGTGCGGCAGTTGGTGGCCCGGCGGAAGTACGTCTTCCTGTGCACCAACGCGATGCTGCTGCGCAAGAAGATGGACCAGTTCACTCCCTCGCCCTATTTCGCGTTCGCGGTGCACATCGACGGAATGCGCGAGCGCCACGACGAATCCGTGGCGAAGGAAGGCGTATTCGACGAGGCGGTGGCGGCGATCAAGGAAGCCAAGCGGCGCGGCTTCCGGGTCACCACCAATTCCACCTTCTTCAACACCGACACCCCGCAGACCATCATCGAGGTACTCAACTTCCTCAATGACGACCTGCAGGTCGACGAAATGATGCTGTCGCCCGCCTACGCCTATGAAAAGGCCCCCGACCAGGAGCACTTCCTGGGCGTCGAGCAGACCCGGGAGCTGTTCAGGAAGGCCTTCGCCGGCGGCAACCGGCGCCGCTGGCGGCTCAACCACAGCCCGCTCTTCCTGGATTTCCTGGAGGGCAAGGCGGACTTCCCGTGCACGGCCTGGGCGATCCCCAACTACTCGCTGTTCGGCTGGCAGCGCCCGTGCTACCTGATGAGCGACGGCTACGTCCCGACGTACCGGGAGCTCATCGAGGAGACCGACTGGGACAAGTACGGCCGCGGCAAGGACCCGCGCTGCGCCAACTGCATGGCGCACTGCGGCTACGAGCCGACGGCCGTCCTGGCCACCATGGGCTCCCTGAAGGAGTCCCTGCGGGCGGCCAAGGAGACCGTCGCGGGGAACCGCGGATGACCCCATGAGCGGGGGAGCCCACGTCCTGGGGGCTCCCCCGCCACCACGGCCAGTCGAACGAGCAGAGGGGGACCCACTGTGACGATGCTGGAACACATCCGCGCACCGCGTGACCTCAAGGCGCTCCCCGAGGGGCGCCTGACCGAACTCGCCGAGGAGATCCGGCACTTCCTCGTACACGCCGTCGCCCGCACCGGCGGTCATCTGGGCCCCAACCTGGGCGTGGTCGAGCTGACCATCGCCCTGCACCGGGTCTTCGACTCGCCCGCCGACCGCATCCTGTGGGACACCGGCCACCAGTCCTACGTCCACAAACTGCTCACCGGCCGTCAGGACTTCTCCAAGCTGCGGGCCAAGGGCGGGCTCTCCGGCTACCCCTCGCGGGCCGAGTCCGACCACGACGTGATCGAGAACTCGCACGCCTCCACCGTCCTGGGCTGGGCCGACGGCCTGGCCAAGGCCAACCAGGTGCGCGGCAAGGACGACCACGTCGTGGCCGTCATCGGAGACGGCGCGCTGACCGGCGGGATGGCCTGGGAGGCGCTCAACAACATCGCCGCCGCCAAGGACCGCCCGCTGATCATCGTCGTCAACGACAACGAACGCTCCTACGCGCCGACCATCGGCGGCCTGGCCGACCACCTCGCCGCGCTGCGCACCACCGACGGCTACGAGAAGGTCCTGGCCTGGGGGAAGGACGTCCTCCAGCGCACCCCGGTCGTCGGGCAGCCGCTCTACGAGTCCCTGCACGGCGCCAAGAAGGGCTTCAAGGACGCCTTCGCGCCCCAGGGCATGTTCGAGGACCTGGGCCTGAAGTACATCGGACCGATCGACGGCCATGACATCGCGGCCGTCGAGTCCGCGCTGCGCCGCGCGGCCGGCTTCCACGGGCCGGTGCTGGTGCACTGCCTCACCGAGAAGGGCCGCGGCTACCAGCCGGCCCTGGAGGACGAGGCGGACCACTTCCACACCGTCGGCATGATGGACCCGCTGACCTGCGCGCCGGTCGCCCCGCCCGGCGCGCCCTCCTGGACGTCCGTCTTCGCCGACGAAATGGTCCGCATCGGCGCCGAGCGCGAGGACGTGGTGGCCATCACGGCGGCGATGCTGCAGCCGGTGGGCCTGGGCAAGTTCGCCGAGGCGTTCCCGGACCGGGTGTGGGACGTGGGGATCGCCGAACAGCACGCCGCGGTCTCGGCCGCCGGGCTGGCCACCGGCGGACTGCATCCGGTCGTCGCGGTGTACGCCACCTTCCTCAACCGCGCCTTCGACCAGGTGCTGATGGACGTCGCCCTGCACAGGTGCGGGGTCACCTTCGTCCTGGACCGGGCCGGTGTCACCGGCACCGACGGCGCCTCGCACAACGGCATGTGGGACCTGTCGGTGCTGGGCGTCGTACCGGGCCTGCGGATCGCCGCGCCGCGCGACGCCGACCAGCTCCGCGCCCAGCTGCGCGAATCGCTGGACGTCGACGACGCACCGACCGTCATCCGCTTCCCCAAGGAGTCGGTGGACGACCCGATCCCGGCCGTGGACCGGATCGGCGGCCTCGACGTCCTGTACCGCACGCCGCATCCGGACGTGCTGCTGGTCGCGGTCGGCGTGATGGCCCCGGTCTGTCTGCGGGTGGCCGAACTGCTCGCCGCCCGCGGCGTGGACGCGACCGTCGTCGACCCGCGCTGGGTCAAGCCGGTCGACGACGCCATCCCCCGGCTCGCCGCGCGGCACGCGATGGTCGCGGTCGTCGAGGACAACAGCCGCAACGGCGGTGTCGGCTGGGCCGTCGGCCAGGCACTGCGGGACGCGGACATCGATGTGCCGCTGCGCACCTTCGGCCTGCCCGAGCAGTTCCTGCCGCACGCCCGGCGCGGGGAGCTGCTGGCCGACCTCGGTCTCACCCCGGCCGAGATCGCCGGCCGGATCAGCGCCGCGCTGGCCCGTAAGGAGAGCACCCCGTGACCGGTTTCGACCTGACCCGGCTGCTCGCCGAGCGCGGCGCCGAGCGCTACGACCTGCACACCCGCCACCTCAACCACCAACTCCCGCGGATGCTGCGCACCATCGGCTTCGACAAGGTCTACGAGCGGGCGGAGGGCGCGTACTTCTGGGACGCCGACGGCCAGGACTACCTGGACATGCTGGCGGGCTTCGGGGTGATGGGGCTGGGCCGGCACCATCCCGTCGTCCGGCAGGCGCTGCACGACGTCCTGGACGCCCGGCTCCCCGACCTCACCCGCTTCGACTGCGCGCCGCTGCCCGGACTGCTCGCCGAGAAGCTGCTCGCCCACGCGCCCCACCTGGACCGGGTCTTCTTCGGCAACAGCGGCACCGAAGCCGTCGAGACCGCCCTGAAGTTCGCCCGCTACGCCACCGGCAGACCGCGCGTCCTGTACTGCACCCATGCCTTCCACGGCCTGACCACCGGCGCGCTCTCCGTCAACGGCGAGGACGGCTTCCGCGACGGCTTCGCCCCGCTGCTGCCGGACACGGCCGTCGAGATGGGCGATCTGGCCGCGCTGGAACGGGAACTCAAGCGCGGTGACGTGGCCGGCTTCGTCGTCGAGCCCATCCAGGGCAAGGGCGTCCACCCCACCCCGCCCGGTTTCCTGCGCGCCGCACAGGAGCTGCTGCACCGGCACAAGGCGCTGCTGATCGCCGACGAGGTGCAGACCGGCCTCGGCCGCACCGGCGACTTCTTCGCCTACCAGCACGAGGACGGCGTCGAACCGGACCTGGTGTGCGTGGCCAAGGCGCTCTCCGGTGGCTATGTCCCCGTCGGCGCGACCCTCGGCAAGGACTGGATCTTCAAGAAGGTCTACTCGTCCATGGACCGGGTGCTGGTGCACTCCGCCAGCTTCGGCTCCAACGCCCAGGCGATGGCGGCGGGTCTGGCGGTGCTCACGGTGCTGGAGGACGAGCAGCTCGTCGCCCACGCCCGGCACACCGGCGAGCTGCTGCGCTCCCGGCTCGCCGCGCTGGTCGGCAGGTACGAGCTGCTGCACGACGTGCGCGGCCGCGGCCTGATGATCGGCATCGAGTTCGGCCGCCCCAGCTCCCTCGGGCTGCGGAGCCGCTGGACGATGCTGCAGGCGGCCCGCAAGGGCCTGTTCGCGCAGATGGTGGTGGTCCCGCTGCTGCAGCGCCACCGCATCCTGACCCAGGTCTCCGGCGACCATCTGGAGGTCATTAAGCTGATCCCGCCGCTGATCATCGGCGAGCCGGAAGTGGACCGCTTCGTCGAGGCGTTCACGGCCGTCATGGACGACGCCCATGGTGGCGGCGGCCTGCTGTGGGACTTCGGGCGGACGCTGGTCAAACAGGCGGTCGCCCACCGCTGACGACGCCGGTGGGGGCGCGATGGTTGCCGGGACGACGGTGCGGTCCGTGAACACGATGACGGCGCGCTGGGCGCGGGAGACGGTGGGGGAGCAGGGCACGGTGCTGACCGCGGCCGGCGTCTGGCCGCTGCTGGCCCTCCTCGCCGGCCCGGCGGCCGGCCCGGCGCGTACGGAGCTGGCCGAGGCCCTCGGCACGGATCCGGAGCACGCGGTACGCCAGGGCGGTGAACTGCTCGCCGCGCTGGACGCCGCGGCCGGCGTCGACGCGGCGGTGGGCCTGTGGGCCCGCCGCACCCTGACGCTGCGCCCCGCGTGGCTGGGCGCCCTGCCGCCCGGCGTGCACGGCGAGCTCACCGCGGACCCGGCCGCGGACCAGACGGCGCTGGACGCCTGGGCGCGCCGGCACACCGACGGCCTGATAGAGCGGATGCCGGTGCAGGTCACCCCGGACACGCTGCTGGTCCTGGCCAGTGCCCTGCTGGTGCGGACCACCTGGGTGCGGCCGTTCCAGGCGTTCCCGGACCGGGTGGGCGAAGGGCCCTGGGCGGGGCGGGAGCTGACCTCGCTCAGCCGCTCCGGGCCCGACGTGGACCAGGTGCGGGTGCACGCCACACCGGCCGGCCCGCTCACCGACGTCACGGTCGAGGGCGACAACGGCCTGGACGTCCATCTGCTGCTCGGCGAGCCCCGGACACCGGGCGGTGCGGTGCTGGACCACGGGGTCGCGGCGCTGGGCGGCACCTACCCGACGGTCTCCGGCGCGGCGCTGGGCGAGGGCGCGGGGCCGGGGCTGACGGTGACGACGGTGCCAAGTGCCGACGCCGCACCGCGACTCCACCTCACCACCACGGCGTTCACCGTCGACGCCGACCACGATCTGCTCAAGCGGGCGGACCTCTTCGGTCTCGCCAGCGCCTGTGACACCTCCCGTGGGCACTTCCCCGGTATCAGTGACACCCCGCTCGCGACGGCGGCGGCCCGCCAGACGGCGAGGGCGACCTTCGGCCCGCTGGGCTTCAGGGCGGCGGCCGTCACGGTCATGCCGGCCGCCGCGGGCGCCGCACCGCCGCCCGCGCGCCACCAGGCGCTGCGGATCGCGGCCCGCTACGACCGGCCCTTCGGCTTCCTCGCCGTGCACCGGGCGTCGGGCCTGGTGCTGGCCGCGGGCTGGGTCGCCGAGCCGTGAGCGGGCGCTACCGGCGTCCGTAGACCACCCCTGTGCCGGGCGCCGCCAACGGGCCAAAGCCCCTATGCCCCGGAGCCCGCCGCACGGCCGTGCGCGGCGGGTCAGCCCTCCAGCAGCCGGTCGCGCAGCCGCTCGCGGGTGGCGGGTGCCAGCTTCAGGCCGTCGGTGAGGTAGCTCTCCGTGGAGCCCCAGGTCTTCTCGATCGCGTCGTAGGCGGCCGTGAGGTAGTCGGCGTGCGCACCGAACAGCGGCGAGAGCAGCTCCAGGACCTCCGGGGACATCCCGACCGCGGAGTCGTCGGAGCGGCGGATCTTGTAGCGGCGGTGCGGCTCGTTGGACTTGAGGTAGTCCTCCTCGATGGCGTCCCGCTCCACGCCGACCGCCAGCAGGGTCACCGCGACGGACAGGCCCGCGCGGTCCTTGCCGGCCGCGCAGTGCATCAGCGCCGGGACGCTGTCCTCGGCGAGCGCGTGCAGCACCCGGCTGTGGTCTTCGGTGCGGGTGGTGATGATGTGGCGGTAGGTCGCCGTCATGCGGGCCGCGGCCTTGCCGTCGCCGAGCAGGGTGCGCAGCTGCCCCAGCTCACCGTCGCGCACCATCGTCCAGAACTCCGCGCCGTCGGCCGGGTCGGTGAGCGGGATGTTCACATTGCGCACGCCGGGCAGCGCGACATCGGGGCCCTCCAGCTTGATGTCCGAGGCGTTGCGGAAGTCGAAGATGGTGTGCAGCCCGAGGCCGGCCAGAAACGCCGTGTCCTGTTCCGTGGCGTGGGCGAGGTGCCCGCTGCGGAACAGCCTGCCCTCCCGTACGCGACGCCCGTCCACGGTCGGCAGCCCGCCCACATCGCGGAAGTTGCGGACCTCCGCGAGCTCGGGCTGTGCCTGGGGGACCTGCGGCGTCTGCGTCACGGGCGCTCCTTGGTTCGGCCGGCGACGCTGCTCGTCGACGGCGCGGGCACAACCGACGATACGACACTGATGCAATACTCAATCAAGCCGCGATGGTGGCGTGCGGAAGCGCAAGACGGCGCTCGGGGCGGTGTGTGATCGATCATTATTCCAACTTGAGAAGAATTTGACCTGGTGGCATTAATCACCCCTCGTCAACCCCTGGTTACGGTGGCGTAGGTCACTTCTCAAGGTGAAGTATGTCCTGACGTGGCAGACGATTCGAAGAACATCAGCAGCGGCGCCAGGAGCGCTGCAGATGAGTCGAAGGACTTCATCACCGGCGCCCATGGCGCCATCGGGTCGTACGCAGCCGTCGGGGACAGCTTCACAGAGGGGGTCGGGGATCCCGGCCCTGACGGGGTGTACATCGGTTGGGCGGACCGGCTCGCGGTCCTGCTCTCGGACAAGCAGGCGGAGGGGGACTTCCGCTATGCGAACCTCGCCGTCAGGGGACGGCTTCTGGACCAGATCGTCGAGGAACAGGTGCCGCGGGCGAAGGAGCTCGCCCCGGCGCTGGTGACGTTCTGTGCCGGCGGCAACGACATCCTGCGGCCCGGCTCGGACCCGGACGCGGTCGCCGAGCGCTACGAGGCGGCGGTCGTCGATCTGCGGCAGTCGGTCGGTGCGGTCCTGCTCTGCACCGGCTTCGACACCCGCGGTGTCCCGGTGCTCAAGCATCTGCGCGGCAAGATCGCGACGTATACGGCGCACGTCCGGGCCATCGCGGACCGGCACGACTGCCCGGTGCTGGACCTGTGGTCGCTGAAGTCGGTGCAGGACCGGCGGGCCTGGAGCGAGGACCGGCTGCACCTGTCGGCCGACGGTCACACCCGGGTGGCGCTGCGCGCGGCCCAGGTGCTCGGTCTGCGGGTGCCGGCCGACCCGGACCAGCCGTGGCCCCCGGAGGCGGAGCGGTCGGCCGCCGAGGCGCGGCGGGACAACATCCACTGGGCGCGGGAGCACCTCGTACCGTGGATCGGCCGCCGGCTGCGCGGCGAGTCCTCCGGTGACCATGTCGAGCCCAAGCGGCCCGACCTGCTTCCGCTGTAGTGCGGCCGCGGCCCCATGGCGGGCCCGCGGCATGACCGAGGCCCCGCTTCCGCCGACGCGGAACGGGGCCTCAGTTGTGTGCCGCGGTGCCCGTGTACGGCAGGTCCGCCCAGACGACCCGGCCCGGACCGCTGTCGGCGGGCCGCGATCCCCAGCCGTCGGACAGGGCCCCGACGAGGAACAGGCCCCGCCCGCACTCCTTGTCCACGCTGCCGGGCTGGACGTGCGGCGCCGAAAGCCCCGGCCCGCCCTGGTCCGTGATCTCTATGCGTATGTGCGTCCCGACGAGGCTCAGTTCGCAGCCGACCTTCTCGCTGTCGGTGTGCCGTACCGCGTTGGTGAACAGCTCGGAGACCACCAACTCCACGTCGTCGCAGACCTGTTGATCCGCGCCCCACTCGCACAGCAGCGCACTGACGCGTCTGCGCGCCTCGGGAACGGACGTGCGTCGCGCCGGCAAGTGGAACGCGTCCTGCGGGTACTGGGCGACGAAGCCGCCACAGCGCCCTAACGAAGAAGCGTTGTTGGAGGAAGCCACGCCGTAACTATGTGCGATGTTGGTCACCGATGGCAAGGATCACTCTGTAATTTGCAGAATCGTAAGTGCAGTCTGTTCGTTAATGATGACGGCATGACACACTGCTGATCACTGACATCAGTTGGAGGCGATCGGACGTGGCGGACCCACGGTCGGCAGGCGCACCGACCGTCCTGCGGGTGGTGCTCGGCAAGCGGCTGCAGGACCTGCGCGAAAAGGCGGGACTCTCCTTCGAGCAGGCCGCCGCGGCGCTCGATGTGACCCACGCCACGATACGGCGCATGGAGAAGGCCGAGGTCGGCCTCAAACTCCCCTACGTCGAGAAGCTGCTGGCGACCTACGGCGTCACCGACGGCGACGAGGTCGAGGGCTTCCTCTCCCTGGCCCGCGAGGCCAACAAACCAGGCTGGTGGCACCGCTTCCGCGATGTGCTGCCCGAGTGGTTCAGCGCGTTCGTCAGCCTGGAGGGCGAGGCCAACCTCATCCGCGCCTACCAGCCACACTACGTCCCCGGGCTGCTGCAGACCGAGGACTACGCCACCGCCGTCCTGCGCGCCGGTATGCCGCACGCCTCCGCGGCCGACATCGACCGCATCGTCGCCCTGCGCATGGAGCGGCAGGCCCTGCTGACCCGCGAGAACGCACCGATGCTGTGGGTGGTCATGGACGAGACCGTGCTGCGGCGGCCGATCGGCGGGCCCAAGGTGATGCGCGACCAGATCACCCGGCTCATGGAGGCCACCGCGCTGCCGAACGTGCGGCTGCAGCTCATGCCCTTCGCCGCGGGCCCGCACCCCGCCATGTACGGGCCCTTCCACATCTTCCGCTTCCCGATCCCGGAACTCCCGGACATCGCATACGCGGAGAGCCTCGTCGGAGCCGTGTACTTCGACCAGCGCAACGACGTCTCGCAGTTCCTGGAGGCCCTGGACCGGATGTGCGCGCAGGCCGCGCCGGCACACACCACCGAGGCCATTCTGGGTGGCTTTCGCAAGGAGATCTGAACCCCCCATGGATCGCATACGCATCTACAACGGCATGCCTGCCAAAGAGCTGGGCACAGAGGGCTGGCACAAACCATGGAGCGGCGGGAACGGCGGCGAGTGCGTCGAGGCGATGCGGCTGGGGGACGGCCGCGTCGCGCTGCGCCAGTCCACCGACCCGGACGGTCCGGCACTCATCTACACCCACCGTGAAATGGTGAGTTTCATCGAGGGCGCGAAGGCCGGCCACGCCGACTTCCTGCTCTCCGCCGCACCGGGCCGGTGCGCCGAACGGAGGCCGGCATGAGCGAGCAGAACACCTCCCCCGCGGTCCCGGAGCCGGACCTCCCGCAGATCGGACCGTACGCCCCGGGTCCGGCGCCCTCCGGCTTCGCGGCCGAGGAGATCGACACCAGCCGCCCGCACCCGGCGCGGATGTACGACTACTACCTCGGCGGCTGGGACAACTACGAGGTCGACCGGGTGGCCGCCGAGCGGGTCATCGAGGTCCACCCCCAGGTGCGGCTCAGCGCCCGCGCCAACCGCGCGTTCCTGCGCCGGGCGGTGCGCGAACTGGTCGCCGGCGGCATCCGCCAGATCATCGACATCGGCACCGGCATCCCCACCTCGCCCAACACCCATGAGGTGGCCCGCGAGATCGCCCCCGACACCCGCGTCGTGTACGCCGACAACGACCCGATCGTCGCCACCCACGCCGGGGCCCGGCTGACCAACACCGCGCACACCGGCTTCGTGCTCGGCGACGTCCGCGACCCCCAGGCGATCCTGGCGCACCCCACCGTCCGCGAACTGATCGACTTCGACCGGCCGGTGGCGCTGCTGCTGGTCGCCGTGCTGCACTTCGTCCGGGACGACGAGGACCCCGCCGGCATCGTCGCCGCCCTCGCCGAGGCGCTCCCCGCGGGCAGTCACCTCGTCCTGTCGCACGCCACCGACGAGCCCTACGAGGCGTACGAGGGCGGCCGCACGGACGAGGTGGCGCGAGCCGGCGTGCAGGACGTCTACAAGAGCGCCACCGCCACCCTCAACCTGCGGTCGAAGGCCGGCATCGAGCGGCTCTTCGGGCCGTTCGCACTGCTGCCGCCCGGCGTCGTACGGGTGCCGCTGTGGCGGCCGGACGGCGCGGTGCCCGGCGCGGAGGAACTCAACAACACCATTTTCTACGGCGCGGTGGGCCGCAAGGGCTGAAACCACCGGGCACCGGCGGGGGCGGAAGGCCGCAGGCGACGTACCCGGAGGCCTACGCCCCCGCAGGGGAGACCTGGGCTTCCGGCGGTTCCGGGAGCCCGGGCGGCTCCACCCCACGTGCCGTCAGGTCGGGGGCGACCGCCGGGGTGTCGGTGAGCACCCCGCGCAGGTCGTCGGGTCCGACGAGGGCGGTGTGCGTCCCCGGCGCGGTGCACGCATGCGCTCCCGCGACGGCGCCCAGCCGAGCGCACTCCTCAAGCGGCCGGCCCGCCAGCCGGCCGTAGAGGAAGCCGCAGGTGAAGGCGTCGCCGGCGCCGTTGCTGTCCACGACGGGGCCGGGCGGGGCCACGGCCGGTACGAGCCGCGGGGTGCGGTCGTCGGGCGTGAGGAGGTACGCGCCGCCCGCACCGGCCGTCGCGATCACCGCCTCGGCGCGCCCCTGGCGGAGGATGTCCCGCATGACGGACCCGATCCGTTCGCCCGCCCCGGCCGTGCTGAGGAAGACCAGGTCCGAGCGGAACGCGAACTCCCGGTGGTGTTCGGTCAGGCCGTCCCAGTCGTGCAGATCGGTGGAGACGGGGAGGCCGAGCGCTTCGATGTCGTCGTAGACGAAGCGCGCGAAGTGCGTGATCGACAGATGGACGTGCCGGGCCCGGCTTAGCGCGGGGAGGTAGTGCTCGGCCGGCATCCGCAGGTCGCGCGGATCGCGGGCGTCGTGGAAGGACATCCGGCGGCCGTCGGGGGAGACGAGGTTGACCGCGCGCCGGGTGCCGTGCGGGGAGATCAGCGGACGGAAGTCGACACCGGTGCCCGCCAGCCGCTCGCGGACCAGGCTGCCGGGATGGTCGTCGCCGATGAAGTCCACGAGCCCGGTGGCCAGCCCGAGCGCCGCGCACCCCAGCGCGACGCCGGTGCCGGTGTGCCCCGCCCACTCGCGGATGGGCGCCACCGGGTGGGAATCGGCGAGCGGCACGGGCAGCGCGCCGACCGGCACGACGGTGTCCACGCCCGTCCCACCGAAGACGAGTACGTCGTATGCGTCATACGGCTCAGAAACCTGCTGGAATGTCACAAGCGTCCTTGAGTCTCTTGCTGGTGAGGCGAATCCCTTGCTGGCGAGCCCGTTTGCGGACCGGGTGCGTCCACTGCCGGAGAGACAACACCCTAGACGCAGGGGCGCCGCAAATCGGGATGTCAGGGACTGGGGTGGCACGAGGGAGGAAAGGAATCGCAAGAAGTCGTGCAGACGAGCGGTGGCCGGAGGGGTCCGGCAGGGGAGCGAGGTGGGGATGGCAGAGCACTCCAATGGCGGGCGCACCGCGATCGTGATCGGGGGCGGGCTCGCCGGAATGCTGGCCGTCACCGCCCTGACCGGGCAGGTCGAGGCGATCACGGTCGTCGAACGCGACCGGTACCCGCGGGGCCGCGCCTTCCGTAAGGGCGTCCCGCAGGCCCGCCATCTGCACATCCTCCTCAGCGGCGGTCAGCGGGCGCTGGAGGAGCTGCTGCCCGGCACGGTCGCCGCGCTCACCGAGGCCGGGGCGCGCAGCCTGTATCTGCCGCGCGACATCCTCACCCGTACCCCCACCGGATGGCAGCGCCGCTTCGACGAGCGCCGTCATCGCACGCTGAGCGTCACCCGGCCGGTGCTGGACGCGGTCGTACGCGAGCGGGCGCTGCGGGTGGCCGCCGGCTCGCCCACCCGGGTGGAGGTCCTGGAGGCGACCGAGGCCATCGGACTGACCGGGGACGCCGGCCGGGTGAGCGGGGTGCGCGTCCGGTCACGGGACGCCGGGCCGGGTGAGCCCGCCGAACGGGCGCTGCCGGCCGCGCTCGTCGTGGACGCCTCGGGCCGGGCATCCCGCGCGCCCCAGTGGTACGCCGCACTGGGCCGGACCTCCCCGCACGAGGAGACCGTGGATGCGGGACTCGCCTACGCCACCCGGATGTACCGGCCCAAGGACCCGGACACCGCCCCCGACGCGGGCGTCAACGTCCCCGGCTGGCCGGAGTGCCCCCGCGGCGCCGCGTACATCCCGGTCGAGGACGGCAACTGGCTGCTGACGCTGTCGGGGGTGCGCGGGCACCACCCGCCCACGGACGCGGCCGAGTTCACCGCCTTCAGCGCCACGATCGGCGACCCGTACATCCACGAACTGCTGGCACGGGCCGAGCCGCTCTCGCCGGTGCACGGCTTCCGCGACACCCGCAACCGGCGCCGGCATTTCGAGCGCCCCGGTGCCCTGCCCGAAGGGTTCCTCGTCCTGGGGGACGCCGCCTGCACCTTCAACCCCGTATACGGGCAGGGCATGTCGGTCGCCGCGCTGAGCGCGCTGGCGGTGCGCGACGCCCTCGCCGGTGGTGGCGGCCTGCGGCCCGGTGCCACCGCCGAGGCGCAGCGGGCGGTGGCCCGCGCCGTGGAGCCCGCCTGGCTCGCCGCGGTGGGCGCGGACCGCCCCTACGCCGGCGGCCAGGACGCCGGGGCGGGCCTCGGCGAGCGGCTGAGCACCTGGTACGTCGACCGGCTGTTCGCCCGCGCCGGCGTCGACCGCGTCGTCGGCGACGCCTTCCGGGACGTCTTCTGCCTCACCGCACCCCCCACCCGGCTCCTCGCCCCCCGGATCCTGCTCCGCACCCTCCTCCTGCCCCGCCGCCCCGGACTCCCCGCCCCGCCCACGGCCGTCGAGCGGAGCTGAGCTCCACCGGAGCCGGCCCGGAAATCCGGCTGCGCCCGCCCGCGGACCTGCGGGAGGGTGAGACATGGCATGGACGACGACCCGGGACCCGGGCGCATTCGAGGCCGCCGCCGGCGCGTTCCTGCGCGGGCGGCCGGCCGAGCACACCGTGCTGCTGTCGGTGGTGTCCGCCCTGCGCGAGACGGGCCGGGACAGGTACGGAGACGACGCGCCGTGGTGCGGATGGTGGCGGCGCGGCGGGCGGGGCGCGGTCGGCGCGGCGTTCGTCTGGACCCCGCCGCGCACGGTGCTGCTCCCGCCGATGCCGGACGGTGCCGCGGCCGAGCTGGCGCAGGCGCTGGCGCACGAGCCGGGCGGCATTCCGGGGGTGAACGGCGTCAGGGCGGCGGCCGAGGCGTTCGCCGCGGCCTGGCAGGGGCGGCTCGGGGGCACGGTGCGCCTCGCCAAACGCCACCGCCGCTACCGGCTGGGCGAGCTGACGCCGCCCACCCCCGCACCGCCCGGCGCGGCCCGTACCGCCACGCCTGCCGACCGGGAGCTCCTGCTCGCCTGGTCCACCGCGTTCGCCGCCGAGACCGGTGGCCCGCCGCCGCGCGACGCCCGTGCGGTCGACGACCGCATCGCTGGCGGCCGCTGCATGCTGTGGGAGGCCGGCGGGCGGCCGGTCGCCATGGCGGGGGTCACCCGCACGCTCTGCGGCATGGCCCGGGTCGCCCCCGTCTACACCCCGCCCGAGCTGCGCGGACGCGGTTTCGCCGGGGCCGCGACCGCCGCCATCTCGGGCGCCGCACGGGACGCCGGTGCCCGCGAGGTGCTGCTCTTCGCCGACCTCGCCAACCCCACCAGCAACGCCCTCTACCAGCGGCTCGGCTACCGCCCGATGGAGGAGCATGTCGTGCTGGAGTTCGGATGAGGGGGGCGGGTGAGGGGCGGGGTCGCCGCTGCCCGCCGCTCCATCGGTGAGCAGGACCTCACACCCTGGCCTGGAATGCCGCAGCCGGTCGCGCGGTTGTGGTCTGCGGGTGATGGTGTGGAGTCCGGGTGTCGTGGTGCGGGAGCGCACCACGGCGCCGCGAGGCGCGGTGTGCCGGAACCTGCCGCTCACGCGGCCCGTTCACTTCGCGACTGCCCCGACCATGGAGGTGCCGTGACCGGTTCCCGACCCCGCCGCACTCGACTTTCCGCGCTGCGCCCCGCGAGCTTCGGCGCCGAGCCCACAGGGGAGCGGCTGGCCAGGATGCGCAGATCGCCGCAGTTCGTGGACGGACAGTTCCGCAACCCGGCGCCCACCAGGCAACTGCTCCACGGCTCCGCGCTGCCGATGGCACGTACGCAGCTGAGCCGTGAGGGGAGGCTGCGCCGGGCGCCGGTCGGCCGGATTCCGGTGCACCGCCCGACCGCCGAGGACTGGGGTCGGCCGCCCGCCTCCGGACTGCGGCTCACCTGGATGGGCCATTCGAGCGTGCTGGCCGAGATAGACGGGCGGCGGGTGCTCTTCGACCCGGTCTGGGGTGAGCGCTGCTCGCCCTTCACCTGGGCCGGGCCCAAGCGGATGCATCCGGTGCCCGTCGCGCTGGACGCGCTCGACCCGGTCGACGTCGTGGTGATCTCGCACGACCACTACGACCATCTCGACATGTCGACGATCCAGGGCCTGATCCGCACCGGCGCGCCCTTCGTGGTCCCGCTCGGGATCGGCGCCGACCTGGAGTTCTGGGGCGTTCCCGAGGACCGGATCACCGAGCTGGACTGGCACGAGGCCACCCGCATCGGCGGCCTGACCCTCACCGCCACCCCCGCCCAGCACTTCTGCGGCCGCGGTCTGCGCGGCCCGCAGCACACCCTGTGGGCCTCCTGGGTGGTCGCCGGCCCCCAGCACCGGATCTTCCACAGCGGCGACACCGGCTACTTCTCCGGGTTCGCCGAGATCGGCGCGGCACACGGCCCGTTCGACGCGACGATGATCCAGATCGGTGCGTACAGCGATTTCTGGCCGGACATCCATATGACCCCGGAGGAGGGGATGCGGGCGCACGCCGACCTGTCCGGCGGCAGCCCGCAGGGGGTGCTGCTGCCGATCCACTGGGGCACCTTCAATCTCGCGCCCCATCCGTGGTCCGAACCCGTGGAGCGCACGGTCGCGGCGGCGCGGCGGGACGGCGCGAAGGTGGCCGCGCCGGTGCCGGGCAAGCCGTTCGAGCCCGCCGACGAGCCGGTCGTGGAGCCCTGGTGGCGGGCCGTGGCCGTGCCGCCGGTTCAGGGCTGGCCGAGTTGGCCCCCGGCGCGCGTCGCACCGCCGAGCGCCGTCCGCGAGCCGTCGGGAGCCGCGGAACCGTCGGAACCCTCGGAAGGGGCAGCCGCGGAGGCGTCAACTCCCTCTTTTTGAACGGAGGTTCGGATCGGCTCGCACTGGCGTGCGCGCCTCGCCCACCCAGGGAGGTGGCGAGGGGTAGCGAAACCTCGAAGTAGGTCCGAACCCCACCCCGGCAACAACTAGCGTGCGTGCTCCGTGAACTGCCAACGGCCGATCCGGAGGGCGCCATGCCTACCGCATTCCCCCAGGGGCCCCAGACGTCCCAGGAGGCTCCCAGGTCCCCAGAGACCCGGGATTCCCCGGGGGCAGCCTCCGTTCCCGCCGTCAGACGGCGGGAACGGGAGGGCGGACGACACGGCCGCGCCTCCTTCCCCGAGTCGGCCGCCGACTCGGCGATACGGTCCCGTCTGGTCCGGCTCACCGCCGTCCCCTGCCTGCTGACCGCGGTCGTCTGCACCGCCGTCGCCGCCTTCGTCGTCCAGGCCGGCGGCGCCCGGATCACCAGCCGGGAATGGGTGGTGCTGTCCGGCGGACTGGCCATCGTCTGCGTCATCGTGCTCACCGCGAGCGCGGCCGCCAACGCCGAGGCCCGCGCCACCGTCACCCGCTACGCCCGGCTGCGCCAGGTCTGCGCCCGCAGCCAGTCCGACCTGTACGACCTCCTGGACCGGGTACGCCACGGCGAATGGCTCCAGCGCCGCGACCCCGAGGCGGCCCTGCTACCCACCGGCGACACCCTCGACCTGCTCGCCCATGAAGTGGCCGCCGCGGGCCGGGCCGCCGAGTCCGCCGTCATCGACGCGGTCGCCATCGCCCGCAGCAACGCCAGCGGCAGCGAGCAGAAGGTCGAGGTCTTCGTGAACCTCGCCCGCCGGCTGCAGTCCCTGGTGCACCGCGAGATCGAGCTGCTGGACGAGCTGGAGAACCAGGTCGAGGACCCGGATCTGCTCAAGGGCCTGTTCCACGTCGACCACCTGGCCACCCGCATCCGCCGGCACGCCGAGAACCTCGCCGTCCTCGGCGGCGCCATCTCACGCCGCCAGTGGAGCCGCCCGGTCTCCATGACCGAGGTGCTGCGCTCCTCGATCGCCGAGGTCGAGCAGTACCCGAGGATCAAGCTGGTGCCGCCGATCGAGGGCACCCTGCGCGGGCACGCCGTCGCCGACGTCATCCACCTGCTCGCCGAACTCGTCGAGAACGCCACGATCTACTCGGCCCCGCAGACCCCCGTCCTGCTGCGCGCCCAGCTCGTCACCGCCGGCCTCGCCGTGGAGGTCGAGGACCGCGGCCTGGGGATGTCCGCGGACGAGCAGACCCGGATGAACGCCCTGCTCGCCGACCCCGACCACGTCGACGTCGACGAGCTGCTGAGCGACGGCCGGATCGGGCTCTTCGTGGTCTCCTCGCTCGCCCGCCGGCACGGCATCGTCGTCCGGCTGCAGAGCAACATCTACGGCGGCGTGCAGGCCGTGCTGATCGTGCCGCAGGGACTGCTCGGCGCGGAATGCGCCGACGGGGAGGCGGGCGGTGCCGGAGCGCCGCGCATCGGGTCCCCGGACACCGACCCGGCCCGCGAGCACGGGACGTACGACAGCGGATACGCCCCCGAGGAGGCCGGCCACGACTCTCACGACCGCGGCGGCGACGGCCCCCGGACCGCAGCCATCCCCGCGCCCGCCCCCGCCCCCGACGACACGCTCGGCACCCCGCGGCACGGCTACGACGAGCTCGGGGCACCGGCTCCCGCCCGGGCCTTCGAGGACACCGATCCCGGCTCCGGCGCGCCCCACCGCCGGCTGGTCCACGCAACGGGCACCCACCACCCCGAAGCCGCCACGGCCGACGCACCCACCCCCGACCCGCACCGCCCCGAAGCCGCCCGCGCCACCCCCGCCGATCCCGGCCCGGTCGTGCTGCCGCCCGCGCCGCCCGCTTCCATGGACAACGGCGCCCGCCCCCGGCTGCCGAGGCGGCACAAGCAGACGCACCTCGTCCCCGAGCTGCGCGGCGATCCGATCCTGCCGTCCCCGGCGCGCCGTACGGGCCCCGAGCCCGAGCACGACCCCGGCCTGATGGCCGCCTTCCGGCGCGGCTTCGGCCTCGCCGACGACAGCCATGCCGGCCCCGCCGCCGACGACGGCACCACTCCGGCCCACGGCCGCGAAGCCGGCGGCCCGGCCGGCGGCGACCCGCTCCACGACCATGACCACGATGCCCCGATGGCCCGCCCCCGAGGAGACGACCGCAACCATGGTGAGTGATGTGCGTGCGCAGGCGCATTCGCAGCTGCAGAGCAGTCAGCACACCGACCTGTCCTGGCTGCTGACCGGGCTCGTCCAGCGCGTGCCGCACGCCCGCAGCGCGCTCCTGCTGTCCTCGGACGGCCTGGTCAAGGCCGCCCACGGCTTCGACCCCGACAGCGCCGATCACATGGCGGCCCTCTCCTGCGGCCTGTACTCCCTCGCCCGCAGCGCCGGAGCCCGCTTCGGCGAGGGCGGCGACGTCCTGCAGGTCGTCGTCGAGCTGGAGTCCTCGTTCCTGTTCGTCTCCACCGCCGGATCGGGCGCCTGCCTGGCGGTGCTCGCCGGGCGCGAGGCCGATGTGGCGGTGCTGGGCTACGAGATGTCGATGCTGGTCAAGAGCGTTCGGCCGTACCTTGCCACCCCCGCGCGCCACCAGGCGTCCGCGGGCGGTCGTTGACCGTGGCCGTGCCCCGGCGACAGCGGGGCCACGAGCCGTGGTACGACGACGCCGCGGGCCGGCTGGTCCGCCCGTACACCATCAGCAACGGCCGGACCCGTCCGACGGCGCACTTCGACCTGCTGACCATGGTGATGGCCACCGGCCGGCGGCCCGTCGCCGGGCAGGGCCCCGAACACGCCCAGGTGCTGGGACTGTGCGGCGGGCCGGTCTCGGTCGCCGAGATCGCCGCCCACATACGGCTGCCCGCCGTGGTCACCAAAGTGCTCCTCGCCGACCTCGTCGACTGCGGGGCGCTCACCGCGCGGGCCCCCGCGGCCGTTTCGGCGGGGCCCGCCTCCCGTACCGACCGAGCCCTGCTGGAGGCGGTGCTGAATGGACTTCGCAAACGACTGTGACGCCCGGCAGGGGCACGCCGCGGCCGATCTCTTCCCGACGGCTCTGAAGATCCTGGTCGCGGGCGGCTTCGGGGTCGGCAAGACGACCTTCGTCGGAGCGGTGAGCGAGATCGAGCCGCTCAGCACGGAGGAGCTCCTCACACAGATCAGCGTCGGCACCGACGATCTGGCGGGCGTCGAGGAGAAGCAGACCACGACCGTCGCCATGGACTTCGGCCGGATCACGCTCGGCGCCGAGCACATCCTCTACCTCTTCGGGACGCCGGGGCAGCAGCGCTTCTGGTTCATGTGGGACGAGTTGTCCAACGGTGTGCTCGGCGCGGTCGTCCTCGCCGACACCCGTCGCCTGGACCAGTGCTTCGCCGCCGTCGACTTCTTCGAGCGGCGGGGCATCCAGTTCATCGTCGCCGTCAACGAGTTCGACGGCTCCTATCGCTACGAGCCGGACGAGGTCCGCAACGCCATGGACCTCGCCCCGGACACGCCCGTCGTGCTCTGCGACGCCCGCCAGTGCAGCTCGGCCACCCATGTCCTGGTCTCGCTCGTCCAGCATCTGCTCACGCCCGCCCTCACCGCGTCCCCGGAGCCCCCATGAACCACCCCGCCTCCCGCGTCCCGTACGTCTCCTACGACCCGACGCGCCATCTGCTGCTCACCCCTCAGGACGACGAGGCTCCGGCGCGGGTGGCCCGGTTGCGCGCCCTGGGCATCGGTGACTCCCCGCTGCCCGCGTTCGACGACTTCGCGCGCAAGCTCGCCCGGATCACCCGGGCGCCGTACTCGATGGTCAACTTCATCGACGAGCACCGGCAGTACTTCGCCGGCCTCTACACACCGGCCCAGGACCAGGCCGTCGAGCTGGGGCCGGCACCCGCCAGCGCCCAGCCCGGCCGGGAGATGGACCGCGACCACGGCTACTGCCCGCACGTCATCGTCCGCCGCAAGGCGCTGGTGCTGGAGGACGTCTGCGACTATCCGCGGTTCGCCGGCAACCCCGTCGTCGACGAGATCGGCATCCGCTCCTACCTGGGCGCGCCACTGATCGACCGCACGGGCATGGCGCTGGGCACCGTGTGCGTCGTGGACCTCGAACCGCGCCCCTGGGGGCGGGAGGGGCTGGCGACGATCAAGTCGATGGCCGCCGAACTCGTCGAGCAGATCCACCGCATGGAGGAGCGGCAGAGCGGCACCCGCTGATCCGGGCGCGGTGCCCGACGCCGCGGCCGGCCCGGGGCCGCGGTGGGCCGGCCGCGGCCCCGGGGCAGGGCCGGCCGCTCACCTCAGGCGGGCGAACCACGAACGCTGCCGGCCCGGTCCGGTGCGCTGTCCCGGCACCGTGGCCTGGACGTCGTCGACCGGGACCGGGTCCGCGACGGCGTCCGCGGTGTCCTCCTCGGGCCACTCCGACGGCTCCAGCCGCAGCAGCTCCGCGAGCCGGGCGGACCACTCGCCCTTCGTCTGGCCCAGGGCGATCTCGCCCAGGCGCAGCAGCTGGACGTCGGAGGTGCCGGCCGGCGCGAAGATGTGGTGGGCGTCGCGCAGGAAGCGCTCGACGGGGCGGTTGGTGAACAGCCCGCACGCGGCATGGATGTCCATCGCGTCGCGCGCCGACTCCAGCGCCGACTCCACATTGACCAGCTTGGCGTTCATCAGCTCCGCATCGCACGGCAGGCCCTGGTCCAGCAGATGCACCGCGTGGTACGCGGACAGCCGGGCCAGCAGCAGCCGCGACTGGATCCGTCCGAGCTTGAGCTTGATGTTGCCGAGGTCGGCCAGCGGTTTGCCGTAGCGCTCGCGCTGCGCGCAGAACGTCGTCGTCTCGTCCAGCACGGCCTGGTGGATGCCCAGCGAGACGGCGGTCAGATTGGGCCGTCCGTACAGCACGCTGGAGGAGTACGCGACGGCCAGCCCGTCGCCCTCCCGGCCCAGCAGGTTCGCCGCCGGGACCCGGCAGTCGTCGAAGCACAGCTCGCCGAAGCTGAAGCCGTGCAGGCCCATCGCGGGCTGCTGCGGTGCGACCCGGAATCCGGGCCTGCCGGAATCGACCAGGAACGCCGACAGCCCCTTGGCGCCCTCGCCGGTGCGGACCACGACACCGTGCAGATCGCCGACGTGGCTGTTGCCGACGTAGATCTTGCGGCCGTTGAGGAGGTAGTCGTCGCCGTCGCGGACCGCGGTGCTCTCCATGCCCAGGACGTGGCCGCCGGACTGCGGTTCGGTGACGGCGATGGTCGGCAGGCAGTCCCCGGAGGCGATGGCCGGCAGCCAGGTCTTCTTCTGCTCCTCGCTGCCGAAGTGGACGATCTTCGCGACGCCGAGCTGGGACGCCTGCACCATCGCGCCCATCGCGGCGCTGACCCGGGAGAGTTCCTCGATGATGAGGGTCTTGGCGACATGCCCGGCACCCATTCCGCCGTACGCCCGGTGCACCGTCGCGCCGACCCAGCCCTGACGGGCGATCAGCCGAGAGAGGTCGCGGCAGACGGCACGGTTCGCCTCCATCTCCGCGATCCGGGGGCGGACCTCGCTCTCGGCGAAGTCACGCACCCTGCGCCGGAGCGCCTCATGCCGCTGGTCGGTGAAGTAGCGGTGCAAGACGAGCCCACCTCCACGATCTTCCCCGTGCTGGTCGCACCCGGGACCGCCCTGGCGGTGCCGCGCGCAGTGACGTTCCGGAACGTGATCTCTTGCTTGCCGTGTGCAATACCCGTTGGCATACCTGATGCGGGCGGCACAAAACATCAACTGCGGGCATTCATGGCAGGAGTGGGAGTGCGAAGCGGGGGCGCACCACCCCGGTCCGACGAATGGCGCGGCGCGGTTCCCCAGACCCCGGAAACCGCGCCACCCCACGCCACCCGACCGCCAGGCGGTGGGCGTCAGTGCCCGTGGTCGCAGCAGGACTCACGGCGCTGCTGCCGGCCCACCTCCAGCCAGTCCGTCACGGACGGCCGCAGGGCGCGGGCGGCGGGCGCGGGGAAGGAGTCGACCAGCTCCCGCTGCTCGAACAGCCGCCCGCCGCGCAGCACCCCCGAGGTCCGCACCAGCGAGTCGAAATCGCTGAACGGATCGCCGTCCACCAGCGTCATATCGCCGAGCTTGCCGACCTCCAGCGTTCCCAGATCCCGCTGGGCGCCGAACACCCGGGCGGGCAGCGCGGTCGCGGTACGCAGCGTCTGGCTCACGCTCAGGCCGCCCCGGTGCAGCGCCCGCAGGCACAGATGCAGGCCCAGCCCCACCGGTGTCAGCGGTTGGTCGGTACCCAGCGCGACCAGTCCGCCGTCGCGCAGCACCCGCCGGTAGACGCCGACCTCGGTCTCGATGTCGGCCAGCTGCGCGGGAGTGGGGCGATGCCCGGCGTTCTCCCGTACGAGCGCCAGGTCCCAGGGCGGCATCAGTCGCCCCACCCGCACATCGTCGGCCAGCGCCGGATCGTCACCGAGCAGCGCCTCCGCCGAGAACGGGGTCGCAAGGAGATGGAAGTCGCCTTTGGCGTAGACCTCCTCGACGTCCTGGTAGGCGCGCCCCGAGCGCGACACCGCGTGCCCGAACTCCAGGCGCTGGGTGGCCTGCAGATGGGTGGTCAGGTCCTGGCCCAGGTGGACGCCCGGGGTGAGCAGATGGCTTCCGGAGCGGACCCCGAGCCGGTCGTGGGCGAAGCGTGCGGCCTCCTCCATCACCCAGCCCGGTGCCCGTACGTACGTCTTGACGAAGTCCCAGTCCAGCGCGGCGCCGCGGGCCAGCGACCGCCGCAACCCCGCCCGGGTGCGGTGCGCCCGCCCCATGCTGTAGGCGACCCGCCCGCCGTCCAGCAGCTCGCCGCAGGTCAGCAGCCGCGGTCCGGCGAGCGCACCGGCCGCCACCGCCTCCCGGATGCGCACCTGTTCATAGGAGAAGCCGCCGCAGGAGACCGCGGTGGTGATGCCGTACGCCAGCTGCAGCGCGGTCTGCCGGCCGCCGTACGTCGTCTGCCAGGGGTGGGTGTGCGCGTCCCACAGGCCGGGCAGCACGGTGCGGGCGGACGCGTCCACCCGGCGGGCCGCGCCGGACCGGTGCGGGCGGTGCGGCTCCACGGCGGTGATCCGCCCGTTCCGCACCACCACATCGACGTCCTCGCGCACCGTGTCGCCGGTGCCGTCCCAGAACCTGCCCGCGTGGACGACGGTGTCCCGGGCGCGCGACGGCCGGTGGGTGAGGGTGAGCGGGACGCTTCGCGCGGGGCCGCCGGACACCGGGATCAGCCGCAGCCCGCCCGCCGAGAGATACAGCAGCGTGCGGGAGTCGCCGGACCACGACGGGTGGTCGGCGCTCTCGTCGGTCAGCCGCCGCGGCGCCCCGTCCGGCGTCCCGTCGGGCCGTACCGGCAGCACCCACAGCGCGGACTCGGCGATCAGCGCCATCCAGCGGCCGTCGGGCGACCACACGGGCCCCGAGTCGTAGCGGTCGGAGATCGAGACATGCTCGGCGAGCGCGAACAGCCGGTCCGCGCCGGTCTCGGTGTCCACCACCCGGATGACGTTGTAGCCCTCGCGGAAACGGCGGTTGAGGCGGTTGCGGTCGCAGTAGGCCAGATAGCGGCCGTCCGGTGACCAGCTGGGCCGTCCCGGCAGCCCGCCGGCGCCCATGGGCGCGGCCAGCACCCGCTCCTTGCCGTCGGACAGGGTGCGTAAGACGAGGTTTCCGCTCATGTCGAGCGCGGCCAGCCGCCCGCCGTCCGGGGACAGTGCCGGCTGCACCCGGCCTCCGGTGGCCAGCACCGTCTCCTCGCCGGAGGCCACATCCCGGCGGCGCACCGCGAACAGCCCGTCCCGGTCGTCGGCATACAGCAGCGCCCGCCCGTCGCGGGACCAGCTCGGCGCCAGGACGTAGCCGGTGGCGTCGGCCCGGACGATCCTGCGGGGCGCGCCGCCTCCCGAAGTGGGCGCCACCCACAGCGAGTTGAGGGCGGCGAAGGCGACCTTGCGGCCGTCGGGGGAGAGCGCCGGCAGATGCACCCCGCGCACCGGGCCGGGGGCCGTCCGCTCGAAGCCGTAGTTCTTGACGCGGTAACGGGGGCGGTCCAGTGCCATCCGGGCGCTGAACGCGATGGTCTCGGCCCGCTGCGGGGCATCGGGCCGGACGATCCGGAACTGCCCGCCGACCGTCAGCAGCAGCTCGTCGCGCGAGACCCAGCGCGGCGGCACCGGCTCCACATCGCCGTCGACCGCCACCGGAGCACCGTCCACCACCAGCGCGCAGGTCGGCCCCGGATAGTCCGTGGTCCGCAGATAGGCGAGCCGGCCGGCGGGGGACAGCGCCGGCACCATCACCTGGGCGGCCGAGGAGTCGGTGTGCTCGGTGCGCACCGGGCCGCTGCCGTCGGCGGGCACCGAGGCGACCGTACGGCAGGCCAGCGTCGCGCCCGACGCCTGTCCCCGTACGAAGAAGATCCGCGAGCCGTCCGGCGACCAGCACGGGTCGAAGTCCTCCCAGGCGCCGTCCTGATGGGGGCCGTCCTGGCCGGCCAGTCCGGTGACCCGGGTCAGCCGCCCGGTCTTCACCTCCAGCACCCACAGCCGGTAGGCGCTGCCGGTCACCGCGTCCCCGCCGCGCTCCGAGGCGAAGGCGATCCGGGTCCCGTCCGGGGACCAGGCGGGACCGCGGTCGTCCCACGGGCCGTCGGTCAGCTGCCGGAGCCCGGAGCCGTCGGTGGCGAGCGTCCACAGGTGGAAGTTGCCGCCCTGGTAGGCGCACAGGGCGATCCGGCGGCCGTCGGGGGAGTGCACCGGACGGGTGGGCTCCAGATCGGGCGGGGTCAGCGCCACCGCGTCGCCGCCGGCCCGCGGCAGCGACCACAGCACGTTCTGGATCTCGGCGATCAGCCGGTCGCCGGCCGGTGCGAGGGAGGCCGCGCCGTTGGTGGCGGCAGTGAAGGACAGCACGGTGCCGGGTGCCCCGGCGCTGCCGGCCGCGGCGGTGGGGGCGGCGACACCGGCCAGGCCCGCCGCGGCGGCGGCCGAGGCGGTGCCCTGCAGAAATCTGCGGCGGGAGAGCGGCGAGGGGCGAAGGGGATCGGACGGAAGGGGGGTGCCGGGCGGTTCGGCGGAGTTCTCGCAGCGGTCCGTGGTGTCCAACGGTCCTCCTGTGTCAGGCGGTTGCGTCACTGGTGCCAGGGAAGAACCGGCTGATCGTGTCACGCCGCGCGGCCCAGTGGTCAACTCCGTTACGCGCGCCCCATGGCGAAGGGCCGCCCGGAGCGACAGAGTGGGCGCCGACGACTCGTCAGTCACCGCCCCGGCAGTCAGGAGACGATGCCATGCAGGCCATGCAGCAGGACTTCCACCAGGCAACGGACGGTGCGCGGATCGCCACCTACACCTGGCTCCCGGAGTCCGGGCACCCGCGCGCCCTCGTCCAGATCGCCCACGGCGCGGCGGAACACGGCCGGCGCTATGACCGCTTCGCCCGCTTCCTGACCTCTCACGGCTATGGCGTCATCGCCTCCGACCACCGTGGCCACGGCGCCACCGCCGCCTCCACCGGGGGCCGCGGTGTGGTCGGCGCGGACGCCTGGCGTGCCATCGTCACCGACCTCAAGGGCATCGGCGACCACGCGGCCGCCGCCCACCCCGGCACCCCCCTGGTCCTGCTCGGCCACAGCATGGGCGCGATGCTGGCCCGCGACTACGCCCAGGAGTACGGCGCCGACCTCGCCGGCCTGATCCTCACCGGCGCCTTCCGCACCCTGCCGGGCCTGGACATCGAGGGCGCCGTCACGGACCTGGAGGCGGAGATCGCCGCACGCGGACGCGCCACGCTCTCCGACTTCATCCCGCGCACCTTCAGCTCCTTCAACGACGCCTTCACCCACCGCACCGGCTATGAGTGGCTCTCCCGCGATCCGGCCGAGGTGGACGCCTACGCCGCCGACGAGGACTGCGGCTTCCCGTTCTGCGCCGGCCTCGCCCTCGACTGGGTACGCGCCATCCGCAAGATCAACGACCCGACCGACCTCGCCCGCGTCCCGCGGGGACTGCCCGTCCATGTCGCCGTCGGCGACCTCGACCCCTGCCATCAGGGGATGACCCTGGTCCATGAGCTCCTGGAGGACTTCCGCTACCTGGGAACCCGCGATCTGACCTGGAAGGCGTACCCCGGCGCCCGCCACGAGATCCTGAACGAGACCAACCGCGACGAGGTGCACGACGACCTGTCGGCCTGGCTCGGCAAGCACGTCTGAACCGGGCGCGGAGCGCGGCGGGGCCTGCTGTCGGCGTCCCGCGGCACCCTCAGGAACGTCCCGGCAGGAACCCGGCGATCCGCTCGCGCAGGCCGCGCGGGTCCAGGCCGTGCGCCGCCAGGTGCTCGTCGAGCTGTCCGTAGCGGCGCAGCTCCTGGCGGCCGACGCCGAGGCCCAGCACCCGGTGCGCCCGGTCCGCCAGCGCGTCATTGGCGAAGCGCGTCGAGGTCCCCGCCAGATACGGCTCCACGACCACCACGTCCGAGGCGTCGGCGGCCCCGGTCGCGGCGCGCAACGACGCGGCGTCGAAGGGCCGCACGGTCGTCGCGTACAGCACGGTCACATCCAGCCCCTCGGTCGCCGCGAGCACGTTGTCCAGCATCGGGCCGACCGCGACCACCACACCGCGGCGCCCCTGCCGAACGGTGGTGAACCCGGCCCCGTCCACGGGCCGAGGCGCGTCGTTGACCTGCACGGACAGTCGTACGTACACCTTGTCGTCACCGGCCGCCGCGGCGTGCCGCAGCAGCGTCTCGGCCTCGTCCGGATGCCCGGGCACATGCACGGTCCAGCCGTCGAGCGTGTCGAGCAGTGCCACATCGCCGGGCGACATATGGGTGAAGCCGCCGCTCGGCCAGTCGTAGGAACCGCCGGCACTCACCAGCACGCCGCCCACACCCTGGTGGCCGAAGTCCAGCTTGACCTGCTCGAAGGGGCGCTCCACCAGGAAGCTGGCGAAGGTGTGCATGATCGGGCGCAGCCCGGTGAGCGCCAGCCCGCCGCCCACCCCGACCAGCAACTGCTCCCGGATGCCGACGTTCACCACCCGGTCCGGATGCCGCTCGGCCGCCCCGGCGAAGCCGTCCACGCCGATGTCGGCGAGTACGACCGCCAGCCGCGGATCCTCGTCCAGCAGTCGCGAGGTGACCGAGGCGAAACGCTCACGCATGGTGTCCATCACTGAAATCCTCTCGAAGTCCTGATCGGTGTCATGGCGCCCGGATAACGGGGCCGGGCGGGGCGGTCAGGCGCCCTTGGGCTCCACGCGGGCGACCACCGCGCGCGGACGGCCCGGATGCGGCGCGCTGAAGGCCGCGTGGAGCGCCTCGTGGTCGCGGCCGTCGACGGTGGCCGCGGACCAGCCGGCGGCCTCGAAGCGGGAGGCGATACCGCCGCGCCACCCGTGTGTGGCGGAGGAGTTGTCGATGACCAGGGTGTGCAGCCGGTCCAGGCCCGCGGCGCCCGCGTAGGCCACCGCCTCGTGGTTGCTGCCCTCG
The DNA here is from genome assembly GCF_055576575.1 of Streptomyces sp. NPDC033270. Taxonomy (NCBI): domain Bacteria; kingdom Bacillati; phylum Actinomycetota; class Actinomycetes; order Kitasatosporales; family Streptomycetaceae; genus Streptomyces; species Streptomyces sp. NPDC033270. Next base: position 411,221 of record NZ_JBVIRA010000003.1, read on the forward strand.
TCCAGTTCGGCGTCGCCGATCAGTACCCATACGGCCGGCTCCGTCAGGCCCTGCGCCCGCAGCCCGAGCGCGGTGCCGACGGCCAGCGGCAGCCCGTGCCCCAGCGAGCCGCTGCCGATCTCGGCCCCGGGTACCAGCAGCCGGTCGGGGTGGTGGCCGAGCGGTGAGTCGTACGAGCCGAAGCCCGGCAGCAGGTCGACGGGGAAGAAGCCCTTGGCGGCCAGGACCGCGTAGTAGGCCATCGGCCCGTGGCCCTTCGAGAGCAGAAAGCGGTCCCGCTCGGGGTCCGCGGCGGTGGCGGGGGAGACCCGCAGGACGCGGTGGTAGAGGACCCAGAGGGCGTCGAGCGTGGAGGTGGCCGCCGGGCCGTGCTTCTCATCACCCGTCATGAGGCTCATCAGGCGGGGCAGTTCGTCGAAGCCGATCTTCGGTCTCGGTGCGGCCGGCGCTTTCGTCGTCGTGTTCGTCATGCCCTCGAGCCTGCAACCTCAAGTGCGCTTGAGGTCAAGCGCCGGACCGCCGGCCCGAAGGCCCCCGGTCCGGCATGGTCGGAATCAGACCTGTCCCGGCTTGAAGACGTCCTGCTCGATCAGGAGCTTGTCGATCCGGGCCTTGTCCACCCGGTTCGTCACCTCCTCCACTTCCTGGCGGTCGCGTACGCACTTGGCCAGCGTGAAGGCCGAGGACACCACGAAGACCAGGCCGATGGCGAGGAACCCGCGCTCCCACGGCCCCACCGGCAGCTTGATGATCCCGATCACCAGCGCCGCCAGCGACAGCCCGAAGGAGATCGCGGCCTGCACGAAGAAGGCCGTCGTCGTCGGCCGCTGAATCGATGGAGTAGTCATGCGCGTAGCGTGGCGGCGCGGTGACACCGGCGCATGAGTACGGGTACTCATCCTGCCCGCCGGGCCGCCCGCGCCACGGGGCCGGAATATGGCAGCACCCACCTTCTGACATGCGGTATTGTTCTCGTGCGCGGTCAGCCGGGACACCCCGGCCGAAACGGGCATCGGGACGTGGCGCAGCTTGGTAGCGCACTTGACTGGGGGTCAAGGGGTCGCAGGTTCAAATCCTGTCGTCCCGACGGTGCAGTAAGGGCTTCGGCCCAGGTGAAGGGCCCTGTTTCACATCAGCTGAGGCAGGGCCCTTGATCGTTTCTGGGGCGGTTGTGTCACATTTGGTCACAGACCTTGTGGATCATGCCTACGCGCCGAGTAGCTCGCTCAGCTTGTCGGACCCGGCCTTGAGGCTACGGGGGTCCGGATGAACGTAGACACGCTTGGTGAACGAGAGGTCACTGTGGCCCGCCCAGGCCGAGACCACCGTGTCGGGAACGCCGTTGTTGGCCATCCACGAGAGAACAGCGTGGCGCGCGTCGTACAGACGAACCTTGCGGACGCCGGCCTGTGCCATCAGCCGGTGCGCCTCCCTGCGTAGCTTGTCGGTCTTGAACGGACGACCCAGCTCGTCCACAACGACATAGCCACTTGCTTCATACGCCTCCCCGGCGGCAAGCCGCTCCTGTGCCTGACGAACCCGGAAGCTGATCAGCGCGTGCTGCACGGGGTACGGAAGAGGGAGCACCCGCTTGCCGTTTACGGTCTTAGGATCCTTCTCAACAACCGTGTTCCGAGAGCCCCTTGTAAGGGAGCGGTCATAGACGATGGTGCGGGTGTTCCCCACCATGATCGTCCCGGCACCATCCAGGTCGACATCCTCTTCCCAGCGGGTGCCACATACCTCGGCCGGCCTCTCAGCGATCAGCGTCAGGAGCATCACGCCGAACAGACGATCTTCCCTGATCGCCTCAACGAACGCCCTGACCTCGGCGCCGTCCCAAGGCCGACGCTGAACCTGAGCCTGAGCGGCTTTCCTCACCGCTTCGCGCGGGATTCGGACGTACTCAGCGACGTTGCGTGCCACCCATCCCCGACGCACCGCGAGCGTGAGGGCTGATCGAAGCCGCCCCAAGGTGAGCCGGACCGAGCGGACGCTGAGCCCCGTTCCGGGTTTGCCCCCACGCTGGCGTCCCCGGGTAAGCATCCAGTCGACAAATTCCTCAACATCCTCCTCGGTGAGTCGCTGGAGCCGTTTGGGCCCAAGAAAGAGGCGGACTGGGCGGATGGCGTTGTCATAGTTGGAAGCAGTCGCCTGTTCAACACCCCGGACGGCGCTTTTCAACCACAGATCCAAAAGCTGATCAACGGTTACTTTGCTGGGAACAACGAACGTGCCGGTTGCAGTGTGATGGCGTATCCGGGCTAGCTCGTCGACCGCTTCCTTCTTGGTGTCAAAGGTTTTTCTGATCTGGCGCCTTTTCCCGTCAACCCTACGCGGCCCATCAGTGACGAAACGGTATCTGACAGCACCGGATTTAAGCCTCACCTTGATGATCGTTCCGCTCATAACGCGCCTCACCTATCAGGCAGCTCCACCCGGCAACCGAGCGTACAAACCGCCAGTCAGCCACAAACACCGGATAGCCCCTGTGGGGCCGTGTAGATCAACTAAGCGAGCGCTTGCCGCCCAAATGAAGAGTTGGGCTTCCCGGGTCGCCCCGGGCTTTAAGGAGACTCTGGTGGCCGTACGAACGGACTTCTCAGCAGGCTTCCAAATAGCGGATGAGAGATGCAGTGATAACACGGTAGCGGGTGCCAAAGACCTCGACTCGAAAAGGGGCTTGGCCTCGTTTGATCAACTCGTAGAGGTGGGACTTGGAAATACCCAAAGCGCGGGCTGCCTGGCAAACATCAACAGTGGCCGCCCACAAACGGATCTCATCAAGAGTGGGTTGCATACTCACCCTCTCGGCTAGCCCACCTACACCACAGATGGAAGGTCTCGAAAAGTCCTCAGGAACGATTCTCGATGGAGGAAAACACCTCGGCCGGAAGAGAGTCAGCCTGCGGTTAGTTCAGTATAGAGCGGACAAGAAGGGCAACCAAGGCTTTTGGGGCACAAGTTCGAAGAATCTGAGGCAATCCGAACGGCCCCTCTCCCCCGCCCAGGCAGGACGGGCTTACCACCCGAGAAGCTGACGCACTGCCAGCGCCCACCAGGAAACCTTGCCGGCCTTCGCCACACGCTCAGGCTCAGGCTCACCAGGGCCTTTCACGTAGTCGCGGACGAAATAGTCCCGCTCGACCCCAAGCTCTCGGGCTTCCAGAAGCCTGTCGGTCGCCTCAACCTGAGAACGGGCCGGCACCCGGTACACCCGGATAATCGTGTACTGCATAGAACTCACCTCCTTTCTGCCGCTTCCTCGCGGCGCCTACCCCGCTCGCATGGCGACAGGAGCGTCAAGGCCGAAGCGAAGCGGAGCCACCGCAGTGGGGCCCTTAAGGCCGCCTTGTACGAGACACGCTCGCCATGTGGCAACCTCAAAAGGCGCGAGGAGGCACAAGCAACACGACCGGGCAGGACTACCCGGCAGGCCCGGAAAGACCGCTGCCTACTCCCCGCTCGAAAAGGCCGGCTCCCGGGGCAAAGCCCCCCTCTTCCGTTGAACCGTTCTTCCCCGTCAGGGGCTCATTGCTGCGCGGCGGAAGGAAGGTCTGGAAGGAATGCCGACGCGTAGCCACCAAGGCCCCCCTTTGGGGGGTGGACTCGGAGCCTGCACACCCGAAGGGCTTCATGGGAACCATGATGTGCAGGCGGAGAGGACGGGGGGAGTCAGCCGCGCAACCGACCGCAGGGAGCTGGGTTCCAACCTGGTGCGGGGCTGACTCCCCCCGTCCGGTGACCATCCCCGAACCCGCTGGTCAGCGGGCTTTTCCTTCCAGCTCCCACCGTCCGCAGGACGCCCCTTTTGACCCACACGGGGTGTACCGGTTGATGTACCGGCCTGAGACGGTACGACACCCGGCTCCCTCAGGCCGGGTACAAAGCCTGTTCGTTCAACTTTTACGTACAAGTTTGGTGATCGAACTACAGGATGAGCTTGCAGCTGTCTTTGTGGCTAAGCCCCTGAGTTTTGAGCCTTCTGAGACGCACATGAAACAGCCTGAGCAATGGGCTCACGATTAAGACGCTGTTTGTCCTGTCCGGGAACCAAGAGGTCGTATACTGCCGCCATGGCACAAAAGATCATCACTGTTTACACTGACGACCTCACAGGCGAAGAGGGCTGAAGAGGCACAGGCACACACCTTCTCTCTGGACGGTGTGGCATATGAAATCGACCTGAGCCCGGACAGCTACGAGCACATGCTTGAAGCCTTTGGCCCGTTCATCAAGTCCGCCCGAAGGACTGGCAGGGCCGCAAAGCCCAAGGGCCGCGGGACGGGAAAGACAAGCGAGGACAGCGCGAAGATTCGGCAGTGGGCCAAAGAGAGTGGCTACGAGGTGAGCGACCGCGGTCGTGTACCGGCTGAGATCAAAGAAGCCTACGAGAAAGCGAGCAAGTAGCAGCAGGAAGCGGCAAATCCGCACGTTGAAGGGCTCTCTCCGCCAGGAGGGGGCCCTTCGGGCGTGTGGGGGGGGCTAATCAGCTACTCAAGTGGTGAAAGGCCAAGGCGCTTCTCAAGGCGGGTAATACGCCTATCCTGATGCTCAAGCTTGCCATGCAACGTGTCGCCTACGTCGATTACTGCCTTGGCTAACTCCTCATGCTCCTCCTGGGACTGCTTCATGTGCGTGCGAAGTTCGGCTTGCAACTGCCTCTGTCCCGCCTGGAGCTCGCTCTGCCCTTCCAGGATTGGGGCTAAAAGCTTGGTCAGTTGGTTCATTTGCTCCTCGGTAAACATAGTTCATTTATAGCAAAACGGGCGCCACGAAATCAATGGGCAAAATTCCTATGGAAGGTTGAAGTCTAGCCAGCCTCGGCTTCGTTTTTACACGCCGAACCAACCCCCTTAGGTCCCCCTTGGTGGCTCCCCTATTCCCCGCTCTCTTCGTTCTCTCGTTTCCCTTGCCTTCCTATCGACGCTGGCGCGTCGGTTTCTTCAAATCGCCAGCGAGTTGTCGATGAGGTAGCTCGGATGACTGGTAGTTAGCCCAGGTCCTAGAAAGATCCAGTACTTAACGGATCGATCGTGTTTGCTTCGGTCACTCGGTCACTTTGATCACGGCCAGCTAGTCCGTCTTTAGTCGCAAACCTCCTTACAGAGGGAGACGGCGGCTGCTGTGTCTGCTCCAGTTCCGAGTTAAGCAAATTAGAGATACCTCTGAACAGTCCCGGCACTGGTACCGACCCGCGTACCGGTGCCGGCTAGGTACCGGTACTACTTCCGGTACCGATCCCGGTGCGCAATGAAATTCCCCTTCCTTCCTTGAGAAAAGACCGCAACACTCCTCTTGCAAGGAGCGGAAGGGCAAGGCTCAGCCAGGGGAGAGGTCCCGGTACCGGTACGCATTATCGGCGCTTAGCGTAAGCCGCGAGGATATCCTTGAACATCTCAACGATGGTGCCACGAAACCCACTGCGCTTCTGCTCATCAAAAAGGGGACGCAGAGAGAAGTACATGTCCAAAGCATCGCGCACCATGGCAGCCCTGCTGCCAATAAGGCCCTGTGACTTCTCGTGTTCCGACAAGCCGTCAAGTGCAAGCACCTGGTCCTCATAAGGATCAACCGGATAGCGGCGGACGATCAAGCGCTTCTTGAAGGCCGGTAAGGGTGCCGGCCCCGATACCGGTACCGGACCCGGTACCGCATTGGCAGAGGGCCTCACCTCGGGTAGAGGAGAGGACTTTTGTGTGAGTAGGTCGAATCTTCCCATAAGTTAGATGCGCAGGTTCTGCGCTTTGGCAATCTCCTCAACCTGTTGCGGTGTTGCATGCGTGCGCCCAGCAACAGCAAGATCGATGAGAAGCTCAAAACAGACCTTGATGGCATCACGAGGCAGCCCCTTGGTGTACGTGTAGAGAAGGCGATGGGCCTCTTCAGCGTCGCCAGGCCCGAAAAGAGAATCGCGTCGGCCGGCGACGGTGAGACGAAACTGGATCATGTCTCGCAGGTCCTCAAGGGACATCGCGTTCATGGCAATGGGGAACATGCGAGAAGCGAGTTCGCGGTACCCAATGATCTTGGTACCAAGCTCTTCCTGTCCAACCAGCACGATCTGAAGAAGCTTCGTCGTGTTGGTCTCAAAGTTCAGAAGGTAGTGGATCAGTTTGAGCTGCTCGCGGGTGATGTTCTGAGCCTCGTCAACGAGCAGCACGGGGATCTTGCCGCTCTGGAGCTGCTCGGCCAAGAACTGTTCGAAGTTACCAAGAGAGGCGCCGTACGAGCGCTCTGTCTTGACGTCAAAGGTCTCCATGACCAGGCGGAGAAAAGCGTTGCTGCTCTTAACGTTGGGAGAGATCAGCAGCTTGACATTGAAACGCTCATCTTGGCTGAGCCGTTCATGGAGACGGCGAACCAGTGAGGTCTTCCCAGAGCCAATCGGCCCGTACATGTAAATGGGGCCGATACGATCACGCGCCATGAACTCGCACTTGGCCAGAGCCTCCCGCACCTGGGAGGAGAAGTACAGAAACCGCGGGTCAGGGCTGCTGATAAACGGGTGCTCAGTCATTCCGAAATGTTTAACGATCGCATCAATGTCCATAATTGGTAACTATCAATGAATATGGCAAAGTTGGGGCAATTTGTCAATATAGCAATAAATGTGACGCAAGTCGGAAAGGGCCCAAAGAGCGGCCGCCAGGAACAGCAGAAGACCCGCCAACATGAAGCTGGCGGGTCTTCACTCTTTACGCGTCCTGAGGTCTACCCGGCGGGGCGTCCCGGTTGTCCTCGTCAGGGATGACGAAGCCGCGGCGAGGCGGCGTGGTGCGTTCCTGTGCCGCCTGGTCCTGGGCATCACGCCACGCCTGTACAAGCGGTGCGTACCGGGGGTTCGTCCACTCAGTCATGGAGCCTCCAATCCGATGCCCAATCTACGCCCAGCCGGTGAGCCAACTGCGGGCTTATTCGCGGGGATCCTGTGGCGTTGGCATCGGCTTGATCGCGCACTCTGTGGAGTGCTGGCAGTTCGCTGCCACCGACACGAGAGGGGAGTCCGCACCAGCTGGCGGACCCCACAGCCCTTCATCGATGCTGTAGCCGCACTGGCGGATCCGCTCACGCGTGCGCTCCAGAACGCTCGGGTCGTAGTTCATCGGATCCCAACCGGGGAAGTGGTGTACGAACTCACCGCCCAGCTGCTCACACAGGTCCGCGTACACCTTCGTGTGAAGGATGAGCCCGTGCCACCCCTCGTCGACTACTCGGGACGGTGCCAGACCGTCACGGGGGAAGCGGGAGCAGGCGGCAACGAACTTCAGCCCCTCGGCGACGATACGTTCGGCAAGACCCAGTTCCATGCCGGGGTTGTTGTCCTTGACGGTGTTGACGACGCCCACGAAGGACGCCTCGCTGACTAATGCCCTTACTGTGTTCATGTACGACCTCTCTTTGGGATGTGTCGTGCGCGGGGCCGTCTTTGGTCGTGATCGCTGTCCAGGCTTGGCGACCAGAGACGGCACCTTCGGTCTGCGCTTCTCCTCGTTGGGCTGAGGTGCGAGCCGCCCAGGCACCAACGGATGCGCCCAGGCGGCCCCTTCCACACACTCCGATCGATGGCCGCCGAAGGTGTGGGCTCCCCGGCCCTCGATCACATTCACGGGGGTGTTCTGTGACCGGGCCGGGCGTTGTGTGCGGGGCACCCGCAGCAACACCGGGTGCCCCGATTCGTGCTCCCCCCTTCGTCTCCGTCTTCGTCCTAATTCCGGAGACGGGGGGCCGCGAGGTGATGGTGGGGCCCGCCGTGAGGAACACGCCCCGGCCGCATGCTGGAAGGCCGGGGGGGTACAGGGTTCAAGAACGCTGTCGTACGTCCAGCTTCAGGCGCTTACAGCTTCCTCAGAACGGCTACGCCCTTTCTTTTCGCAGATAGGGCACGGTCTTGAACAAGCAGGAACGTCTTCGGTGGAAGGGATGGAGATAACGGCGTCACACGTGGCCACCAACGGCTGGCGAATGAGTCCTTCCTTCACATGCGCGACAGCCGCCAGGTGGTGCCGAGAAGCCTGAGCGAAGACGTGAGCGAGCTCGGTGTCCTGCACCAGCTGCGCGCGGCGAAGACCTAGCCGGAGTGAGCCGCAGGTGCGGCAGCGGACGGGAAGCCTTGGCCGGCTCATACGCTCGTGGGCTCCCTGACGCCGGCCGCGGTCCGCTCGTCCTTGGTAGCCAGCCGGAGCGACCGGCGCTTGGCCGACCACTCCTGACCGCCGCCAACCGGGCGGAGGTACACCTCGCCGTGGCGCTCGTCCATCACCACGCCGACCTTGTCGCGGGCTTCATCCCACACGTAGGCGCCTTGTCGGTACGTCACGTCACTACATCTCCCTGCGGACGTTCAACTTCCCTGGTGCCCCCTAGACTTGCCGCGTCACCGGCCGCTCACAAGCAGTGGCAATTTCAATTCAGGACGATTGATAAACCACAGGGGGCAGCATGGGACGACCGACCAAGGATCTGGATCCCACGGCAGGTGTCGCAGAGTTGCTCGGTTCGAAGGTGCGTGAGCTGCGCAAAGCCAAGGGCTGGTCGCAAGAGACCCTTGGCGGCAAGGTCTTCACCTCGACCACCCGGATCGCCCAGGTGGAGTTGGCCACCGACCCGCCCAACGCCGAGCTGTGCCAACGCCTGGACGACACGCTGGAGGCAGGCGGCTCGCTCATGGAGCTGCTGCCGCTTCTTGGTCGATCCACGTTCGCGGCCTGGGCCGAGGTGTTCCTCGCCCGCCAGGCCAAGGCAGCAAAGATCCACGAGTTTTCACAGGTTGTGCCGGGTCTGCTGCAGACGCCGGGATACGCCCGAGCTCTGGTGGCCTCTGCTCACATCTTCCACCAGCGAGACGTAGACGAAGTCGTCCAAGACCGCATCCAGCGGCAAGAGATACTGCGAGGACCCAAACCTCCATGGCTATGGGTGATCCTCGATGAGTCCGCACTGCATCACGTGGTAGGCGACCGGGAAACCATGCGCGAGCAGCTGAACCACCTCCTAGAGGTGGGCACCACCGAGCGCGTGCACGTACAGGTACTCCCGTACGAGGCAACGGTGCCCGCCGCACTGGGCGGATCACTGACCGTCTTAACCATGCCGAGTGGCGAACAACTCGCTTACCTGGAAGGCATGCGCGGCGGTAGCCTGCATGAAGGAGAAGACGCCATCCCATACACGGTGCTCTACGATCGCCTGCACGGCAACGCGATCAGCCTCGATGCGTCAGCCGCCTTGATCCGCAGGGTTCTAGAGGAGAAGTACCAATGAGCGACCAGCCCAACTGGCACAAGAGCAGCTACAGCTCGGGCAACCCTGACAACTGCATCGAGGTTGCCGACAACGACACGAGCTCGGTTCGTGTGAGGGACACCAAGCAGGCCGGCCAGGGCCCGGAGCTCGCCGTCAGCCCCGCGGCATGGTCAGCGTTCACAGCCTTCGCCAAGCAGACCGCGGTCTGATCGGCGCACCCCACCAGAGAGACGCCCCCTGGCCAAACGGCTTAGGGGGCGCACGCGTTCAAGGTGAGGTTTTGGCCGGTGTCCTACATCGTGTTGGGAGCGGGAAGGCCGTACGCTGCCAGCGGATCGGGCAGCCCAGCCTGCCCTCAAGTGTCCGATTAGGTCTTCCCGCCAGGGCCCCGACACGGGGTAGGTGGGTAAAACCTGGCCGCCCGACACATTACACCGCTGTCACGCAAACACCCGCCGCTTGCGAACGATGACCCATATATAGAGAAGGTAGATCCAGAAGTCGCGGCCCATTGCCACAGGTAGCACTATCCACCACAAAAAGACTATGGCGGCAACATAAATCCCAAAAGGGGAGCGCTTCCATACGGCAACAGCGGAGATGATCAGCAGCACATACATGAGCAGGTTAATACCCGACTGGACGGGCACCATCCAGCCCTTGTCGTACCCGGCATACTCCCCGTAGTACAGCTCCCACAGGAGCAGGGTCTGGCCACAAAACCCACCCAAGGCATAGAGCACCTGAACTACGAGTGTAAAAATAAGCAGCTTCCCAAGGCTTTCCTGCTTGCCAATGGGTTGAATCGACGTTAAGGTCAAGTCGGCCATATATACATGTATATTGCATTGACGTTCAGGCCGTTGTCAATAGACAAGTAGAGGACCTGCCAAGGTCAACCTTGGCTGACGCCCTGACTGTCAACTACTTGTTCGGAAGATGGTGAAGAAGTGTCCCTACCGCGGGAACAGCCCCGCAAAGGAGAAGCTTCTTCACGCTAGGACCGTTTTCAATAAGGCAATTTACCCCCACCTTGTGATCATCAACGCCAACTATGGCTTTAGCGTGGTTGCTGCAACCTTGACTCCTGGTCACGCAATAATTCAACCGATCCAAAAAATTATTTCTGTCTATCTTAGCCGGCTTCTCATATGGCGCCGGATAGTGCTTCCCAGTATGGCCCGTAGCTGGCCGTTGCGGGTGATGCGGGTGGATCCTCCCGATGGACGTAGAGCCGTTATGCACCGGAGGATCATGACCATTGCCGCCCTGCGCCGTAGCTATGCCGGCACCGCCAAGGAGCATGCCGGCCGCCATGGCGACGGCCACAGCGGGTCTGGAAGCTCGGCGTTTGATCATTCGACGTTCTGCGCCTTCGCTCAACATGCTTGCACCTCTATACAGTTGATATGCCAACAACTCTCCTCCCCTTGAGGAAACATCTCCCACTCTACTCTTAGGCAAGCATCCAAACCGGCTTCGAGATCCTGCGTCACGAGCCGCAAACTCTCGGCTTAACCAATACTCTCCACGCAAGAGCTAAGCCGGAGCAACCAAACCGAGGCTAAGGGAGTCCCAGAAAAAGCGCTATGAGCCCAAGTGTCGTACACAAAAGTTCACGCAGCCTCAAAACCCCGCCTGAGAACATTTGTTGTGCGACATGAGGAAGGAGAGATATCGAAAGCTATGGGTCTGTAACCAAGACGCACACAGGCCGATCCCTGAAGAGGCCAACAGGGTGATTTTGTAAGAGAGTAGGAAGATCAGCGACTCCATGTGGGTATACAGCGGACGAGAAGCCAGTCCACAGAGCAAGCGGGAAGGTATTGACCACCGTGGCTGCAACAAAGCAAGAACACGCTCTCAACAAAGCACTTGCAGAGATCAACACTCCGGAACATTTCGGCAGAACGGTGATCGCAAAGGCACTTCAAGCCGCGTCAGGGCGGCAAGGAAGCAACGGCAAGGTCGAAATTCCGGCAACAATCACAGTGCTAACTGAAGCCGCGGAATCACAGATTCTGGAACATGAGGTCCGTGGATGCTTCTGTATCCACATCGGAGGCGTATTGATCTGCATCTGCCCCGAAGAATAGGTTGGAACGACTGTTTTCCCTTCCTTCCTTATGGCGCAATGATGCCGCGGCTTGCCTGCGCGTCAAGGACAAGCCGGCCTGCGACCGGTCAACTCCGTTGCTCCTTGACCCGGGAGGCAAGCCGCAAGAGACCGCCAATTAAGGGAAGGAAAGGGAAAGGTAGTCAGTCTAAGGGTGCAGACGGTTGTCTTTCGTCATGAAGCTGTTTCATGCCTGCCTCGACCTCATCGGCATCCAGGTCAGACCAAGCTCCAGCAAGCTCAAGCGCCCTCTTGACGGCCTTGGCATCAGGGCCATAGAGGTAGTTATCGATGCGTTGAGAAAGATCAGTTGGCCCCTTGCCGTGGATGGCAGCCAGACTGAGAAGCCCTTGGCTAGCAGTCTCTCTGTGCTTCTTTGCTCTCATGCCGCCGCCCCCTCTCGCTCGGAATCGTCGAGAGAGACGTATCGCCCCGCGAAGTAAGCAGGCCCATGCTTTATGAGCAGCGCCGTGAGCTTGGTGTCCACTTGGGCAGGTAGCCAGTGCGGAGGGACGCCGATTGCGCCAGCATCCATCTTAAGCCCGGCCAGCGGCTTGAAGTGTTTGACATTGAGGGTAATTATGATGCGGCCTGAGGCGAGTGCCAAGGCGTAAACAGGTGCGTCCTTAATGCCGCCACGGTGAAGATCGTGGTCAACATGCTTGAGGTCAAAGTGTTCATTCAACCGGGGAAACGCGCCGCGAGGTGGCATGTTCTCGTCGAGCAGCAGCTTGTGTTTATAAAACCTTCTGGCCATGGAGGGTTGGTGCAAGCAAGTGGAGGGCTTCATGGATTGCACCCTCAAGTGTTGCCAAAGTGGGGGTGGGATAGAGTTCGTGAATCTGCTCCAATGAGTAGCCATCCATCCTACGATAGAGGATGACTTCGATGGGGATGCGCGTACCCTTTACGACAAGATATCCCCCCATAACATCTGGATCAGAGCTTAAATACTTCATACCCTTTGCTTATAACACATTCCGCAGGTCAAGATCAATCCCCAATTTTCCCTCCGCGCTTTTCAAGGCCAGAGAACTGGAAGACCATCCCGCCGTTCTTCCCGGCACGATTGGCCGGCCCGCGTCTTCGTCTTCGACTGATTGAGGCAACAGCAGGAGCGACCGCCGTTGTAGTTAGTGGGTCGTCATTGCTTGGCGGGCGGAAGTAGCGAGAGAGGTAATAGTCCTCGACCTCCGCTATGAGAGAGCGGTCAGGCTCGATCCGGGGCAAGCCCAGTGTTCGGATCCTGCGCACCTGGTCGTCAGGCAGGCGAACGAACGCTTCACCGACCCCGAGCGTCTGGATGGCCTGGGCATGGGTCTCCCACTGCTCCTGGAGCGGGTAGTACGTGGGGTGGGTGCGTTCCTCGGCCTGGTGGTCGGAGACAGTGTGCTTCACAGCGTCCGGATCCACACGGCTCATCAGGCGTGCTGAGTACTCGGCATCGGGCCGGCCGGCCTTGAGAATCACCTCTAGGCCCACGTTTTGCAGTGCGCCCTTGAGCCGGTCTGAAGCTTGGCTCCAGTTCTGATGCGCCATGACACAGAACAGGTTGTACTTGCGGGTCTCCGAGAGCATGCGGGTGAGGCTCTCTTCGCTCTGGGCCATGAACTGAGAGAACTCGTCAAGGATCAGGTGGTGCGAGACCGAACGGCTCGTGCTCTCCACGTTGGCCCGGCTGAGCGCTGCGCTCTCCATGCCGACCGTCAGCAGACAGCCGAACAGCCGGCGGGCATCAGGGGAGGGAAGGGCCAGGTTGACGATGACAAACGTCCCGCTGTCGATCACCCTCCGAAAGTCCAGGACGTTGTCCCGGTGACCCAGGGCATAGCGCAACACCGGGGCGAGGGTGAGCAGGTCTGCCCGGTTGAGCGTTGACTCCTTCATCAGCGGCGCCTCCCGTCCCCACTGATCCATGCGCATATGGAAGAAGCGGATCACCTGGGGATCGCTGACGCGGGCGAGGGCAGCATCCCGGAAGTCACTGTCGACCAGTAGGTCGGAGAGCCTCGTGAGTGGCAGGCCAGCCTGGCGCAGAGCCACAACCGAGTGCTTGAGGATGTTCTCAAAGGTCGGAGCACCGTGGGCCAGCTCCGGCCAGGCCCTCCGGGCTGCCTCGGCAACGTGCTCGGCCATGGCGTGATCGTCATAGGCCGGCTGGGCCAGGAAGTTAAAGGGTAGGAAGCGCCCGAGCGTGGCAGCTCGCGGCACGTCCAGGTAAATAAGACGCTTACGCTTCGCGGGAGTTGAGAGCTCGCCCTCAGCTACGAGGTGGGCGAGCAGCAGTCTGGCCAGATCACCGTGCGGGTCGATGAGGGTGGCGGGCATCCCTGCGCGAAAGAGCGAGAGGAACAGCGAGGCCAGAAAGTAGCTCTTGCCTGAGCCGGTCTTGCCCAGCACGTGCGTGTGCGTCCGGGCCTCGGCGAGGGAGAGGCTGAGTGTGCGAGGAAAGAACCAGGAGCGGTGAGTACCAAGCGGGATCCGCAGATCGTGACGGGCAGAAAGCAAGCTCATTCAGGGTCAGGCTCCGCCTCCTTCCTCGTCATCCATCAGAGCCCAATCAATCGCAGGAGGGCTCGGGGCGACCGGCTTCGGTGGCGGAGGGACAGGGCGTGCGACAGGTGGCGGGGCTACCGGTTGGGCAGGCGCCGGAGCATCGAGCAGGCTTACCGGGTGGGCCTGCCCCGCCGGGTACCAGAGCAGATCGAAGAAGAACTCGAAGGGGTCGGTCGTCACCGGCGAGGCTTCGGTTAGGAGGAAGAGATCGGCAAGTTCAGTCTTGCCGATAGCCCGCAGCTCCTCGCTCGTCCAGGCGGACAGGCGCTTCCGGCGGGACGCGGTGGGTACCACAACGGCAATCGTGAGATTGTCCGCCGCAAATGCCCCGCGGTACGGGCCCTCGGCCCAAGCGGCGAGAGCGGCGACCTTCCGGCGCCAGTAGGTCTGCTCCTCGGTTCCGCGGTCCAGCTCCAGGGCGACACAGTCGACGGGCTGGCCAGCAACAGACAGCTCGAACCAGCCGTCAGGAATCACCGCCACCCGGCGGGCATCAGGGTGGCCTGCGGGGCGCACCCGAATCGGGTCGCGCTTGAGCTGGCGCTCGGTGAGGAGGCGCGGTATCGATACATCGAACCCGCGGCAGAGCATCTCAGCGGCCACGAGTACGTCAATGGCGGCGAGCGTGTGCTCCATGAAGGGGTTGTCCCGGGCCTTCGCCCTCTCTTCAGACGGGCGGTAGTAGGTGCTGACGAGGGGTACGCCGTGATCGGCGAGGAAGCGCCGGCCCTTCTCGGCCAGGGTGAACACAAGGGGAGCTGAACCGAAGCGGGGCGTTGGCAGCTCGCGGAGTCTGAGCAGGTAGTCCGCCTCAGCGAGCCTTCGCAGGCGGCGCTGGACGTACCGGTTGTCATCACGAGAGTCCGGGTACAGCAGCCGGCCGATCTGGGCTGCTGTCATGTACTGAAAGTGGTTCACGGCCCGCAGGATCGCCTCATCAGCCTCACCGATACGAAGTGCGGGTGAGGCGGTGGGATACCGGCGAGAATCGGTTGGATGCTCCATTGCGTCACTTTGCCAAACGCGTGTGAGAAATCGGAGCTAAAGGCCGTAAGGCTCCCGTAAGAGAAGCGCTCCTACGGCTTTTGTTTATTCGGCGACCTCCTCGTCAGCGGGGGTGGTATCTCCTCGGCATGAGCACTGGGCGGCTTGGGGGCTTGCTGCGGTGTGGGTTTGCGTGCGGTCTGCTGTGCGAGGTCGACCGCTGGGGCGCTCGGTTTCTCAGGGGCGCAGGCCCCCGCCTTCGTAGGACGAAGCAGCTTCTCTCGCCTTGCCCTCATCTGCTCCTCAACCTGAGCCCGTGGGGTACCAAAGCGCTTCCTGCTACGTTCGCGCAGGGATTCTTTGGATTTTCGCTCGGCCGAGAGGTGCTTCGAAAGTGCATCGTGATCGATTTTAAAGTCGAGAACGTCAGATACGAGTCCGCTCTTCACTTTGGGATTCTTATAGCGCACAGACGTGAAGCGCGCCATGGTATCCAATATGCGTGCCACGTCCAGCGAAGGCATACGAACACACCGAGCGGGGCTAACGTTGCCGGTCCGCAAATTCACGTAAGCATGAAACTTAGGGAGCTTCTTCATGTTGTTGGCCAGCGTGGCCTGTGCATCGGCAATAGACTGCGGCGGACGGCCCGGCTGACCGGAGAAGGAAACATAGGCCGGTTTCTCGGCCAGTCGCTCACAAAGCTCGCTAAGATCCTTGAGGAACGGGGCTAGCTTCTCCGCGGTCTCGCGGCACTGCACCCTCTTGGACTCCAGCACTTCACGCGCATTTCCTATGTGCCGGCATTCACGTATCAGCTTCCGGTCAAGCGAGTCATCATAGAGCGGATTCGGATCCCCGCGGCGGATGCGCTGAAGAATACCTGCTACCCAGTCCTCCCACGACCCCACGATGAAATGGACGTGGTGGTCCAATCCGATGTAGTCTTCAAGGCGATCTATGGCATTGGTCGCTCGTCTATAGAATTCCGATGAGTCCAAAAGGACCTCATGTTTCATGACATCAACGAGCAGGGCCTCGATGGTGTCCATTGCTTCACGTACTTGCCACTCTGGCCATGCCGCACCCTCGGCGGCCTGAATAGGTTGGAGAAAATGCCTGGCTAGCTCCTGCACCCTTGGCGAGTCGTGTCTACCTTCAAGAAGTTGCTCAACAGGTTTGAGAGAAATGGCTTGGGATGGGTCCTGGGCCGGCCGCGGCTCAACGTACATAGAGTTGGCGAGCCGATCCGCATCCTCGCCATCAGCCGGGTGGAAGCAGATGAGCGTTCCTGCCTGCAACTCCGATTTCCTATGTTTCTCATCATCAACGTCGGTAGTCGTCTGATGAGCAACCGTCAGGCTGAAGTTGTACTTGCGGCCTTCACCGAAAAGCCTGGCGGTCGTTGGCGTTGCATACCTGCCGTACTCGTCAAGATAGAGATGGACTCTATTGCGCCTGCTCTGAAGTGTTCCGGCGCGGGCGAAAATGAGGCGCGTGAGGAGGCAAACGATCAGGCTTCCAAGAAATCGGCTCTCAGACTCAGAGCCTCCACTTCCGCCTATGGGTAGGCTCACGAGGAGGGCCTGCCCTGGCGTATCCATGACTTCTTTAAGCGGGACGGTCGTTCGAGCTTGCCCAACAATGGCCCGCATGGTTTCTGAGCGAAGAAACGGGTCAAGTCTGTTGTGCAAGGTTACATTGCGGTAGGGGCGATCCTTGGAGCGCACGTATTCGTGCCAGGACTGCCTAAGAGCCTCGTTGGTGAGTCTGCTTACCATCCGATCGCGAACAACCGAATCTTCTGCGATGAGGGCTAGTGTCTCGGCGAGTGTTGCGCCCTCATTAGCAAGCAACGTTCGGATCAGAAGATCGAGATCGTTATCTAGCTGCGGACGAAACTCTGCCTCTCCCTCAAACATGCGCTTGAATGTGAAAAGGACTTCAGGGGCTACCCTGTCGATGGCGCGCTGCGAGCGTTCAGGCAGCTCAAGCAAATTAAGGCCAAAGGGACGATCGTCCCAGACCTCAATAAGGTGTATCCGGTCTCTGGCGCTAGAGGAGGAGTTCTCCAAAATGCTCTGCGTCAGATCACCGTGAGCATCAACCACGATGCACGAAGTCTTGTTCTCAATGTCGGCAAGAATAAGCCGCTCAAGAAGCGCGGTCTTGCCTGTACCGGTCGCGCCGATGATGACCGCGTGCTCGCAGCGGATGGCATCAGGAAGGTACACGGGTTTGTCGTCTTCGACAGTTTGACCGATGAGAAAGTCACTGCGGGGAGAAGCCACGTCGCATCGCCACACATCCTTGCCTGTGAGCTGCACGCCTACTAGTTCAAGGTTAGGACGGCCCTGGTGCCGATGCTAGAGATGACATGTCGGGCGGAGTGAAGGGCTAGCTCGTCTCGGAGTCGCTTCCCGCTGTCTCAGCGCCACGGCCCCAAGCCGCGAAGGCCGGCCCGGCAGAGATGAAGCGTTGAGACGGGTCGTACGGGATGTCTGCACGCTGAGTCACCGAAGCGAGGAGGTCCGCCTGGGTCTCTGTGAGCCTGAGACCAGGAGCAGCGAAGCGGCCGGGTCCCGGCAACTCGCCCCGTGCCTTGAGAACTGGCCATAGCAGGTTTATTGCTTCCGTCTGCTCAAGATCCGGCGAAAGTCGGGGATAGGCTAAAAGGGCATACGCAGCTGCGGTCTCCCGGACATTATCAAAGGCACTAAAAAGGTCCTGTGCGGATCGTTCGTCCCCGGATTCTTGGTAAAACCGCGCGGCGTGGTTGTAAAGGTCGACCCCCACATCGTAGAAATCGTGATAGAGCTTGCCTGCAACAGTTCGAGGAACGCCTCGCACACGATCCTCAAGGGATCCATGGTCAAGCTCTTTCTGCGCCAGCTCCCCCATCACATACGGGACAAGTCTTTTGTAGGCTCCCCGCCCCAAGAGCGATTCAATCGGGATCCGCTGTGACGGCGACTGCTCAGCCCCTTGCGTCTCCGCTTCCGGGGACTTCGCTACTTGGTCGTAGTCCTCCCCTAGTTCTTCCTGTTTTGGCTGGTAGCCTTCTCCTCCTTCTGCCATATGTCGTATGTCTAGCACTCCCCAAATGAGTCCTCATCCCGGCCCGACTCTGCAACGTACTCTCGAAGTCGTCGGATTCTAAGAGCCCTCCGAAGCGCGGCATCAGCCGGAACGTCGGAGGAATACTCATCCAAAAGACTGTCAAGGACCTCGTCGGTGAAACCGGCGTGATCCAAGAGCGAGCGAAGTTCATCCATCGTCAGATCCGGAATGCTACGGCGGATCTGACGCTCTATCGCTTGCTCATCGGACTTTGCCCCCTGGTGGGCAGCAAACTGTCGCTCAAAGTCACTCTCAAGAAACTCCACGGCCGCATCGCTCTCAGCATTTAAAAAGTGCTTCCTTGAAGTTGGTAGTTGCTGCCTCTCTTTCATAATTTATCGCATATCGGGCATCTTAGTGTCAAGATGCAAAACTCGAAATCGAGGACAGATTATAAGCGGCAGCAGCGGCAAAAGATGTAAGACTCCTTACAATTTACCTTGGGTCAGCCCACGTCTGGCTTAAGGAATAGCACTATCTCCTTGCGGATCGCTGCCATCCCCTTCGTGCCGATCGGCCAGGCGTTGGTGGAACCTTCGCCGCCAGTGAAGATGACTAATCGATCCGGTAAGGGAAAACCCATACTGCTCGGATATCTCCATTACCTCCTCAAGGTCGTCGTCCGTGAAGCCGGCGAATTCCATAAGTGAGCGGACCTCATCGGGGGGGCGTAGTGTCCCCGCGATCTAGCGTCTCCCGCACCGTCGCTTGCCTTAACAAACTCGCTCGCTTGCGCGCCAACTGCTCCTCGTCAAACTTCTCCTCAAGAAAGACCACTGCCTCATCGCTTCGAGCGTTGGGGCCGTGGTTCTCAGAGTTTGATGGTCTGGGGCCGTTCTCTTTCATACTTATCTCATATCGAACATTGCCGCGCCCATACGCAAAAGCCCACCTAGAACGGCGGTTCATAGCGTGGTGGGCGTGGTTTGTTGATGAGCTTGGTATAGGTCAGCTGGACAAACACGCGACTTTGCGGGTTGGCCTCTGACGGCCTCATGGGAACAGCAAGCGCAGGCAGTGCTTCCTCCATTCCAGATAACAGTGCCTGGATACGCGCTGTTGCGACATGCTCAAGGTCTGCCTGATCAACCACGCCGTAATACGAGGTAAGCATGGCCGGGGGGCCTTCGGCCTCCTTGTTACGCGTGTACGTGAAGCGAACGAACTCAAGTCCTTCAAGCAGGTCGGTGAAGAGCCGCTGATGCGTCTCCGATGATTCCCATGGTTGGTTAAACGGGTCAAAGCCGTTGACGTGTTCTTTCATAGGTAGAAGGCAGCACGAGGCGAGGATCTCTTAGCGGCGTTTCACGGCGACTGAGTTGATCTCCTGTGCCTTTTTGAGGGTGCCGTCCCGGCCCTTGTACTCGCGCTCGTGGCGGTAGCCGACAACTTCGACTTCACGGCCCTTCACCAGCTCGCCGGCCTCCGCACGCTGCTGGATGGCCTGCGCCCGCTCCCCGAAGGAGAGCACGTCGTGCCAGGCGGTCTCGCCATTCTCCAGATGCACAGCCAGGGGGAACTTGCCGACGAACTTGCCGTTGGTTGTGGTGCGAAAGGTCGGTGTGCGCCCAAGCCGGCCAACGAGCTTGACTCGCTCGGCATCGGTTTCCACGGCCTTCTTTTCGGCCTCGGACGTGGGTTTGTCTTCTTCCCTGATCCTCGCCGCACGATCGAGCGGGTGCTCGTCCTGGCCGGGGCTCTGCGCCTGTGGCGCAGGCTCAACATGGCCGTTGGACGTTGGAGCGGGCTCAGCGCTGACAGCGGGCTGGGCCATCGGACGCACATCGGGAAAGGCACCGGGCAGACGGTTCACCACGTCTGGCGCGAACTTCCCGGCTGCTGCCTGTACAGCGTCTGCTCGACCAATCATGGTGGCACTTGGGCCCGGCTTCTCCGGGGGCTTCTGGGCAACCGTGACGACTTCTGGTGCCGGGTCCTCGTCTGGCGTGTCGTCCGCGTCTGATGCCTCCCGGCCGGCCTCGGGATCGGCGACGGGTTGCTGCATGGCCTCGTTGGCCTCGTGCTTCTCAATCATCTGGCCGGTGTCTTCACCATCAGGCAGACCTTCGACCTTGATGGGGCCGGCATCAAGCATGTACCCCAGGGTCAGACCACCATCAGGATGCAGGGTCACACTTGAGTGCTCGTTGCCCTCGTCCTTTCTTAAAAAGACCACGCCCTCGTCTTCAACCACGGGCATGGAGCTACCAAACAGCTCGATGCGAGCGCCCTTGGTGGTAATCCGGGAAACCCCGGACTCAGGGAAGGTGTCCAAGCTCAACGGTTCTCTTTGCCCGTTGACCTGAAAATGCCAGCCCTGGCCATAAGCCGGGTCGGCAAGCTGCGAGGACTCGGCGCGAAGGGCTTGAGCCACCGCTTGCTGGTCGAAGGTATTTGGTTGTCGTTCTGCTGCCATATGAGGACGAATTATAAGGGGCAGGGGCAGGAATAGATGTAAGCGAGGTTACAAGGAAAGGGTGAGATAAAGAACGACCGCCAGAACCCAAAGAATCACGAGAAGCACCATCAAAATGCTTTGCTTACCTCGTTTCAGGTGCATGGCGAGGGTCGTGGAATCGCTCACCAGAAGCAGCGACCCAGCGAACGTAACTGGAAGAATAACCGTCGCCACGGCACCCGTACTGAGATCACCGTCCATGCCGAAACTGCATAGGAGCGATATTCCAAGAATGGAAACTGCAACAAGTCCCCAATGCAAGAATAGCCAAAGCTTGGTGACGCGAACCCGAGAATTCAACCATAGACGTTTCGTCGGGCGCCTCGATGGATCTCGTGAATCGTAGAGAGAATAATGTTCTCTAGTGCACTCCACGGCGGGTATCGTCTGTTCTTCCTGGTAATCTTCGTCCTTAGCGAAGCAGTCGCGCGGAACGAACTGTACCTTTGTATCTCCGACTCTAATGTGAACGTGGTTAGAAGCAGCATCCGCGAACGACACGTAATGGCGAGCGGTCGGCTTCACCCGATCCCGGATCCAAGTGGGCTTCTTCAAATGATCGCGTGGCGAGTCATAGATAATCTCCCGTCGCTCGGTCACCTTAATAATGAACGGTTCAGCAAGCGGTACACGAGCAGTCACAAATGCCTGCCAGTGCAGACCATACCCAAAGTACGCACGCAAGAACCTCTTGGCGGCTTCGTCTCCCATCTGCGCTTTAGAATCGGCATGCGCCAAGAGCCACGACAGCCGCCAAAGCGAACAAGAAGCCTGCCTAAGGCTCATCTGACGCTCGTTAATAAATTGCGGAAGAACGAGCAACGGGTTTTGTGCGGCACTGTCATCGCCGGGTCTCGCATAGACCCCCAAGTGACTCGCTATCCGTCTCGCAAGGGCCAACCATATCCGCAAACGCAAGGAACCAGAGGGCGAGAGTTTTTCAAGGGCCGTCTCGACGTAGAGTGACGTAGGGTCCACGCGCTTTGCAACCCGGTCCCGCCACTTTCTCCAGTGGTAGATCTTCTCATAGTCGCTATTGCGGGCGCGCAAGGATGTTGGATTGAAAGTGCAAATGTCACTCAAGAGCAAGTGAAGGTTTTCGTCAATCCAACAGCCCAGATGCGCCTCCTCTGCGAGCTTACGCAAGTAAGCCGCTTGCAGGTTCCCATTTTCCTCGCGCGAAAGACGATACGCCTCTCTGTCGCCGACAGTGATAGTGAGATCAAATGAAGTCTCTTTGGGGAATTCGGCAACCGGTATCGTCAAGATTGTCGAGTCGGGTTGCAACGGCAGGCACCCTTCTAGCGCAGAAACTTCACGAAGGGCCTTCACGTGAATTATTCGCTCGCGCCGAGACCAATGGCTACTGGTCAACTCTATGCGCTCAACTGAACGCAGTCGCCACACTGAAGGATTCTCCAGCATTCTGTACGTTGAACTCTGGAGCCTGCTCCTCCTCCGACAAGCCAACATAGAATAACCTCAAAGATCGTTTTGCCCATTGACTCTGGTTCACGTGATGATCTATACAGAGATCAACTACCAAAGAAAGGAGGTGATGACGTGAGTCACTATGGAAAGACCAAGAGTATTAGGGGCGTGGAGGCGGGCCAAAGAACGGGTGGAAGACTCGGACTATAGAAGGATCGTTATCGACCACCCTTGCGGAAAGCCGATCCTTGACCGGATAGCCGCCAACCAAACTGAGCGGAAGGTGGCCAGGGAGCACATGCGCATATACGGACACTGGCGAAACCCGCACCACGATCCGCGCGAGGTGAGCAACTGGCGCACGGGCTAGTGGAGCCCTTTATAAGCAAGTGTGCGTCGAGGGCGCCAAGCGCGCACGGTGAACCCAAACGCCACCTGCCGACTCGTGTCTAATATGCAGCCGCCGCCAACCCACGCAGGTGGGTGCGCAACGATTCCCTCCTTCCTAAGGGCTGTCCCGTAACTGCTGGTCACGGGTGAGATGATCTTGGTGTGGCTGGTGTGATCACGGCGTCGGAGCCGTCCTGGATAGCCCCGTT
>NZ_JBVIRA010000004.1:0-26600 GCF_055576575.1 Streptomyces sp. NPDC033270
GAGAGGGACTGGCGCGCCTCCTCCCCCCCGGCGGGCTGGGGGAATTCCCCTCGCTCCGCCCGGCGTTCAGCACGACGCCAGGCCGCCCTCGCTCCGAGGGGAGCGAGGGCGGCCTGGCCGGTGATGCGGCTACGGAGAGCGCGGAAGGGTGGTCACCCGCTTGCCGGTACACGGGCAGGACGCCGGGCGACCGCGGAACCGGGCCCGGGGTCAATCAGACCCGGGACCAACCAGGCCCGCTCGTCCACCCCACCTCCTACGACTCAGAAACCGAGGTGGGGCAGCTTGAAGTTCCTGGGTGCCGGCACCCGGTTGGAGCAGTCCACGACCGGACCGACCCTCGTGCTCCCGTTGTTCAGCAGGCCGTTCTCGGGCCACACCACGTGCTGGCGGACGGTCGACGCGCAGCTCTTTCGCTGCTGGACGACGCGCCTGCCGTCCTTGGTGGTGTAGATGTCCTGGCGCTTGTCGACGCAGGTGCCGTGGCCCAGGGCGGTGTGCTCGCAGCCGCCCGTGGCGATCTCGGCGTATGCCTGGGTGGCACCGGCGCCGGTGATGGCGAGGCCGCCCAGGAGCGCCGAGACGACTGCGATCTTCTTCCCACTGAACATGTACCGCGTTCCTTTGTGATCGATGCCCGGGCGCCCTGCACCATGAACCGGCCGCGCCCGGGCCTTTGAGGAGGTCGGAAAAGGGCCCCGGCGCCGAGCGCGTGGCTCGGGCACCGGGGCCCCTTCCCCTTACTTGCCGGAGGCGTTGTTGTTGCAGCCCATGCTCGAACCCTGCTTGGTGCGCTGCGCACCCGGGTCGCCCTCGCCGTTGAGGGCGTTGCCCAGCGCGCCGTTCAGCAGGCCGACCTGGCCGAGGATGTCGACATTCAGGTCATGCGACCGGCACGAGGTCATCTGCTTGAGGTCGATGTGCTTGTCGCCCTTGTCCTTGTCCTTGTCCTTCTCCCACTGCGGGGCCGCCTGCGGTTCCGGCTGCGGGGCGGCCTGCGGTGCCGGAGCCTGGGGAGCCGGCTGCGGCGCGGCCTGCGGGGCGGGGGCCTGCGGAGCAATAGCCTGCGGGGCGGGCTGCGGAGCGGCCTGCGGGGCGGGCGCGGGAGCCGGCTGCGGAGCGGCCTGCGGCGCCGGAGCCTGGGGGGCCGGCTGCGGAGCGGCCTGCGGGGCGGGCGCCTGGGGAGTGACAGCCTGCGGAGCGGCCTGGTGGCCGTAGCCGCCGTGCGGGGAGCCACCCTGCGCACTGGCACCTGCCGCGGACTGCGAAACGGCCCAGGCGGTGACCTGCGGGCCACCGTCGGCGAAGCTGACGCCCGCGCCGAAGGTGGACAGAGCGCCGACCGCGGCGACGACGATCGCGACTTGCTGAAGTTTGCGCATGGAACCCTTGATCCTTCTATTACATGTAGATGGGAGACCTGACTTGACTACTTATCGAGAGTATGCGCACACCGAGAGTAGTCATTCTGGTATTTCACCCCACTACGCACCCCGTGTCGGACCACGGAGGAAGCCTCCCGCAGGCCCGCGCCGACACTCTCGACGCGACCCTCCAGCACTCTTTGAGGCCGACGGCGAAACCCCTCGCCGCCCCTTCGGCGTACGCCGGAAGGCGTCCCACGAACATTCCTGAGCAGGCCGCCTGACCTCGGCAAATCTCGTTGCGAACCCGTATGGCACTCCCTTGGGCGTCGATGGCGGCGCACCCGCCGCGACTCCGTTCGCCGCCCTCTCGGGGAGGGCAACGAGACCTCCCCCCGCCCGGGTCACGGGAGTCGGCGCACGGTCACCCGTTTGCCCAGTGGCGGGATGGCGAAAGGTGTGTTGAGGGCGGCGCAACCATGGCGTCGCCAGGGGGAGACGGGGTCACCGCCCTGACATCCGGCCATTGCCTCCGCAAATTCGTGCCGTTTCGCCCGCACCGTTCCGCCGCACGGACCACAGCCGCACCGGGTCGGTATTGGATCGATCAGTCCAATACCTGCTAGCGTCCAGGCGGCGGCGACAAGCACTACAGGGCCACCGCCACCACGCATCACACCGCAGGCTCGCGCACCACCGTAGGAAAGGACCCCCGTGCCAATCGCCGTCTACGTCCTCGGCTTGGGCATCTTCACCCAGGGCACCTCGGAGTTCATGCTCTCCGGCCTGCTGCCGGACATGGCTCGCGACCTGGGCGTCTCCATACCCGACGCCGGGCTGCTGATCTCCGCTTTCGCGATCGGCATAGTCGTCGGCGCACCACTGCTGGCCGTCGCCACCCTGAAGTGGCCGCGCCGCACGGCCCTGGTGGCGCTCCAGGCCGTCTTCATCGCGGCGCACGTGGCCGGCGCGCTGGTGCCCGACTACGGCATGGTGTTCGCCACCCGCGTCGTCAGCGCCCTGGCCTACGCCGGGTTCTGGGGCGTCGCCGTGGCGGCCGCCGTGGGCATGGTCCCGGACGCCGCCAAGAGCAAGGCCGTCGCGGTCGTCGCCAGCGGCCTGACCCTGGCCACCATCGTGGGCGTCCCCGCCGGCACGGTGCTGAGCCAGTTCGCGGGCTGGCGCGCGGCGTTCTGGGGCGTCGCCGTGCTCACCCTGATCAGCGCGGTGGCCGCGCTGATCGCCACCCCCGGCGGCAAGGAAACGGCCGAGGAGCCCCGTACGGTCCGGTCGGAGCTGCGCGCCATGGCCCGGCCGCAGCTGTGGCTGTCGTACGCCATCACCGCGTTCGGCTTCGGCGCCGTCATCGTGACCTTCAGCTACCTCGCCTCCGTCCTGACCGAGGAGAGCGGACTGCCCGCGAGCTGGGTCCCCGCGGTCCTCGCGCTCTTCGGCGTCGGCGGCCTCATCGGCATGACGGTCGGCGGCCGCACCGCCGGCACCCAGCCGATCCGCACGCTCTGCCTGGGTCTTGGCGGCCTGGTCCTCGCCTCCGCCCTGCTCGCGGTCTTCGCACGGAACGCGACCGTCACCGTCGTCCTGGTCTTCTTCCTCGGCCTGACCGGCTACCTGACCAACCCCGCGCTGCAGTCACGCGTGTTCGCCCTGGCACCGGGCGCCCCCACCCTGACCGGGGCCACCAACACCTCGGCCTTCAACGTCGGCAACACCCTCGCCCCCCTGCTGGGCGGCATGGCCATCAACGCCGGGTTCGGCTTCGCCTCGGTAGCCTGGATCGGCGCGGCTCTGGGAGCGGCCGGTCTCCTGGGGACCCTCTGGGCGGGCCATCTGGAGAACCGCACCCGCCGCAACGAGCGCGCGGCCTCCGACTCGCAGAGCCCGCACCCCCAACCGGCCACCGCGGATGCCTGACCCGCCGTCGCGCGGGGTTCCCGGCCCCACCGCCGCCGGAGCAACGTCACCGGAGCAACGTCACCGGCAACTGCACAAGCAGCCGGCTGCTACTTGACCAACCACAGCACAAACGAAACGCCCGTCACCAGCAACACCGCCCCCTCGATCCAGTCCGTCCACGTGAACTGGCTCTTCTTCTTGGCGTTAGCGTTCTTGGCGTCGGCGTTCTTGGCATTGGCGCTGTGCCCTTGGTCCCCGGTCATGTCCCCATCCCCTCCCCCTGGTGTCGATCGCACCCAAGATCTACACCATCACCGACGGGGCCTTGTACGGGGAGAGATCGACAGCATCTGTCCTCGCCCTACCCCTGGTCGCGAAGCCATCGCAGCAGCCAGCTGACCAGCCCGGAGCCGACGGCTCCGGCGGCTCCCAACGCCACTTGGAAGACCAGGCGGCGCAGGCATCGGGACCCCCAAGCGCGGGCTGGAGGGGCCGTAAGAGATCACCTTGACGTGAGCCTCCGCCATTTCTCTCCTCGCTTCAAGCGTCTGCTGGGACGACACAACCAACGACACCTCTTGGGAGAAGTCAAACTGCTTCTGCAGCCAGGTGGCACCTGAGATGTGAGTAGCGTTATAAGCCCCGGAAGGACGAATCCCAAACCATCGGATATTGATGGTTCTCGCGATTCCAAGTTGGCGTATCCACACCCGGCTGGCATGAACAAAAGAACCGAAAAACCGGGCGACGGTCCCACGAGAGCTACGCCGTCCAGGGCGTCCCAAACTGCTGCGACGTCACGGCTGGTCCTGTCAGGTGCCTGCCCGACGTGCCATCGAACGGGAAGACACTGCGGTGGCCGGATGGGTGAGGGAGACGTGGCCACAGGTGGAAGCACCGCGGTCGCGCTCGACGCCTGGATCCTCTTCGAGGACGAAGACGGAGTGTCGATGACGCCGTCCATGTCCCGCACCTGGTCACGCTGCGGCCACGCCCGGTCCGCAGGATCCCGTCCAGCACCGAACTCATGGACGGCTGTCTGAGCAGCTCTGGACTAGGCCGGCACGAACACACCTCAACGCTGCGCCAGGCCCAAAACGTGTGCAGCGGCAGAGGATACGGCGCAGGATAGCGACGTGGTCCAGATTCGCACCGCTTCTTCAGACGATGTTGCCTTGCTCGCAGCCCTCAACCACATCGTTCATGACCTGCACAAACGACACCGTCCCGACCTGTTCGTTGACTCCCCGGAGCCAGATGACGTTGAAGCTTTCTTCCGATCGCAGATAGCCGATCCGTCCGTCACCGTGCTCCTCGCCGATGGAGCGGAAGGCAAAGCCCTCGGATACGCTCTCGCCCGGGTCAAAAATCGGCCCGGCAGTACTCTGACGAACTCAGACGTCATCATGTCTGTGGATCAAATCGCCGTAGCCCCCGTGCTGGTATCGGCACAGCACTGCTCGAAGCCGTACGTGAAGTAGGACGCGCGGCAGGCTGCCGACGCCTCGTCACGGACGTTTGGTACTTCAACGAGAGCGCTCGCGAGTTCTACCAAGCCGCTGGCTTCAGCCCAATGAACATGCTCTTGGATCAGCAGCTCTGACTTCGAAGCTTGCCTGGCATCCCAGGACCGGGCAATAGGATCATGCCCAGGCCGCCAGGCTGACACCGGCCGGCCGACGCGCCCACTGCTCCTCGGATGGCCTGGTCAGTGACCATTACGTCACCACCGTGATGAGTTGGCACGCGGGATGACTTCGAGGCCCGTACCGGGGCAAGGCACAGACGCCCAAGACGTGTAGGGCCTTCCTGTCTCCGATACCTCGGGCAACAGCAAGGCCCTGCCTCGTGTCAGTGCTTCACAGGTGGCATGCGGAGCATGCCTGGCTCGTCGTCGTCCTCGTCGTGGGCGTCGGAGAGGATTTCGAGCAGAGGGGTGTTCGGCTTCACGCGCTTGGCGGCTCGGTCGAGAGCCGCCTGGTGCTTGGCTTCGATCTCGTCCCGGCGCGCCATCAGTTGGTGCAAGGACTCGCCCTGGGACCAGGTGTATTCCCGGCCCTGCATGGCCGTCCGCCGGTGCCAGGACGATCGTTGCGACCCAAGGTCAGCACGATACGGGTTCTCCGCCGTCAGCCTGCAGCGAGCGTGCTCACGTCGAGGCGGTTAAGAACGGACAGCGTCGGCTCAGTCTTGAACAGGGACTCTCCTAGCCACTCAAGCCCAAAATTTGCATACTCCATGGCCAGCCCAACAACCCTGCGCGGCTCAGCCAAGACATCGTCGCCCTCTTTTGAAAGAGCGAGCAATTCCAGGTGAGTTACTCGCCACGGATCACTGTTGAAGATAGAGCCGTCCATGAACTTGACTCGCTGAGCGTCCGACAGAAATGGCAGGCGTTCATCCTTCCTGACGCCGATGCACAACCCAAGCCACCATCCATCGATCTGGCGACTGAAGATCTTCCCTTGCCCCGTGTAGTCACGAATGATCCGATGAGTATCTTCCGGCATGTAGAGATCAATGCCGGCATACCTTGCTACTGTCACTGGGGAACCCCCTGTTCGCGGTACCGAAGGTGCTCGCCGTCACTGCGTCGGGCGCACACATCGCACATCTCTCGATGTGTGCATACACAGGTCCGTGAAACTGGATAGTCGACAAGCCAGTTGTTTTCCAAGTCTTGCGGGTAGTGATGACTGCACGAGAGCGTCGCGAACGATCCAGCACGCTTATCCAGAATGTCCTCGATGCCGGCAATTTCTGACCGCGTGAGCAAGAGGACAACTTGGAAGGGTGTCTCCGACATACCTGGCGGGCGGGTGATTGCCTCGACCATGCGGCGCTTCGTATCGCCAGACACCATTCCAAGAGGGGTGTCGATGAATCTTGGAGCGACAACGCCCGCGACCTCCATGAGGGACCACACGAAGGAGAGGGTCAATGCGCGCTGCGACGCACCGTTGACCTCGAAGTCAGGGTCAAGGCTGGTATTCCCCTGACTCATCACCTTGATGTCAAATGACTTGGTGATCGTTACACCTGTATAGACTCCCTGCGTAGCAGAGTTGTCAGTTCCAATGATCTCGTGAAACATTGCCTGGAGCCTCGCGGAGACCCGGTCGACGTATTCGCCTTCAAGGCGATGGCGTACGGCAGTCACAAGAGTCTTCAGGTCGTTGGCCACATCTCGCTTTGTGGCGATATCGGCGCTGATCTGAGCATCACGCTGAGCCTTCTCCAGCGCCTTCTGCTTGACGGCCAGATCCTGCCGCATCGTTTCGCGCTGGTTACTGAGATTGCCGTGCTCGTAGATGGCGTCTTTGATCTTCACTTCCAGGTCATTGAGATCGCCTTGGAGCCTGCGGACCTTTTCGTCGTCAATCCGCCCCCGGCGTTCCTTAGTCGCATTGAGCAAAGCGCCTTTGCGTTCGATCTCTTGAGTGATCGTTGCATACTCCGACAGGAGCTCGGCTCGCCTTTCGGGAAACCCGTCCGGCTGATCTCTCATCTCGCGAAGGGCGCGTGCACGGTACCTCGTTTCGGTGAGGTATTCGCTTATCTCACTCCGCTCCTGCTGTTCGTCGAGGAGACCCTGCACGTGGTTACGGTGAGAGGTCCCACGCTCTAGCGACGTTCCGCAGATGCACTGGCCAGATCCGAGGCAGTCATGAAGTACCTGGATCGAATGGCTAGGGATAATTCGCCTATCTGCAAGTTCGTCGAGGAGTCCGAGCCCAGCAGCTAGGGATTCGCTCATCAAAGACCACGAGGTGACCTCGCTGCGCAGTAGCATGGACATTTCACGCAGGCATTCATTCTTGCGAGATTCCAGCGCGGCACAGTCGCGCTCGAGGTCAACAATTTGGGTATTTAGAGCTTCGAGATCACCGATTCCTTTGATTGCCTCAAGTTCGCGCCGCTTATGCTCTTGGGCGCCTTCCATGTTCTTCTGGCGTGACGAGACCTTTTCAATCCTGGCAGTGAGGTCATCGGTTTTGTTCTTGAGAACATCTCTCTGGTCTGCCAGGGCTTCGACCTTGGAGCCTGCGTCTTTCGCGGCACGCTTCTCGTAGATTTGATATACAGCTTCGCTGTCCTCCACGGCTTTCCGGAGCATACCGATACCGAGGAGACTCTCGATAGCGACGTGTACTTTCTCTTGGCGCTCGTGTGCATGCTGCCGGCCGCTGATGAACCTCTGGACGTCGTCGCCGTTCGTGAAGAAGACGTCCGCAAGGCGTTCGGGAAGGCGTTGCGCGATCCATCGCTCCGGCAACGCCACCGGCTCTCCTCCAGCCTCAGTGAGCTGGCTCAGGCGAACGACTTCGTTGCCACGCTCGACTTCGTCCCCTTCTGCGGGGGTCTCGTTGACCGTCCGCTGAAGTCGGTAGCGTGCCAGCCCACCATCGTCCTCGACCTCGAACTCAAGGCTGACCTCGACGGTAACGGGAATTCCTACCGGGCTGGCCGTAGAGGTAAGGCGGATCTTGTCCGCGCCGGTAACCGTTCGGAGTCCGCTTACGCCATAGAGTCCCCACAGGATCGCGTAAAGCAGGGATGTCTTACCTGAACCGTTCTCGGCTCGGATGGCAGTCAGAGGGCGCTCAGGATCCACTGAGAGGTCAATTCTGACATCGTGCAACAACTTGAAGTTGTTTACGTGGATATGGTGCAGCCTCATCAGGCATCTTTCCTTCCGAGGTTGATTGCCTGAGCCCCTAGCTTCTCAATGACCTTCTGAAGGTCATCCTGGCGTTGTCGAGGGGTCGTGTTTACTTGTTGCCGAACAAGAACATTGAGAGCTGAAACAAGGTCATCACGGTACCCGATATACCGCTCGCCGAATGCGGCGACTTCCTCGTGTGCAACCTGACCTATCCGCGGCGATGTAGTCATCGTTCCCTCCCCGTTCAGAGCGTTCGTTCGTGCCTGTCGATGACGGCCCGGGGCCCATCCGAGTCGTATTCGTTATCGGCTGCACTCGCGAACTCGCGCGCCCGCGTCAGTTCACCGACCAAGAGTGCGCGTCCTTCTTGTGTCCCCAGCGTCGGTGGCACTACTAGGAAATCGTGGAGATTAGCGATCTCCTTGCCCTCCGCGCGACGAAGGATCCTTCCTCGTCGCTGTACCCATTCGCGACGCACGGTGCTAGAGGCCAGCAGGTAGGCAGTATCTGCCTGAGGAATATCAATCCCTTCATCCAGCACCTCCATGGCCGTGAGGACCTGATACTCCCCTCTCCCGAAGGCTTCGAGATATTTCCCTGCTCCACTCTTGGCAGTCTCTGCGTAAGTGAACTGGTGAAAACTGATGCGCAACTCGTCCAGCATCCGATTCGTGGCATCAATCTGACGTTCGCGGGTTAGCACAGGTGGCTTCGCTGAGGTATAGATCAGCGTCTTGCTCACATTGCGCAATCCGTGATGAGTCAGTAGCTGACGGAGCTCCGGGATCTTGGCTTCGGCATGCTCAAGAAGAGCCCGACGACGACGGAGTAGATGCTCAATCTGCGCCTGCAGATCCGCATCTTTACCATCGTCCGCCTGTTGAAACCCTTTCCGCTGCAGCTGCCGAGTCAGGTTCTCGTATTCTGCCATCTCGCCCTCAGTGAGGGTGATTTCGTGGAGATGGTAGTTGTACGGACATAGACATTCGGCCCGGATGGCGTCTTTCAGAGTGAACTCGAATAGTTCCGGACCGAAATAGCTGAATAGGTCTGCGGTGCCTTCAGCGTCGTACTGTCTGATCGGAGTCGCTGAGAGTCCCAAGCGCACATTGAAGCGGTCAGGTTTCTGCGCCAAGAAGCTCTTTGAGCCGAGATTGTGAACTTCGTCGCCGATGATCATCGCGAGAACCGATGGGGGAAGGGTTTCGATGAAATCCCGGAAAGACGCGTCCGTTGTGAAGAGCTTCTGCGTACACACGATGACCGATGTGTACGATCCTTGCGTGGCAAGGCCAGCCTTGATTTCTTCGAGGCGAGCCTCTCGCTTAGGCCCAGAGCTACCGCTTGGCAGGAACGGCTCGACCCCAAAGAGCCGGACAGTGTCTGACCATTGCCTCACCAACGGGGCACTCGGGACGATCACGACGACGACCATTGGCCCTTTGTGCCGATCTTGCTCCTGAACCGCAGCAATCAGGGAAGTCTGTGTCTTACCTCCCCCAGTAGCGATGGCCAGAATTCCCCGAGTCCCGTTGACCGAGAAGGCTTCCACTGCTGCTGCTTGGTGTGCGTAGCGACCACTGCGCCACTCGACGTCGGCAGGGATCGAAAGAAGCCTCGGCTGAGCGATACTCACACCGGGAGGTAGCGCCGGCTCCAACCCCCGTGCGTGATCCGCATGCCATGCCTGCCAGAAGTCATCAATGGTCGGCGCCTGCGCAGTGCCTCGTTGGCGCCCTGCTAGCCGAAGACCGTCGCTGACATCTACTGCTAGTACGTGTGGACTCTCGTTGTGCCACTGCCGCTCCCAGCCGGCCAGGAGCTTGCCCACCCGCTCGGTGGCAATGTTTCCATCGCGCCAGGGTTGGTCAACTGTCATCTGCTCGCCGTTTACGAGCAGTCCCCGTGCCGTGGCATTGCCCGAGCCATGCACCGCGGCCCACTCCGTGCCCGATCTGATGAGCCACTGCTTCTTGTGGTACATACCGGACTTCATGAGCGCGAAGCGGATCTTCAGGCGTCCAGCAGCGACAAGGTAGGAGAGGCAGTCGAGGGTGTGATGGACAAGAGCATGCTCAGAGAGGGCTGCTTCATCGAGCAGGCGATTAAGAGCGGCCTCAATGACCTGTTCAGGGCTTCGAACTCCTCGCTCCATGGCCGCTAGGTCGGTCGCGTCGACCGCCGGACTGATCAGGAGTTGAAGGGTGCCGCTGTCTCGGCGTAGATAATCAGCTAGGCCCGGAGCGATCTGCGCGAGGCACTGTGAGCTGAAGAAGCCGGCCGCGATCCGAACGTCGTCCGAAACCTTGATCGCCGGAATAAGGACTTCTCCGACGAGATCGTCCTCTGGGATCTCGTAGATCGGAAGGGCCCAACGAAGCGCAGCGGCCAGTTTTTCGCCCATCGCGCCTCGCCCTCCGTCCGCGGCCACTTACCTGCTGTGTTGGCCGCTACTGAAGACGGTTGCCGACGGTTTAGGAGCGGCGGGCGTGCGCGTTCACGACACCGGACCAAGAGTAGCCCTTACCGGTGACCATCGGGGTGCTCCTCTAGGTCTGCGGGCCCGAGGTGGCTGAAAGGCGCGGTTCCGGCGAGCCTGCCTCATGGGGTGTATGCGTCCGTTAGGATCTCAGGGCACTCCTGGTGGAACATGAGCAGCGCGCGAGAACAGTCACCAGGAGCGCGGCAGGCGGACGATCTCGGGAGGCGGGGGCACTTCATGGACTCAGGCTCTTACGCCGCGCAGGCGGTGTACCTCGACTACAACGCAACCGCTCCCATGCGCCCAGAGGCGCTACGTGCCACGTACGACGCGCTCCAAACTGTAGGCAACGCCTCCAGCATCCACGACCACGGTCGAGAGGCCGCGGGCAGGGTCGATCGTGCGCGTCAACAGGTTGCCGACTTGCTGAACTGTTCTCGCGGGGAACTCATCTTCACATCGGGTGCGACAGAGGCCAACAACCTTGCCCTGCAGGCTGCTTACGCGCAGCGCGACTTGATCATCACCTCGGCTGTCGAGCACCCCGCGGTCCTGGAAGCCGCTCGAGCGCTCGTAGGCGACACGCCAGGCGCACTATCTGTCCTGCCTGTCAATAACGAGGGGCGGGCCGACCCTGGCGCACTCAAGGTCACCGTTGAGCAGCATGGCGTGGCTCTTGTGTCCATCATGCTGGCGAACAATGAGACCGGGGTGATCACCGATCTCGCGCCAATGATCGAGGTCGCGCACGAGGCCGGCGCACTGGTTCACACGGACGCGACGCAGTACGTCGGCCGACTACCTCTCGACCTGGGTGACCTCGACGTGGACCTGCTGTCGCTGTCGGCCCACAAGTTCGGCGGCCCGCAAGGTGTCGGTGCGTTGTTCATTCGACGCGGCATTCCGCTTGCTCATCGCCCATTGGTCTTTGGCGGTGGGCATGAGCGCGGCTGGCGCGCGGGCACCCTCAACGTTCCGGGGATCGCTGGTTTGGGAGCCGCGGCCGAGGCGGCCCACCGACAGCTTGGTGAAGAGGTTCCGCGCATTACCAAGCTGCGCGATCTCCTAGAGGGCGAGCTCATCGCGCAGATTCCCGGCAGCTACATCAACGGCGCAGCTACCGCGCGGCTCCCGGGCGTCACAAGCATCACCTTCCCAGGGGCGCCGGCCGATGCGGCCCTCGCCTCGATGCCGGACGTAGCCGCGTCCGACGGAAGCGCTTGCTCCGCAGGGGCGCCGAGTCCTAGCCATGTTCTGCTCGCCATGGGGCTCAGCCGGGAGGATGCCGACTCCACCATTCGCTTTTCACTGGGCTACGCCACGACGGAGCAGGAAATCCGCCACGCCGTCGATGCCACCGTGAGAGCTGTTACTCACGTACGGGCCGTCATGGGATCCACCGACGCCCTCTGACCGGCGCCCCTTAAGACTTCGCACTCATTTCTTGAACTGAAGGGTACGACCGCAATGCCAGAAGGCCGCCTCTCCACCGACGTCGTCGGGCTGAAATTTAACAGGCACGAGAGCTTTCCCCCGCGCTTCGGCTGGCTTCACAAGGCATACCTGCAGGTTAAGAAGGACGAGATGCT
Organism: Streptomyces sp. NPDC033270; assembly: GCF_055576575.1. NCBI lineage: Bacteria > Bacillati > Actinomycetota > Actinomycetes > Kitasatosporales > Streptomycetaceae > Streptomyces > Streptomyces sp. NPDC033270. The sequence goes on from NZ_JBVIRA010000004.1 coordinate 12,016, forward strand.
CTTCCATGCCCCAGACGCGCTGGTGCGCCTGGGCGTGGGTAAGAACATGGTCTACTCCATGCGGTACTGGTCTCAGGCATTCAAGCTCACTCACGAGTACAAGCCCACGCCGCAGGCACGGTCTCTTGCAGCCGCCCCGACCTGGCGTGCCCGTTGGCTGCTCGACGAGGAGGGAGCCGACCCTTACCTTGAGGACACTGGAAGCCTATGGCTGCTGCATTGGTGGCTTGTCTCCGCAGACAACGAAGCCAAGTGCCTCGTCCCGAGTTGGTACGTGATGTTCCACCTCGCCCCGCTGGCTCGCGTCACGGTCGAGGAAATGACCACCTTCATCACGAGGGAAGTGCACAACAGCTTCAAGCGTGACAAGTGGCCGGCACCCGAGTCGATCACCCGAGACGTCGAGTGCTTCATCAAGATGTACGCGCCAGACCCCGAAGCGAACCCCCTCTCCCCGGGCAGCTTCGAGGACTCGCTCCTCTGCCCCTTCCGTGAGCTTGGACTTCTGGAGTTCCAGGGGGGCCGTGGGAAGGAGCGTACATACCGATTCACCAGTGGCATCCGTCCCAGCCTGCCGCCGAGTGTCCTCGTTCATACCTGCCTCGACTACGCGGCCCGTTTCAGTCGCAAGCCAGACTCCATCTCCCTGGCCCGCCTCGCCAGCGAACCCGGTGCCCCCGGGCGCGCGTTCCACATGCGTGAGCCGGAGCTGGCCAGGTCGATTGAAGCCTTCGTCGAGAACCACCCACAGCTGGAGATCGTGGAGTCGCTCGGGCAGCGGAGCCTCCGCTTTGCGGACAACCCGGAGACTCTCGCCTGGGACATCCTCGATGAGCAGTACGGCCGTGTTCGTGAGCGCGAAGGTTTCCCAACTCCCGAGGAGTGGGCACGGCAGAACCCCGGCCTGAAGAAGACAACGGACGACGATGCTGAGGCCCTGCAGGGCAAGATCCCCCAGCAGCCCGAGATGAACGAGGAGCTCGCGTGATCACGGCCACCAAGCCATCTTCCCGTACTAAGGGGAAGGACGCGGATGTCCAGATTCCTTCTGGGATCAGCTTCGTCGGTACGGAGTTTCGTTCCACCAATCTGGAACGCGACGTCCGGGCCCAGGACCTCCACTCCCCGTACGTCGGCGTACGTGCACTCGACGTTCTCGACCGTGTTGGTAACGCCCTGGGCGACCTCAAGCGCACTCGCGCCTGGTCCTTCACCGGCCCTTACGGCTCAGGCAAGTCGACTCTCTCCAACTTGATCGACGCCCTCCTTGGCCACGACACCGAGCGCAGAACCCGCGCTTACGAGGCGGTCGCTGCGACCAACGCCGCTCTGGCCCAGGAGATCACCGAGAACCGTCAGGCGCTCGCGGCAGAGGGTTTCCTGGGAGCTGTCACCACTGCGCGTAGAGAGCCGCTGTCAGCCACCATCCACCGTGCCCTGCAGACCGCGGTGGAGCGTAAGTGGAAGAAGCGCGTCCCGAAGGACGTCTCCACTGTCATGGCGGCCTGCTCTGAGACGGACGTCCCGACGACTGACGCCCTGCTGAACGCGGTCACCACGCTGTGCGGCAAGGCACCGCTCTTGTTGATCATCGACGAGTTCGGCAAGACGCTCGAGTACTTGGTCTCCAGCGGAGAGGGCAGTCACTCAGAGAGCGACGTCTTCCTGCTGCAACTGCTCGCGGAGAAGGGCGCCGGCGCCAAGGGGCTACCGCTCTTCATGTTCACGCTGCAGCACCTGGCTTTCACGGACTACGCCTCGCGATCCAGTTCCGTCCAAACCCAGGAGTGGGCCAAGATCCAAGGGCGCTTCGAGGACGTCACCTTTGCCCCCAACCTGGGCGACGCGGTCTACCTTCTTCAGCGGAAACTGGCGCACTCTGCGGTGCCGGAGCAGGGACGCAAGCTGGTCGAGGCACAGGCGCAAGCGGCCTCCGGTATCTGGCGCGAGCAGTCACTGCACTCGGTCGTCGACATCTCGGCCGAGTCGTTCGCCAACTTGTACCCGCTGCACCCTCTCACCGCCGTGGCGGCCCCCCTCATGGCGGCACAGATCGGCCAGAACGACCGGAGCCTCAGCGGCTTCCTCGTCAACGACGAGCCGTTCACCGTGCGGCGCACTCTCGACACGTGCGCGGACGAGGCACCGAAGCGCGCCTCGACAATCCGGATCCCGCAGCTGTACGACTTCTTCTTCTCTGCAGGGCGTACCACGATCCTCGCCTCCTCCAAGTCGAGTCGGTGGCTGGAGATCAACGCCCGCCTTGAAGAAGCCCACGGGCTCCCCGAAGCCGATCAGGAGCTGCTCAAGGCGATCGGTGTCCTCAACCTCATCGACGCCGACGGACTGCTGCGCGCTACGCCGGCAATGATCCAGTTCGCGCTGAACGACCCGACGGATGCCACCGACGCCAAGCGGTTCGAGCAGCTGAAGAAGCGTCTGGACAAGCTGGTAGAGGGCGGGCTCGTCGTACACCGGTCGTACAGCGACGAGTATCGGATCTGGCAGGGCACCGATGTAGATATCGACGCCCGGGTGCGTGAGATCGCCACACAGTTGCAGCCCGATGACGTGGTGCGCTACTTCAACAAGCATCTGGGGACGAATGTCCTCCCGAACGCGGTCGCAGCGGGCGGGCACAGCCAGCTCACCGGTATGCAGCGGCACTTCATGACCGCCGTCAGCCACCAGACCGAGAAGCTTCGGGGCCCCAAGGTGGTGCAGGACGCGGCTGACGGGATGCTCGTCTTCCACTTCGGCGACCTGAAGAGCGCCCCTAGGGTCGACTCACCGCTCCCGGTCGTCGTCGGAGTGACGAAGAACCCCCAAGCCGTACTAGAGGTCGGCAACACCCTCGTTGCGCTCCAGGACCTCATGAGTGACGAGGAACTGGACCACGTCGCTCGGCGGGAAATCGGCGAACGGGCTGGTGAGTTCTCCCAGCGCATCACCGCCATGCTCTCCGAGGCGTTCCGCCCGGGAAGCGACGAGTCAAGCTGGTACCTGTGGAAGACCGGCGAGGACACCGACGGCGACCCCGCCCGGCAGCTCAAGGCCCGTAGCTACGCGGGGCTCGTATCCGAAGCGTGCAATGTGGTCTACCACCAGACCCCGCACGTGCGGAACGAGATGGTGGGGCGGCACCAGCTCACCAGTAAGGCTGCAAGTACGCGCCGCGAAGTCCTCACGTCGATGATCGAGAAGACCGGGCTGCCGCTGCTTGGCTGGCCCCAGGACAGGTTTCCCGCGGAACGTGCCCTGTATGACGGCGTCGTTGAGCACCTCGGACTGCACCGTGCTGCCGGCGAGGTCACTGGCGGGCAGAACTCCGAAGGTAGTTTCAACACGCATGGGATGTCTCGCCCGAGCGTTACCACGAACGCGAGCGTCATGGCTGTGTGGGAAGCGCTTGAGGAGGCATTGAGCGAGGCCACGGAGCCGACCAACCTCGTAGAGATCTACGAGCGGCTCATGGCTCCTCCGTACGGAGTCAAAGCCGGCGTTGTCCCGATCCTGGTGGTTGCCGCACTCGTCCTGCGGGGCAACGATGTAGCCCTTTTCGAGGTGGGCAACTACTGCCCTCGCCTCACCGCCCCCGTCATGGAGCGCCTGAACGTCAATCCAGAGCGTTTCACTGTGAAGGCGACTCCAGACGGCCAAGGCCAGCGCAGCCTTGTTCTCGACAAGCTAGTGAAGTCCCTCGGCGTCGACATCCCTCGGAGTAAGGCGAACCGGAATCCGGCCCTACTTGCGGTCACTCGCGGTCTGCTGGGGCCGATTTGGGAACTGGACGAGTACTCGAAGAAGACTCGCCGACTCAGCGATGACGCCACTGTGGTTCGCGAGGTGCTGTCGGAAGCAACCGATCCCGACGGGCTTGTCTTCGAGCAGCTCCCCGAGGCGCTTGGCTTCGAGAAGATTGCTTCTGGCGTTCGGAAGGACTCCTCCTCGGCTGAGGCATACGTTGTTCGCCTCACTTCTGCGCTCAACGAAATCGCCGACGCCAGCACGGGCTTGGTCCGGTACGTCGTTGAAACGTTGGCTCAGGAGTTCCGGCTTCCTGCATCGAGTATCGGCGAGCTGCGTGCAGGGCTAGCTGAGCGGATGGGCGGCTTCGCGGATGCCTCGCTCGAAGCCAGTCTCAACGGCTTCGTGACGTGTGTGATCAACGAGATGCTCCCCGACGACGACTGGCTTGGGACCGTCGCAGTCCAACTCGTCAACCAGGCCCTAGGCGACTGGACTGACCGCCATGTGGATGCCTTCCCTCGCGTCGTACGAGACAGGGCGCGCGCGCTGGACCGCGTGAGCCATCTGTACAACGCAGTGGAGGTGGAGGAGGCTCCGGTCGACGAGCCCCTCAAGGATGTCGGTCGCAGTAAGCCGAAGCGGCGCCAGATCGACACTCATCTGCTCACCCTCACTACCCCGCGGGGAACGGAGGAGCGCACGCTCATCCACGTCCCGAAGAAGTCTCGGAATGCCGCGGACAAGCTCGTTGTCAGTGTCATCAGGCAAGCTGAAGAAGCACTGGGCCCCGACGGCGCACGCATCCTGCTTGCCGCCCTGGCCGAGCACCTGTCCGGGCAGGACAGCGACGCATCCGAGAAGGAGGAGCAGCTGTGACAGACGCCGACGGCTCCAACAGCAAGAAGCGCCACGTACTCGGGATCTCGGGAGGCAAGGACTCCTCGTCCCTCGCGATCTACATGCGAGACCGCGTGCCGCAGATGGAGTACTTCTTCTGCGACACGGGCGCCGAGCTTCCGGAGACGTACGAGTACCTCAACCGCCTCGAAGGCGCTCTCGGTAAGCCTATCGAGCGTCTCAACGCCTCTCGCGACTTCGATCACTGGCTTGAGGTGTACCAGGGGACGCTGCCCAGCCCTCAAATGCGCTGGTGCACGAAGAACTTGAAGATCAAGCCACTTGAGGAGTGGATCGGCGACGACGAGGCCATCTCGTACGTTGCGATCCGGGCGGACGAGAACCGGCTCGGCTACGTCAGCACCAAGCCGAACATCACCGCGGTGTTCCCCTTCCGCGAGGACGGGATCGATCGGGCGGGCGTGGACCGCATCCTCGAAGAGGCTGGCATTGGTCTCCCGGGATACTACGAGTGGCGCACCCGATCCGGCTGCTACTTCTGCTTCTTCCAGCGCAAGCACGAATGGGTGGGCCTCAAGGACCGACACCCGGATCTCTACGAGAAGGCTGTTGAGTACGAGGACAAGGTCAGGCATCAGGGCACAGCCATGCAGGGCCGCAAGTACACCTGGTCGCAGGGGGAGTCGCTGGGAGAGCTGATAGCACGTCGCGACGAGATCGAGGCGAAGCACCAGGCAGCGCTCGAGCGGGCAGCCAAGCGAGTGAAGCCGAACAGGCCGCTCCTTGAGATACTGTCCGACGCACTCGACGAAGACGACGACGAGGCCGCCTGCGCGGTTTGTCACCTCTGATCCGCATTCTTGAGGGAGGCCCAGTTGGCGGAATGCTCCGCGAACTGGGCCTCACGCGTGACATTTACCAGTCCGTCCTCGACGACCTGGCCCGCGCCGCAGCGGAAGCCGTGGTCAAGCTCGTGCCCCGCGCTCCGAGCGCGATCCGCTCACTCATCGAGCAGCGCGCCGCGCGGTCTGCTACTCCCGTCGGAGCCTCCCCTCGATGCACCTGCGAGTGCACCTGCGGCGCTAATCAGCAGGAAGTTATTACGGCGTAACGGGAATCGTCAGGACCTGCCTCAAGGGGCTCTTCCTTGCTGGGAAGGCCCCTTACAGCGGCTAACACAATGAGGTGTGTCGGGCCTGGTGGCCGTGTCCATAACGGAGTTGAGGGTTCAGCCCGGCGTCGGGACGTCGCCGTGGCTCGTGCCAGATGAGTTGTGGGACCGCCTGGAGCCGCTGCTGCCGCACCTGCGCAAATACGCGCCAGCGTGATGCTGCTCTGGCAGCGCAAACAGGACTGAGTCCACACGAACCCGTGGCGGCGGCCGTAACCGTTCCCAGCCGGGTCTGCCGCAAGATGGCGAAGTCAGACTGGAATACTAGCGGGGCCAGCCCCCCAGGGAATCCGGGCCGTAACGCCGCCCAACTGGCCCGTGGTGTTACGCCGTTCCAACCTCTCCCCCAGCATCCTCACTCGCGTCGAGCTCATCGTTCTCGATCTCCACATCCTCGACCTTGACCACCTGATCACTGCTGGAGTCAGACAGCTCCAGGTCGAGCCAGCCTTTGAGTCGTGTGTAGGCCAGACGTAGGAGGACGTCAGCACGCTGGTCCATGAACGTCGGACTCCACTTGTCCTCACGCTGACCCAGTGCTCGCAGGTGCGGGAGGTAGCGCGACATGGCCGCTAGGTCTTCAGTCGTCTGCGCGAAAGTGAAGCCAGAACTGTTGAGGATCGACTTGGCGTCCTCGGCCGTCGGGGAACCGAGTGCCGCGTACAGGACCTTCTTCTCGGTCCAAGGCCGCGAGCTGAGAGACGCGTTGGCAGCTCCTGGTGCCAGGACCAGATTACCCAGCTTGTGGACGGTCTCCTTATCGCTGTAGAACTCCTCATCCCACCCACTCGTGGCCGACTGTGGTGCGATGTGTTCGATCGTGAGGTGTGTCTCGTCCTCCCAACCGTCGGCGGTGAAGCACGAGGCGACTCCCGTCTTACCTTGGATGATCAGTCCCGGATTCTCCGGATCTTCAATTGTGTCGTGATATGCAGCCAGAAGAAGGAAACGCGCCAGCGCGGGGCTAATTTTGTAGAGCGGCAGTGCGGAAGCATCTGCCAGGAACGACGCCAAGTTCGGGACGCCGCCCTTACCCTTAGGGCCCGACAAACGCGCCGCAAGTTCCTTCTTCAGCGCCTCAGCGTCGACGATAGGATCAGGCTTCGTTGCATCGGGCTCTGCCCACTGCCGGGCGAGGGGTCCAATGCCCGTGAGTGAGTCCGCCCCGGCCATGACCGCCCGGTACTGGCTGTCGATGTTACCCGTGCCGCGGCGGGTTGCTCGCCAGAAGACCGTGAAGGCAGTGATTGCCTTGATCGCCTTCTCGAACTCGGCGATGTGCTTTTCCCTCGCCTCACCTTCGTCCGCGTGGACAGCCTCGGAGTAGAAGCGCACGAGCGGCGCGATGGCAATGGTGTGTTTGAGTGAATTGAGGAAGGCCAGACACAACTTCACGGTGTCTGTCATGGCGGTCGCTTCTAGCCCGGGTAGCGCGCGAGGCGAGTTATTCGCGGGTTCCCATGCATTCCCGATAAAGGCCGCAGTGTCGCGTAGGTGGCGCAGGTACGCGCTTCGATCATCGGCCGAGTCCTTGTGACGCTCAAAGGTATCGCGCATGTAGACCCGCTGGTCCGGGAGGCGCTTGGAGAGCTTCTCTCCAGTCTCTGCCAGCGCGAAAGTTACCAGCAGGTCCCGAGTTGCGTTCTGAAGCTTGTCTCCGACGGCGAAACGGTCCAGGTAGCCCTGAACCGCCTTCATGTATTCGTGTGCGTCCGAGTCCTGGTAGTCCTGAATCTTCTCTGCCATCACCACCCGAGGGAGGAAGGTCTCGAAGGCGGTCAGAGGCTCGCCAGTGGTATTCAACGACTCGAAGATCGTGAAGGCGTAGTCCTCGTCCTTGCCTTGGACGACCGTCAGAGCAATGCGGTTCAAGCTATAGGCGGCAAACATGACGAGTCGCATCAGCTCGGCCTCGGGCTCGTCTTCCAACTCTCCCAGCCAAGCGCAGAGTTCGGAGTCGAGTTCATGGTTGAAGAGCGCACGCTGGAAATCGATGTTGGTGGCAAGGGTTGCTAGCGGCGGCAGATCCTCCAGCTCCTCGATGGACTTTCGCTGCGACAGCTTGTTCAACCCCGTGCGGATCTCGTTGTACCTCTTGATGAGGTCGCCTTCGCCGTCGCCCGCATTCTGTCGCGCTGTCGGCCTGAAGTCCGTCGGATTAGAGGTTGCCGGCTCGCTATCGACAAGCAATGAGTACTGGTAGATAAGGTTGGCGATCGGCGACTCATACTTCTTGAGCTTCTCATCCCTGGCCCACTGATCATCGAAGGCTCGAATGAGGCGCGGGTAGATCGGCGTAGTTCCGAAGTTCTTTCGCTCGTAGAACGCCGCCCCGAGCATCTGCAGGATGTCGCTCGTTTCCGAGTAGAGGTGAGTCCGAGCACTGTCGGTCGGATCCGGGGTCTTGCCCTTGAAGATCTTCCATGCACGCTGACGAATGAGGTTGTGCAGGCCGACCAGCAGGATAAGAAGGCTCGACAAACGCTGCTGCCCATCGATCACCGTAAGGACCTTGGACGGGACCTCGGACTTGACGATTGGCTTCACCGTGACGTGGTTGACATCATGGATGGTGATGACGGTCCCCAAGAACGTGAAGCTGTCCGGCGCCTTACCTAGATTCCTGAGGCCATGCAGTGTGTCGTCGAGCAATTTCTCGACCTTGTCTTTGCCCCAGCCGTACGGACGCTGGTAGGGCGGCAGGTAGAGGCCCAAGCCATTGTCAGAAAGCAGCTCGCGGACACTCTTACTCTGCGCCTCGAATATTTCCTTGGCCTGCGTAGGCATGCGTAGTCCCGTTTTCGTTCAGCAGGTTCGCTCAGATCAGATGAGGAACACGAGGCAAGCTTCGTCGCCACCATCCTCAGCAAGGACATCATCTAGTACTCCACTGCGGTTTCGTGGCCTATCCAGCAGGTTCGTCGAGGAACCGTCGTCAGTAGTGGCTGAGACGGGCTGTTGCCTGGTGGCCTCTGCACCAGATGGAGCAGTGCAGCAGCCTGGCCGCGGAGGTGAGCGGTGGGGTGAACACCGCGGCGAGTAGGTGGCGGATCTCCGGGACGGTCACGGCTGCGGGCCAGGTGGTGCGGATCGGCGGGCCGGTGGGGGGGCCGCGTCGGCGGCGACGGCGGCGAGGAAGGCCAGGAAGGCCAGGAAGGCCAGGGCGAGCATGGCACGCGTGATTGTGCCGGTGCCACGAGATCCACTTGAAATGATCAGTTAGTCATTCCCGGCAAGGTTCACGAGAACTGCACCGGCAACTCGCTCGTCGGGAGGGACGGCATCATCTCCGTGGATCATGCCTCGTACGCGGTGTGGCAACTGAGACGGCGGGCGCTCCACAATTTCCTGCATGCGGCGGTATAGCGGCCATTGCCTCAAGTCGCGAGGTAGGTGGTCCACCGATTCCCCCGACGCAACATTCTCCTTGGTGACGTCCTGTTCGATTCGCCGAACGTGCCCCGATTCATCGCGCCGTACCCGCCTGCTGGCCCGGGGCTTCGCGGGTTGCGACGGCACTTCCCGTCTCACCGTGATGAGGGCACCGTCCTCCGCATTCAGCGCCTCCTGGAGTTCTTTAGCCGCTACCCGGTGCAGATTCCTCACACGCTCGTACGGCGTCGCTACTCCAGGGCCCCCTGATGCACTCTCGTCGCACAGGAGACGGTGCCACGGCAGGCTGCGGTTCTTCACATACCGGGTGCTAGCCCGACTGAAGAGCAAGGTCCGCTGCACCACGAGAGCAGAGGCGATGGTGCACCCCAACTGCCGCTCGCCGAGGGGACCGTGGCTGCAGCCCACCAACGCCCCTTCCAGGCGGTCTGGCTGCCAGTTCAAATGGTTGTAAAACACGTAGGCAGGAAAACACTCCGCTGCGACAGCGTCCTCGATCAGGAGATCGCTTTGGAGACGCCGTCCGTTGGGCCGATACCGGAGCTTGTAACTACCGTTCCACTCAGCGCGCTTAGCTTGAACTCGCATGCCGAAGCCGATGTCGCCGGCGTAGAACCACCATTCCCAGTCCGCACCGTTCACGGCTTCCTCGGGGCCGGTGAACCAGCGAACCGCCACACGGTCGCCATGCTCCATGCGGATGTCCTGAAGATGATGCTCGGTGAGCCCCACCTCACCAGGTGCCTGGCCTGCCCTATGCCCATCAGCCAGCCGCTCAAAGGTGTACTCGGCGCACAAGCTCAGGGTGCGGCAGAGCGACTTCTCCCGTAGGTCATGGCCGCAGGACGGGCAGAACGAGAAGTCGGCCGAGGTCTTGCGGCCGCACTGGCACAACTCGTCCATGTCGCCTTGCTCCGGGCCGATCGTCATCTTGGTCGTCGAGGTTATCCGGCGGCTTGTTCACGGAGACCGCGGGCGAGCGCGGCATGGTGACGCATGACCGGCAGCGTGCCAGCGTCCACCTCGGCCTGTCCGTGGTCCTCGCCGCAAGGGCAGATGCTCCAGCCGTCCGTCTCGACGTGGTCGGCCACCCTGCCCACCATCTCGGCCAGCTCGTCGAGCACCCCAACCAGGATCTCCGCCGCACCGTCGGCATGACGCTTCACGAGGGCGGCGCCGATCTCGGTGGCGAGGTCCAGGAGATGGGCCGCTGCCTCACCGTCGTCGTTGAGGCCGGCGTACTTTCCGGCTTGGGTGGCGGCCATGACCAGATTGCCCAGCGACTCGACAGATGCGTTGACAGTGCGGTCGTCAATCCGTACCGGGCGCACGGCGTGCGGTGCGGCGACTCCCTGATCGTCCTCGGTCACCGCCCTCATGATGATCTCAGCGACGGCTTCGGGGGTCACCAGGTGCACGGCTTCTTCTTGACCTATGCCTGCCTGCTTGGCCATGGTCTCGACGAGGTGGCTCGCCACACCCTGCACCGACACCGCCTCCACCTCGATTCCGTGGGTCAGCAGCACAGCGCTCGCCTGCATCACGAGGGTCTTGACCGGTGGGATCTCGTTCGGGTCTGCCACAGTCCCCAGCCTAGAAGCGGGCATTGGAGCGTTTCCACAAAACTGGCTTGATCGCCAAGAAACCTCGCCAGGCTGTTCGGCGGTGCTTTCGCGGTTTTCCTCGCGCACCCCTCTGCACAAGCTCTGCGCTCATGCGCTCCCCTTGCGCTCCCCTTGGATTCTGCGGCACGAATCGAGGCCACGCCGCTGACCGCGGGAGCCCCCTCCGGCAAGAGAAAAGCCAGGTCAGATGGGGTCTGACCTGGCTTTTCGACTGAGCCGCCTTCGGGATTCGAACCCGAGACCTACGCATTACGAGTGCGTTGCTCTGGCCAACTGAGCTAAGGCGGCGTGGTGCGCGGCCCAGTCTACACATCGCAGAGGGGTGGTCTGTAACCGGTTTACGGGCTGGTCAGGGGAGGGCGGCGGTGGGTGTGAGGCGGGTCACTTGCAGCGCTTGTTCTTGGCTGGGGTGGTGCCGTCGAGGAGGTAGGTGTTGATCGCGGCGTCGATGCAGTCGCTGCCGCGGCCGTAGGCGGTGTGGCCGTCGCCCTCGTAGGTCAGGAGGGTGCCGCTGGAGAGCTGGCCGGCGAGGGCCTTGGCCCAGGTGTAGGGGGTGGCCGGGTCGCGGGTGGTGCCGACGACGACGATCGGGTTGGCGCCCTTGGCCTCGATGCGGTGGGCCTTGCCGGAGGACTTGACCGGCCAGTACGCGCAGTTCAGAGCGGCCCAGGCGAAGTTGTCGCCGAAGACCGGGGAGGCCTTGCGGAAGCTGGGCAGGGCGGCGCGTACCTGGTCGGGGTTGGTGAAGGCGGGCGCGAGATCGAGGCAGTTGACGGCGGGGTTGGCGTACATCTGATTGGCGTAGCTGCCGTTGGGCTCGCGCTCGTAGTAGCTGTCGGAGAGGGTCAGCAGCCCGCGGCCGTTGCCGGCCTTGGCCTGGGCGAGGTAGTCGCGCAGCATCGGCCAGGCGCGCTGGTCGTACATCGCGGCGATGACGCCCGTGGTGGCGAGGGACTCGGTGAGCTTGCGCTCCTCGCCCGTCTCCGCGGGATGGGCGTCCAGCTTCTTGAAGAGGGCGGAGAGCTGCCGGCCGGCGTCCTCGGTGCTCTTGCTGCCCAGCGGGCAGCCCTGCTTCTTGATGCAGTCCGCGGCGAACGCCGTGAAGGCGGTGTTGAAGCCGGTGGTCTGGTCGATGTTGATCCTGCGAGCATCGAGGTCCGGGTTCATGGCTCCGTCGAGGACCATGCGGCCGGCGCGGGTGGGGAACAGGCCGGCGTAGGTCGCGCCGAGGAAGGTGCCGTAGGAGGCACCCACATACGTCACCTTCTTGTCGCCCAGGACGGCGCGCAGCACGTCCATGTCGCGGGCGGCCTCGATCGTGGAGACATGCGCGAGCACCTTGCCGGAGCGGGACTCGCAGCCCTTGGCGAAGCCGCGGTAGGCGGCGGTGAGCTTGTCGACCTCGGCCGGGGAGTCCGGGGTCGGGTCGGTCTGGGTGTAGCGGTCCATCTCCTTGTCGGACAGGCACTCGACGGGCTCGCTGCGGGACACACCCCGCGGGTCCATCGCCACCATGTCGTACCGCGCGCGGACCGGCGCGGGCTGTGGCGCGTACTGCTGGAGGTAGTCGATCGCCGAACCGCCGGGACCGCCCGGATTGACCATGAGGGAGCCCAGCCGGCTACCGGGGCCGGTGGCCTTCTTACGGGCCACCGCGAGCTTGAGGTCCGTGGCCTCGCTGGGCTTGGCGTAGTCCAGGGGCGCCTTCATCGTCGCGCACTCGAAGCCCGCGACTCCGCAGGCGTGCCAGTCCAGCTTCTGGTCGTAGTACGGGCGGAGTTTGGCCGGGATGGCGGTCGGGAGGGGCTGGAGGGAGCTGTCGGCGGGGCGCGGAGCGCCGGCCTCCGTCGTACGGCCCGAGGACGCGTCGGCGTCGGGGGACGAACGCTCCGAGGAGCAGCCGGAGATCAGCAGGGCAGAGGCCGCGAGGAAGGCGGCGGAGGTGCGGAGCAGGCGGCTGGTGGACATGGGCGGTCCCTTGGTCTCGGTCCCCTGGATCTGGAGCCTGGAGTGCGGGGAGCGGGTGTGGACGGGGGCGGGGGTGTCGCTGTGGGGCGTGGAATGCGGTGCGGTCCTTGGGGGGTGGAATGCGGAGTGGGTGGGTGGGGGTGACGGGTGGGTGGGGTGTGGGACAGGTGGGTGAGGGGCGGGGTTGGTGGCGGGGGCCCGGAATCTGGACGGAGCGTATTCGGGTGGCGACCTTGTGTGGTCGGCCCCTCGAAGGGGGTGGTGAGGTCGGGGTGCGGGGTGGTGTGGGGGGTGGTGTGGGGTTCGGTTTTTTGTTTGCGGGTTCGGGGTGGGGGTGGATAGGGGCCGGTATCAGCCGGCGCGGAGGGCTGCCGTCATCGCCTCTACCGCCAGGAGGGGGGCCACGTTGCGGTCTAGGGCGTCGCGGCAGGCGATCACGGCTTCTATGCGGCGGAGGGTGCGTTCGGGGGTCGAGGTGCCGGCGATGCGCTGGACGCTGTCGCGCACCTCGTCGTTGGCGAGGGGGACCGAGGCGCCCATCTGGAGCGCGAGGACGTCGCGGTAGAAGCCGGTGAGGTCGACCAGGGCCAGGTCGAGGCTGTCGCGCTGGGTGCGGGTCGCGCGGCGCTTCTGCTTGTCCTGGAGCTCCTTCATGACGCCGGCCGTGCCACGGGGCAGCCGGCCGCCGGTCCCGGCGGCGGCGCCGAGCGCCGCACGCAGCTCCTCGGTCTCCTTCGTGTCGACCTCTTCGGCGACCTGCTTGGCGTCCTCCCCCGCGGCGTCGATCAGCTCCTGGGCGGCCTTGAGGCAGCCGCCGATGTCATCGACGCGGAGGGGGAGCTTGAGCACCGCCGCGCGGCGGGCGCGGGCGCGCTCGTCGGTGGCGAGGCGACGGGCCCGGCCGATGTGGCCCTGGGTGGCGCGGGCGGCCCGGCCGGCAGCCTCCGGGTCGATGCCGTCGCGCCGTACGAGGACGTCCGCGACCGCGCCGACCGGTGGCGTGCGCAGGCTGAGGTGGCGGCAGCGGGAGCGGATGGTGGGGAGCACGTCCTCGATGGAGGGGGCGCACAGGAGCCAGACCGTACGGGGGGCCGGCTCCTCCACGGCCTTGAGGAGGACGTTGCCGGCGCCCTCGGTGAGGCGGTCGGCGTCCTCCAGGACGATCACCTGCCAGCGGCCGCCGGCCGGGGAGAGCGAGGACCGGCGGACCAGGTCTCGGGTCTCCTTGACGCCGATGGACAGCAGGTCCGTGCGGACGATCTCGACGTCAGCATGGGTGCCCACCAGCGCCGTGTGGCAGCCGTCGCAGAAACCGCAGCCCGGCGCGCCACCGAGCGCGCGGTCGGGGCTGACGCACTGCAGGGCGGCGGCGAAGGCGCGGGCCGCGGTGGAGCGGCCGGAACCGGGCGGGCCCGTGAACAGCCAGGCGTGCGTCATCTGGGAGGCGCCGCCGCGGTCGGCCGCCGGCTGCGACTGCTCGCCGGGCCGGTTCTGCGGCGCCGCGTGCTCAGCCGTGACGATGGCGTCCGCATCGCGCGCGGCGGCGGCCAACTGCGCCGTCACCCGGTCCTGGCCGACCACGTCGTCCCATACCGCCATCGCTGCCTGCCGTTCCTTTGCGTTCCGTGCTGCTCGTGACTCGCTCGACCCATTGTGGTGCAACCCACTGACAAACGAATCCGGAAGCCGTTTCCGGCGGCCGGTCGGCGCCGCCCGTCCGGAAACGGAAAACGGCCGTGGGGGGGGGGGGGGGGGGGGGGGGGGGGGGGGGTGTTTCATGCATCTCCGTTTCGTCTGAGGGCGCCTTTGTGTAGTTTCCC